>JAKVBA010000045.1:11898-33813 GCA_022447525.1 Gammaproteobacteria bacterium
GCTGCAGGAGGCGGCAAGTCACTTTAAGATAAGTCAGCAAGTGTTGCATCGGCGATTGTCAGCAGAGAATCTATCATTTAAGGAAATAAAAAAAGAAACACGCAGAGATATTGCGATAAAACTCTTATTCGAGGACAAACACAAGATTGAAGACATTGCCATTATGGTGGGCTTTTCCGAACCGAGTGCTTTTATCCGAGCGTTTAAGACTTGGACGGGACAAACTCCGCGGAGCTATCGTCAAAGTCAGTTAAAACCTTAGAAAAATACTTTCACTGCATCACATTATGTCCGACAATGTTATGAGACAAAACGTAAACTAAACTTCCAATATGCTGCTAGTCGTCATTATCACTGTCATCGTTCTGTATTTGCTCGCGAGATTTATTCTTTCAGGCCCAGATCTATCTATGTACGACTCTCCCACTGGCGAGTGGTTTGACGAGCACCCCGAAGACAAAGAGGCGACCAAAGAAACAATCGAGTTACTCAAACAAGTTCGTCGCACTATCCAGTCCGAAAAGTCCATATTTAAAGGCTTCAAGACAGTGAGAAAGTTTGCCGACGCACTCTCCGATGATTTGCAAACGGACTCACGCTTTGAATCACTCAGCGTCAATGGGGTGGACTGTGAATGGACTCTAAGAGACGGTGCCGATGAATCAATAAGGGTGCTATTTTTGCATGGTGGCGCATTTCTTTTTGGAAGCCCAAAGGGGCATAGGGCATTCACCGACAAATTGGCGAAGGTAAGCAATGGCGTAGTTTTGTCAGTTGATTATCGTTTATTGCCCGAGCATCGGCGTGGCGCTAGTATCGATGACGCCCAGACAGCTTACAAATGGCTATTAAACAATGGTCCCTCTGGTGAAAAACCAACAGAAAAATTGATCTTAGCGGGTGATTCAGCAGGAGGCAATCTTGCACTGATGCTGTCGTCATGGAGTGCTGATAAAACTATAAAACGCCCAAACGCCGTGCTCGCATTTTCGCCAACTGCCGATCAAACTCTTGCGGCACCAACAATAAAACAAAATCAAAAAAGCGACAAAATGCTAGGCGAGGGCCTGGGATTAGCAGCAAAACCACCTATGCTGTTACGTGTTCTAATTAGTTCTGCGCTAATGAGATGCAACACGGCCAGCCCACAGGTATCACCGCTATTCGCTGATCTATCAAATCTTCCACCTACATTAATCCACGCGAGTTCTAGCGAGATGTTATTAGGTGATGCAATCCGATATACGAACAGAGCGAGAGTATCCGGCTCCAAGGTAAAACTTCAAATTTGGAAAAATCAAATCCATGACTGGCATCTCATGAATATTGGCAAAGGGTCAGCGAACACAGCTTGGGCGGAGGTCAAGACCTTTCTTGAAGAGCAACTCTAAATCGATCGCGAGAGCTCATTTAAAAATTATTGAGCAGACTTAAAACCAACGAGAGGCCATCTTCTTTACCTTGTCTCTCGCACCAGCAACGTAAGGGCCTCAAAAACTGAGAGGCAACACCACCCATCAAATTTTTAATCTGCAAAATTCGCTTTTCGTTTTTGAAAAACAGCCATCACTGCCTCAATCTGATTACTCTTACCCATTACCTTGTCTTGCTCTCTAGACTCAGTTAGCAAACCTTCTTGAGCGGTTTGATAGTAACTCTGATCGATAACTCGTTTTGCGGCTCTGACGGCATGCGGATTTTTTTCAACAATTTGCTGTGCTAACGATTTGGCATGAGCCATGGGGTCCTCGCTGATGTGAGTTATAAACCCCCATTCTTTCGCCTCTTCAGCGGAGAACGTCCGAGCCGTATAGGTTAGTTCTCTAATAATGTCGTCACGAATCATATGACGCATAATCTGCGTGCTACTCATGTCTGGAATGATGCCCCATTTCAACTCCAAAATAGAAAACTTACTCTCATGTGAAGCAATTCTAAAATCAGCACCGAGCGCAATTTGCAGTCCCCCGCCGAGTGCGACACCCTCAATGGCACTGATTACCGGCATTGGCAGTTCTCGCCACATCCACGCCGCGTATTGCGGAGCATTTGCAATCCCGTTTGTGCGTGCCTCCAAACCTGTCACTACAGATTTTTCTGAGTTTTGCTGCGAGGCAAACAAGCTTTCAAAATTTGATTTATCTAGGCCAGCACAAAAATTCCCACCCTGACCGCTTAAGATGACGCATCGAATCGATTTATCCGCACGCAGAGCCGCATCCACCTGAGGAATAGCCTCAAAGGTTTTACGATCTATCGCATTCATTTTCTGCGGGCGAGTTATCGAAACATAGGCGATGTGATTTTTCACATTAATTTCAAATCGATCGTTGATTGATATCATTTGGGATTTCTCAGCTTTATTTCTTCGTTTTACTGAAGTTTAGACGCTTCAACAATCAGCATCAATACCGGCGTTTTGACTTGGTAAATTTTACTACCCAAGTACAACAAAACGCAGATAAAAGAGTAAATTTATTGCATAATTACAGCATATAGATTTAACGAACAAAGGCTCTCAATGGAAGACGCATATAGAGATATCATAACAGCGTGCGGCGAGGATCTAGAACGTCCTGGGCTAATCGATACGCCTAAGCGCGCAGCAAAGGCGATGGAGTTTCTGACGCAAGGCTACCGTCAAAATATTGACGAGGTCATCAATAACGCTCTGTTTCCATCCGATTCACGAGAGATGGTGATCGTAAAAGACATTGAGCTCTACAGCATGTGCGAACATCATCTACTGCCGTTTATCGGTAAAGCTCATGTGGCTTATATCCCCAATGGGATGGTTTTGGGACTATCAAAAGTCGCAAGAATCGTTGACATGTTCGCCAGACGCATGCAAATTCAAGAGCAATTAACAACCGAGATAGCTGAAACAGTAAGAGAGGTTACAGGCGCCGAGGGTGTTGCTGTGGTGATTGAAGCCAAACATATGTGCATGATGATGAGAGGCGTACAAAAACAAAATTCGCTGATGAAAACCTCGTCGATGCTGGGAATATTTCGATCAAACCAGCCCACTCGCGCAGAATTTTTGTCCTTGATCGGTGATTAAAAGAAGAATCACCCGTACGGGTGAGGTGATTTCATTTAGGATTTTATAAACTACAAATCACGAGGCATCACCTGGATGTGAACATACCCGTATCACTCTTGAATGAGTTATCCGCAAGGAGAAACGTCTCGTAGTTGGGAAGCATGGAAGCAATCTCGACGACGCCGCTATTCGTCCGACCTGCGAATAGCGGCATTTTTTTGTGCTGTTAATCTCAACCAAAATTAAAATTTGGATTACCTTCGAGTATTTGCGGCATTTTAATTGACATAGTTTTTACGAATTCTATAATGCGCCGCATAGATCAGGTCTGCTGAACGCCTTTTGGCGTGACGCGGTTAAACTGGGAAGTTGGTGAGACACCAACGCTGCCCCCGCAACGGTATTTGAGAGTTATTCTCTCTCAAGAGCCCGGAACCGGCCTCATCTTGTTACGAACGATGGAGCGGAGGGCTACCATCTAAGGGCATTCCTGTGCGTGAACAATTCGCGTGCTGCCTTTATCCCTCGCTCAATCGCCACTTACACTATTTTAACTAGGCTAGTTGGCCATTGAGGATTTATGTTTAAACGTCTTCCAATTGCAGCGGTTGTCGCGCTGTCCTGTGCATTACCTGCACATTCTCAAAACAAACTGGATGAGATCGTAGTCACGTCCAGTAGGATAGAAATGCCGCTCAGACAAATCGGCACTTCTATGTCCGTCATCACTGATGAAGATATAGAAAAATTAGGATTTAATAACACGCTTGATATTTTACGTACCGTTCCCGGAGTAGCTGGCTCAAACAGCGGCGGCTTAGGCAAGGCAAGTGCACTACGTATTCGCGGAGAAGAAAGTTTCCGCACTCAAATTTACATCGATGGTCTTAAGGTTTCAGACCCAACAGGCACCCAAGTTACTCCGCAAATCCAACATATACTTGGTGCGGGCTTGCAGAGAATAGAGGTTCTGCGCGGCCCTCAAGGGCTCATGTACGGCGCCGACGGTGGTGGTGTAATCAATATGCTAACCGGAAATTCTGAAGAGGGATTTCAAGGCAATATTTCAGCAGAGCTCGGTGAATATGACACCCAACAAGTCGCTGCTGTTTTGGGTTTAAAAGATGATCGTTATGATATTGTTTTTACCGGAACTGACTTGGAGTCTGATGGGTTCAGTGCACGCAAAAGCGATTTAAGCAACGACGAAGATGGTTACGAAAATAAAACCGCTCACCTCAAAGCAAGCGCAGTTGTCGCCGATGGTTTTAAAGCCGGTGTGGTGCTTCGTGACACGAGCTCCGACACTGAGTTTGATGGTTGCTTTGGTTCGGATGACTGTTCGTCAAGCTTCGAACAAAGCGCGTATCGACTATTCTCAGAGTACTCAGCAGATCGTTTGTCAGCAACGATCGCTTACACCAGCACCGATACGGAGCGCGAAAGTTTTACCTCAGGATTCTCTACATTTGCAACTCAAGGCGACTTAAATCGCATTGAAGCGCTAATTACTTACGATGCGAATGAGTTACTAAGTCTAGTCATGGGTGCTGATCAGGAAGAAGAGGATGTTATCGCAAGTAGCGGCGAGCAGTTCGACCGTAAACAAACGGGCATTTTTGCTGAGGCTCAATTTTCTTTCTCAGACAATTTCTTTGGCACGATCGGGTTACGCAACGACGATCATGACACTTTTGGGAGTAAAACCACTTATCGCGCTACTACAGCCTACATAATTGACCTGGCAAACAACGCCGAAGTCAAATTAAAAGCCAGTGCAGGCACAGGCTTTCGCGCACCCAGTATTTCTGAGCAGGCATACAACAACGGAGATTTTGCCTTTGGAGAAGCAGCAGGTTTAGCACTTAGCGAGGAAACCAGTCAGGGTTTTGACTTTGGAATTGAATACGTAGGCAGTAATGGTAGCTATTTTGAACTGGTTTATTTTGATCAATCGGTAGAGGACGAAATATTTTTTGATTTGGTGCAGTTTCAGGGTTATCTGCAAGCCCTTGGTGATACGGATACGTCTGGCGCTGAACTTACCTTTGAGCTCCCAATTACTACAAACCTGCTGTTCGACATAAACTATACCTATAACTCGACCGCAACCACCGCTGGCGAAACCCGTATACGTAGACCCAAAAACGTTGCAAATTTGGGGCTTACCTACACAGGCTTGAATGATGCCTTAAAGTTGAACTTAAATATGCGAGCTGCACGTGATTCTGAGAACCAAATTTTCGGTGTTGGACGAGTCGAACTTGATGACTATGAAGTGTTTAATCTAAAAGCAAGTTATCAGGTATTAGACGGTTTTCATGTCTATGGACGAGTCGAAAATTTATTTGATGAAGACTATGAGGAAGTCACCGATTTTAATACCTCGGGCAGAGCCTTCTCAGCGGGCTTCAAATATTCGTTCTAGAGACAAAAAGGCGCGGCATAACTCTAGGGGAATCAGACTCTCCATTCTACAATTGAGTCTTTAGTTATTTTTTCTTGGGTTATGCTGTTGGCCTGTTAATTAACAGATATCCTGTCGGTGTCGGGCTAGACGACTGAACCTAGCCCGACGGTAGTTCAAATAAAACTTTCAACGAGGCTATTGAATATGAGCAACTCTAATTCTGAAGTTGGCTTATCCGCTAAACAAAAAGCTCACAAAGCTAAAATGCAGAAGCACAAAAAGAAAGTTGACGCTCACATCGCTGCCGCACAAAAAGAAAGAGGACTGGCGTTGCTATTGACGGGCAATGGTAAAGGAAAGACCAGCTCTGCATTTGGCATGGTGATTCGTGCCTTAGGCTATCAACAAAAAGTAGGTATTGTGCAATTCATTAAAGGTATACAAGAGTGCGGCGAAGCCAACTTTATCCAAAAACACTGCCCCACGGTTGATTTATATCAAATGGGAACGGGATTTACTTGGAATACTCAAGATATGGAAGCCGATTGCTTAGCGGCTGAAAAAACTTGGGTTCATGCCGAACGACTCTTGTCTGACGAGCAATACGATCTTGTAGTGCTAGACGAACTGACCTACATGCTTGGCTACAAATACTTAGACAAAGACAAAGTTATTACTGCGATTGAGAACCGCCCGGTTGAACAGAGCGTTGTGGTCACCGGGCGTGGTGGCGGCAGTAAACTCAGATCGATTATGGATACAATCTCAGATGTAAAAGATGTTAGACATGCCTATCGAGACGGATATAAAGCACGCAAAGGAATAGATTATTGAAATATTGAGACCCTAGAGACAGTAAAAGCCGAAACTACACATTTTAAATAAACACCCTCTACTCCTATTTTGACTAAACTAGCGACCATAAGCCTAGACGAATTCGCTGCCAGCACCACACTGATGTTGCAGGGGTGTACCTCTGATGCGGGGAAAAGCGTAATAACAGCTGGTCTATGTCGATTACTGCGTAATAAGGGTACGGCTGTAGCACCATTCAAACCTCAAAATATGGCGCTAAATAGCGCGGTTACCTGTGATGGAGGAGAGATAGGCCGGGCACAAGCACTACAAGCCCTTGCTTCTGGCCTTGAGCCCCATACCGACATGAACCCCATTTTGCTTAAACCAACAAGCGACAAAGGAGCTCAGGTTATTGTGCAAGGCAAAGCCGTTTCTAACATGGAAGCTAAGAGGTATCATGACTATAAAAAAGTCGCTATGAACGCCGTAATTGATTCATTTGATCGCCTAAGAGGAAAATATAAATACATTGTTGTTGAGGGAGCCGGAAGTCCCGCTGAGATTAATCTTAGAGAGGGTGACATAGCAAATATGGGGTTTGCGGAACGTGTCGATTGCCCTGTAGTAATTATTGCCGACATCGATCGAGGTGGTGTTTTTGCGCATTTGCTTGGTACGCTCAAACTACTGTCTAAACGTGAGCAAAATAGGGTTATTGGTTTCATAATCAACAAATTCAGGGGTGATATAGCTTTGCTGGAGCCAGGTATCGAATGGTTGGAGAAAAAGACTAATAAACCAGTACTTGGAGTTCTCCCCTTTATACAAGATTTTTTCTTAGATGCAGAAGACGCCATAAATATTGAGCAAAAAGTAAGCAAGGGTGCTCTCACTGTGCTCGTCCCTGTGCTCCCAAGAATCAGCAATCATACTGACTTTGATGCGCTAAGACTCAACCCTGACGTCAATCTTAAATTTGTAACATTAGAGAGCCGTGATCGAAATGCAGATTTAATTATCTTGCCAGGATCAAAGAACGTGATTTCTGATTTAAATGCATTACTGGAAAATGGCTGGAGGGAGACCGTACTGAAACATCTTCGGTATGGTGGCAAGCTGCTCGGTATTTGCGGTGGATATCAAATGCTTGGGCAATATATCGATGATCCGATGGGTATTGAGAGTGCTGGGTTACCCTCTTCCATCAATGGATTAAACTTACTACCCACAAAAACGACGTTAGAAGAATATAAACAACTTAAAAATATTACGGCTACATTCGATAATAAAAACTTCAAGCCAGTTGCAATTCAAGCTTATGAAATACATTGTGGTCAAAGTAAACTGCTGCAAAACGCTGAGGAAACGTCAGTCTTTCAGTTAGAAGATGGCACTGCCGAGGGTTGTATCAGTAAGGACCTAGCGGTTATGGGTACCTACCTTCATGGGCTATTTGACCAACCAAACGCCTGCCAACAGATTTTAAAGTGGGCCGGTATAAGCTCCAGCGATCCTATTGACTTAAACTTGGTCAGAGAACAAAACTTGGACCGATTAGCCTCGATCCTTGAAAACCATCTCAAACCAGAGCTTTTGACAGCAATTAGTCAAAACACAATAAGTTAGCTCAAACAAAATGGCTATACCGGAGCAAAACTCGACAGAACCAACCATCGACAAAGGCCATCGCGAGCGACCGATCAAACTACTTACCTTTGGACTTCTGTTTCTGGTTCCCGCTAGTCTTCTATTGTCACTATCTGTCGGCACTCTCACCATACCGATTGAGTCTGTCTTAGCCTCTATTGTTTGGCTGGATAGTTCTCATGCAATTAATACCGTTGTAAACGATATTCGTTTGCCTAGATCCATACTGGCGGGTTTGATCGGTGGTATTCTGGCAATCTGTGGCGCTGCTTGCCAAGGACTATTTAGAAATCCATTAGCAGATCCCTCGCTCATCGGCGTAACCGCGGGTGCCTCAGCAGGCGCTGCTGTCGCAATCTACGCCGCTAGTAATGTTATCTTTTTTAGCGGTATTTATGGACTAAGCTTAGTATCTCTGAGTGCTTTCACAGGCGGCGTTATCGCGGTGACCGGAGTCTATATGCTCGCTACCGACAAAACTGGGACGTCCGTTGCTACCATGTTGCTCGCTGGTATAGCAATTACAGCCATTGCGGGCGCATTAACTAGTTTTATCGAATATTTTGCAGACAACGAAAACCTAAGGAGAATAAGTCTATGGAGAATGGGGGGCCTTGAAGGTGCAAATTCGATTAGGGTAAACCTGGCGATAATTGTTAGTTTTGCAGTATTTGCTTTACTACCTCGCTATAGCTCTGCCTTAAATGCCCTATTGCTTGGAGAGTCGGAAGCCAGACACCTTGGTATTTCGGTACAAGCCGTTAAACTAAAGTTAATTATGATTATTGCGTTAGGTGTCGGAGTATCTGTAGCCTTGGCTGGAAGCATAGCGTTTGTTGGGCTGGTGGTACCACATATAATCAGATTAATTGTGGGACCGAATCACAGATATTTACTGCCATTATCGGCACTTGGTGGCGCTGCCCTGCTGCTATTGGCAGATAGCATTGCGAGAACATTATTTGCCCCAATTGAGCTCCCCGTTGGTCTCGTTACTGCCTTATTGGGAGCCCCATTTTTCATATCTTTACTCAGTACTCGAAAACATTTTGGAATGGAAACGTAGTATGGAGCAGAGTATGTTGCGTGTCAGTGAACTAAAAATATCGGTTGCTAGCCGCACAGGACAGCGACATGTTTTAGTGAATGATGTGTCTTTTGAAGTCGCTACCGGGGAAGTTTTAGCAATAATAGGCCCCAACGGAGCGGGAAAATCCTCTGTTTTACGTGCAATAGATGGTGAACTCGAGTACTCCGGTACTATCCATTCCTTAGCTTTTTCAGGTGATAATCGACAACGCTCCAAACAAGTCGCTGTACTACCTCAGCAGAGCTCACTTAACTTCCCTTTCAATGTATCAGAAGTCGTAGAGCTCGGCAGAATGCCACACAAAACTGGCAAAAAGCGTGATACTGAAATAGTAGATGCAGCGCTACACCTAATGGACATTGCTTATTTAAAAAACAGAGACTATATGCTGTTGTCGGGTGGCGAAAAACAACGTGTTCAATTAGCCAGAGTGTTTTGCCAAATCTGGGATGATGATAACAACAGTCCTAGGCTACTTTTGCTTGACGAACCATCATCGTCACTGGACTTAGGTCATCAACACCATTTAATGAAAGCAATAAAAAAGTTTGCCGAGCAAGGGGTCACCATCGTTGTAGTCATGCATGACATTAACCTTGCTGCCAGATACGCTGATAAGATGTTGGCTCTACTTTGTAGTGAGCAAGTTGCTTATGGTGAGCCCAAACAAGTCGTTACCGAAAAAATCATGCAACGTCTCTACGGACTGAATGTAGAGGTTCTCTTTAGCTCTAAGCAAGGACATCCAGTACTAATCGGAGCCTAAATTCATGCAAAACAATAATAGTTCAGCACATCTGATTTTGGGAGGAGCTCGGAGTGGTAAAAGCTCGTTTGCAGAAACAAGAGCCGAGCAGCTAGCGCTATCGGAAAAATCTGCGACTCCCGGTAAGCGCTTGGTATACATTGCCACAGCAACGGCAGAAGACAATGAAATGAAACATAGAATTGAGCAGCATCAAAGAAGTCGTTCTCAGTTTTGGAGAGTTATTGAAGAACAGATCAAGTTGACTGACGTACTCAAAGGAATTACCGAACCTTCGGTTATTCTTGTTGACTGCTTAACTCTCTGGCTCAGCAACTGCCTGCATGATGACGAAGCAGTATGGAAGCAACAAAAGAATCAATTGCTAAGTTACTTACCGAACACTAAGCATGATCTTATATTTGTGAGTAATGAGGTCGGACATGGAATTGTACCGCTTGGTAAGTTGAGTCGCACCTTTGTCGACGAGAGCGGATGGCTACATCAATCCTTGGCGTCCATTTGTACCGAAGTGACAATGGTGATCGCCGGACTCCCTCAAAAATTAAAATAGAAACGAGCGATTTTACAAATGGTAGATAAATTGAACTGGTTGAAGTCACCCTGCAAGGCACCAGATGAAGCGGCAAGACAATTTGCAATCAACCATCAAAACCAGCTAACAAAGCCCCAAGGTTCGCTGGGTCTACTCGAGAAGATCGCTGTAGACTTTGCGGCTTGGCAAGGTAAACCTAATCCAAAAATAGAGCGAATATCTATTAATATATTCGCTGCGGATCATGGTGTCTGTAAGCAGGGTGTGTCCGCCTATCCTCAAGAAGTCACAGCTCAAATGATACTTAATTTCATTAATCAAGGCGCCGCTATCAGTGTCTTGGCAAACGATTTAGAGGCTGAATTTAAAGTTATAAATCTAGGTACAGTGTCACCAATATCGGGCTCTCTAGAAAAGAATGAAAAGGATACAAAGAATAGTTACATTGATGCTTCGATTGCCCCTGGCACAGCTGATTTTAGTATTGAGCCCGCGATGGATGTATCACAAATGATATCTGCCATCGAGACTGGTGCTGATCAAATTAATGACATCGATCTATTTATCGGTGGTGAAATGGGCATAGGCAACACAAGCTCGGCTACCGCTATCTATTGCGCGCTATTACAAGAAACACCACATAACTTGGTCGGGCCAGGTACTGGCATAGATCCTTCAACACAAAAAAAGAAGGCGGAGCTGATTTCACACGCACTTCACAAACACGCCAGTTTACTTACCTCACCATTACAAACTCTGAGAATATTGGGTGGCTTTGAAATAGCAGCATTGGTTGGAGCATACATAAAAGCTGCGCAACAAGGCATACCATCGCTGATAGATGGTTTTATTTGCACTGCGGCCGCTCTGGTAGCGATACAAATAAACCCCAGCGTTGCAAAATGGTTTTTATTCGCACACCAATCGGGAGAACCGGCGCACCAGTTGGTACTCCGTCAATTTAACGCAACCCCTCTATTAAACTTAAACATGCGATTGGGTGAGGGAAGCGGAGCCGCTGTCGCTATACCTATAATCAGGAGCGCTATAAGCCTACACAACAACATGGCTACATTTGATAGCGCTGGAGTGAGTGATTCTGATGACTAATCCGCTGATACCAATCAAGTTGCTATGTTCAATATTGGTAATAACTAAACTTACAGCCTGCGAATTAGACAAGCCTTCAACACAAAATCATTACAGCTCTACAGTTCAAGTACAGACTAACTCCGCAGACGACACCACGGTCATTGATTTTTCAGGTCGTAAATTTAAGTTTTCAACTCCGGTAAAACGTATTGTGGCTCTGGCACCGCATATTGTGGAAAACCTATATTCAATCGGTGCTGGGGACTTGATCGTTGGCGTGGTAAGTCATAGTGACTATCCCAAAGAGGCCCTAGAGCTTCCTATCGTTGGCGGTTATAAAAAAATCAATTTCGAAGCGATCATGGCCTTGGAACCAGATGTCGTTATTGGCTGGACTTCAGGAAATTCAACGGACATCCTCAATAAAGTAGAAGAACTCGGTATTCCTGTTATTTTGGACCAGCCAGACACACTCGAAGATATCGCTACTAGTCTGAGAATGCTTGGACGGTTAACAGGGCTACAAACTGAGGCCGACACAAAGGCCACTGAATTCTCAACAAAATTATCGAGTCTGCGAGCCGCCAATCATAAAAAACCCAAGATAAAAACCTTTTATCAAGTTTGGAATGACCCCTTAATTACCATCAACGGTAACCACATAATTTCCGATGCGATAGAAACATGTGGAGGCTTGAATGTTTTTTCAAGTTCGGTCGCTACAGCTCCAAGAACAAATATTGAATCGGTAATCGTAGAAGCACCTGAAGCAATTATTGCCAGTGGTATGGGTACGGCTCGCCCAGAATGGCTTGACGATTGGAAGCAATGGGATGTTATACCCGCTGTAAGCAAGGGTAATCTATTTTTCGTCAACCCTGACCATCTGCAAAGACATACGGTACGACAACTGCAGGCCATCGAGACCATTTGTGCGCAATTAGATCAAGCTCGTAGCAAAAATAGCAAAAGCAAAATAGCTCACAAAGAACAATAGAATGAACCTAAAACAAGAATTAGTGCTGTTGCAAACTGCCCTTATGTTTTATACAAGGATTCCCGTCAGTTCAGACCTCCCGTACTCCGAAGATCTATTAAATCAGTCAAGAAAGTACTTCACTACTATCGGGCTCATCATTGGCGCCTTTGTTGTACTGTCATATTGGATTGCTAATTGGTTTTTTCCTTACTATATCGCCGTTATTATTTCAGTCACCGCTGGCATTCTCAGTACCGGAGCATTCCACGAAGACGGATTTGCTGATAGTTGCGATGGACTTGGTGGCGGATGGAGCAAGGATCAAGTGCTTGCCATTATGAAGGATAGCCGCATAGGCACTTATGGAACCATTGGTTTATTGTTAATTCTGATGATCAAGTTAGCTGTGCTCATCGAATTAGCAAATCAACACTTTTTGCTATGGTCAACAATCGTGCTTGCTTCGCACACCGTTAGCCGTCTGCAATCATCTCGACAAATAAGACACTATGATTATGTTCAAGATGTCGACAAAAGCAAGATAAAGCCTATTGCCAACCTAAAACTGACGCCAGAAGCTGAAAGATTCAGTATCTTAATCGCCTTGCTTCCGTGCGCCTTCCTTTTATTCAGTTCAATTGCAGTGGTGTTTTGGGGTTTAATATTGAGCTATTTCAGCGCCTCATTGTTTATGAGGTACTGTGAAAAACGAATCGGAGGATACACCGGAGACATATTAGGAGCTATCCAACAAATTTCCGAGGTGGTATTTTTGCTGTGTTGTGTTTCTGTGTTTCATTAACAAAGGCCCCCTTACGTGATAATTGACCTAATTCGTCACACGACACCCGATGTTGCTAAAGGCGTTTGCTACGGACAGACAGATGTTGCACTTTGTCCAAACTTTGAAGATGAATGCCCAAAGGTATTGGTAAAATTGAATTCCCACTATGACCTTGCTGTGTCAAGCCCCCTCTCGCGCTGCATTAGTCTGGCAGAAAAAATATCAGCAGATCATTTAATGATAGATAAACGTCTTTTAGAACTTGATTTTGGTTCCTGGGAAATGCGTCGATGGAGTGAGATTGATCAACAAGAGTTGAAGGACTGGTCTGAGGGTTACCTCAATAACTCCCCTCCAAATGGAGAGAGCTTAAAAATCATGAATGCCAGAGTACTTGATTTTTGGAATTGGTTGTTGATTCAAGAATATAAAAAGGTAGCTTTGATTTCACACGCCGGTGTATTGAGGCTGATCCATGCCATGATTTTTTCAATTCCACTGGAAAAAATGTTCCAACTAGATTTGGATTTCGGGTCAGTAATAAGGGTGAGATATACAAGGGAACACAACACCTTTAGCGTCAAACACCTATGACAAACTGTAATCTATTTATCAGCCTAGACCAGTATTTAACAAACTCTTAAGGGGTCGGCTTGCGCAGTGTTAGCAAACACTTGTCGCTAAGTAACAATTTTCGCAGGCTTTTACATCCTCATAAAATCAGTTATAAAGGAAACTGTGCAAATTGCAGACTTTCCAGTCTCGACACCCTAGCGACAATTAAAGGTTTAGAAAGTCTGCATTAGAACTACCCAAACCAAACGCTAAAAATAATAATGACAAGTTTCCTAAAGCCGTCTTCCAATAATTATCTAGTTTCATCAAATAATCGCCTAGTTTTACCAGAATCCACCACCGGGTCGAATTTTGGCAGATCGGCAAGGTTGTGTTTATTTTCTTTGATCTCAATTTTATTAAACGCTTGCACTCCGATTGATAAGGATTCATCGACAGGACCTGAACCAATTGCGCTGCCTGAACAACCAATACATAGTGCTGAGCCAATTAAAGGAGCTGATAGAAACAAGATTCTTTTTGCCCAAACTGCGCTGAAAAAGCTTGGTTACAAAATTGGCAGAATCGATGGCATATGGGGACCCAGATCTGCGAGTGCAATTAGAGAGTTTGAACAAAACAACGGTCTTGTTTCAGCAGATGGGTTTCTTTCTGAGCTTAACCTCAACCATTTAGCAAAAAAGAGTGAGCTTGATCCCTCAATCTCCATCGCAAAGCCTAAGGTGCCCGCTGGCTTGAGTGCAAAAGTCAAAGGCAATCTAAAACGAACCGGACCTCAGTTAGTTATCGTTGAGAATAGCTACAAAGTATTTGTCGACGCAAACCCTTACTCGAAAATGTTATTCGAGCTTCAACCAGGAACTGGAATTTACGTAATCGCAAAGATAGAAGATTGGTATCAAATTGAATCCATTAATAGAAAACAGGGCTTTGTCCAGGCGGATTAAGTTGCTGTTAGATCCCCAAGTTACAAGATATCGGGTATGGTATAGTTTGAGTTTTTATAAGCAGCTCTTCGAGCTCCCGCGAAAATAGAAATTAGGCTGGTATTCGTTGCCTAGACCCTATCGTCACATGCATAACCATGTCCAATCCAACGTCACGACAAGATTTTGAAACCTCTCTATCTCGGAAAAAGATCAAAAACTCTAGAATCGTAGAAAAACAAACACTCGACAGCGATAAGGCCTCATTACCTCGAAGGCAAAACGTGATCGGGGGTAATCTCTCAGGAGTTAGTCAGACCAAGCGCTTTGGATGGTTGCGGCGGTTTGGAGATTCAAACATTACTTTGTGGGCACTTGTAATCGTTATTGCCTTGATTTTAGCTGCATTTCTTTGGCCTCAAGCTGAAGGCGACATCACCAAAGAGGTTACTCGGAAACTAAACCCTAACAACGTAATAGCAATAGACGACAAAATTGCGTTTGAAGCGTCAACAGGTAAGGCATCATTTACCAACATCAACGACAAGGCCAGAGCGGATGCCTATAGGGCTCAAGATAAGATAGATCAGCAGGTTGCTGAGATGCTACGTCAGGCTGATCAATATCTAAGATCACGCCAGTTTACTCTACCCGCGGGCGCTAATGCGGTTTCGATGTATAAAAAAGTGCTGAAAATTAGACCAGAAAATAGTACGGCGCTTGCCAATTTGGAGAAAATTCGGCGCCACTATGAATTTAGAGGTGTTTCCGCACTGGAAAACAACGATCCCGACACAGCAGAAAGTAATCTGTCACGATTAAGCGCAATAGATAAAAGGTCTGAGGAATATACAAACCTAGCGGCTGACATTGCTGACTATCGATCAAGCCTCGCATTATCAAACTACTTAAGCAATGCGAAAACCGCACTTCAACAAGGAGACTTGTTTGAACCCGAGAATGAAAGTGCCATTTTCTATGCAGTTAAAGCACTTGAATTAGATCAAAACAATATTGAAGCAAAGACGTTACTAGAAAGTATAAGCGATCAGCTGGTAGAGCTCGCAAATGACAAAATACTCAGTAGAAATTTTTCTAAGGCCGCGTCCATTATATCGGTAGTAAAAGAAAACACACCGGATCACAAATCGATACCACTACTTGACGCCATGCTATCAAAAGCAATGGAAAGACCGACGACCAAAGAGCCCCCTATCGAGTCGACAAGGGAAAGCTCAGCTAAAGCTAAAGAAGCTAAAAACACAACGAAAACACCAACACGACAAGCAAATGAGCAAGCCGAGTTTGACCTCCAGTATTTGAGGCAAGGACTTGCATCTTATCAGTCTGAAGACTACGGAACAGCAATCGCCCTACTTCAGCCGCTTGCTGATAAAGGTATTTCAAGAGCTCAAATAAAGCTGGCTATAATGAACTATCTCGGCTTGGGATTTGATCAGAACATCGACAAGTCTCAAAAGATCGTCAATGATGCATTACCAGCCATACGTCGCTTTGCTAATGAAGGTCGAGGCTGGGCGCAGTCTGCTTTAGGCGAATTATATGAATACGGACTAGTTTTACCAAGAGACCTGTCAGAGGCCATATATTGGTATCGCACCGCAGCCGACTCAGGTGAGGCCAGCGCTCAATTTCACCTAGGCACACTTTATGAGCTGGGAAATGGCGTTACCCAAAGTCGTGAGACCGCCATCGAGTGGTACCGGCTTGCAGCGAGCAAGGCTCACCCTCGTGCTAGCAGAAAGCTGATCAATCTAGGCATAAAAAGTTCAACTAACTAAAGATCTACAAAAACACTGGTATAACTCAAAGTGTTAACCAAACACTGTCAGCTTAGACTGTCTACTGTGTATTTATCTGCATCAAAATCGGGTTCGGGATATTCGCATTTCATATCCTCGAGAACATTCTTTATGACTGCGGCGATCATTACGTCTCTAAAGTAACGATTTTCAGCTGGGACGACAAACCAGGGTGCATCTTCCGATGCGCAATTGGTCATGGCAGACTCAAATGCAGCCATGTAATCGGACCAAAGCTCTCGTTCATCAAGATCGCCCGGATTGAACTTCCAATTTTTCTCTGGCCTTTGTAAACGACTCTTGAACCTCTCAAGTTGATACTCGGGTGATATATTCAACATAAATTTAATCACTTTGGTCCCACGGTCGTTAATAAGCGACTCGAAGTTGTTGATGTGTTGATAGCGGCGCTGAATATTCGCAGGTGAAGCCCAACCGTGAACCTTGACGATCAATACATCTTCGTAATGAGATCGATTAAAAATCGCGATATCCCCAGCTTGAGGCGCTGCCGCATGGACTCTCCATAGAAAATCATGAGCTAGCTCCTTTTTGGTGGGAGATTTAAAGCTGTGCACTTGGCAACCTTGTGCATTTAAGTTTCTGGTTAACTTTTCTATGGTGCTGTCTTTTCCAGCTGCATCCATTGCCTGCAAAACGATCAGAACCGACTGCTTAGATTCAGCGTAAAGCGCTTCTTGTAGCTGTGCGACATCATGCCAGAGTTTCTCTCTTAACTTTTTAAGCTCTTTGACACTTTTTCCTCCATCGGACTTTGTATCAAAATTATTAAGGTTCACGGTTTGTCCGGTTAACTTATATTTGGAAAAATTCATTAGTTCTTGCTCAACTATCGGTTTAAGTTATAGAACGATCAGCATTAATAATTAGCTAGATACACATGGTATTGTTAAACTTCAAACATTGCAAAAACTCGTTCTTAGATGGGGTCAAGGGGTTGAGTAAACCAACATGAATCGCGACATAACAAACGATGACAGATCTAAACTTCTGACCTTGGAGAACCTAAGCTGTACTCAAGGGGAGAATCTTCTTTTCCAAGGTTTAGATTTATGTCTCAGGTCTGGCGAATGTTTACATTTGAGGGGCCCAAATGGTTCCGGCAAAACAAGTTTGCTACGCATTGTATGTGGACTCATGTCGAGTGACTCTGGCAAAGTTTTATGGCAAGGCCGCCCAGCTACCTCAGATACTGAGTTTGCTACACAATGCTTTTATCTGGCACATAAAGATGCACTCAAAAGCGAACTCTCTGCGATAGAAAATTTGAGATTCATTCAAGCACTTGAAGGCAACATCGACGAGGACGCACTCGATGACGCGTTGGATAAAATGCGGCTCCTTAGTTGTGCTGACCTTCCGGTACAAGCCCTCTCTTTTGGCCAACGACGCAGATTGGCCTTTGCAAAGTTGCTAGTAATCGAACGAAGGCTTTGGATTCTAGATGAACCATTCACCGGGATCGACAAAGAAGGTAAAGTGCTCATAGAACAACTTTGCATAGACCACCTTGAAAAACTCGGCAGCATACTACTGACCCATCATCAGAAACTCGACTCAACGCCATTAAAGGCCTATCTGCAGGAATACGATATTCTCAAGGCATCGAAATGAGCACTTTCAAAATATACTTTGCCCGTGAGTGGCAGCTAATGTTTCGCAACACTGGGGCTTTGATCCAGCCACTGGTGTTTTTTATTATCATTGCCTTGCTATTTCCTTTCAGTTTGCCAGCCGAGTCCAACCTATTACAACAAATTGGAGGCGGGATAATCTGGGTTTCAGCGGTACTGGCCACTCTACTCAGTCTGGAGAGTATGTTTCATGCAGACTATCAAGACGGGACACTAGAGCAGACCTTGATCCATCACCGCTCGCTTACTCTAGCTATGCTCGGGAAAGTGATGGCACATTGGACTGCAACGGGCTTGGTGCTGAGCCTGATTAGCCCAGTTTTGTGTGTCACATTTAATATACCTGCAGATCAAATTTGGGTATTATTCGTCGGGTTGCTTTTGGGGACTCCGAGCCTAACCTTAATCGGTGCCATAGGCGCAGCTTTAACAGTGACGTTAAGGCGAGGAGGCGTTCTTATAGCGGTCATAATTTTGCCCTTGTACATCCCTGTTTTGATATTCGGAGCGGGCATGCTTACGCAATCGTATCAGGGGCTTGAGGTCACGAGTCAGATTTACGCTCTAGCGGCGATATTCGCGATGAGTCTCACACTGGCTCCGTTAGCGATATCGGCATCACTTCGTGCGACAATAAAGTAAAAGTCTGCCTGCATATTCATAATCTAATCAACCGTAAATAATAAACAAACCAATCTGAAACCGTGAACCCTTTTCGCCTAATTTGGAAGTTTCTCGATAGAACCTATCACCGGCTAGCTTCTCCTAGAGAGTTTTACACAATAGCTAGGTACACCACACCAATATTTGGCGTGTTGAGCCTCGGTTTAATGATATCAGGCGCCTATTTAGGTCTATTCCAAGCCCCAGCCGACTATCAGCAGGGAGATAGTTTCAGAATTATATACGTCCATGTACCGGCGGCTTGGTTATCTCTAATGGTGTATGTAATCATGGCCGTGGCCGCCGCCATCGGTATGATTTGGCGTATGAAAATGGCGTTTGTAGTAGCCATTTGTTCAGCCCCATTAGGCGCGGTTTTTACGGCACTAGCCCTCATTACTGGTGCAATTTGGGGCAAGCCAATCTGGGGAACATGGTGGACTTGGGATGCAAGACTCACGTCCGAATTAATCCTATTTTTTCTATACTTTGGGGTTATGGCCACTTATCACGCCTTTGATGATCGCAAGACCGCTGAAAAAGCCATGGCAATGCTCTGTATCGTTGGCGTTGTCATCGTTCCGATAATTCACTACTCGGTAGAGTGGTGGAGTAGTCTACATCAGGGAGCGACGATATTCGCTGAAGGAGGCCCAAGAATGCCTGCCGATATGTTAACTCCTCTACTACTAATGATCGGCGGTTTCATGTTCTTCTATGGCTACGCGCTTTTTATCACATGCCAAACCATGGTTTTAAAAAATGAGCGAAAAAGCCGTTGGGTTCGAGAAGTCATTAGCCGTAATCATTCACGTTAAAATTTGGAGAAAGGTATGAATTGGAGCGAATTTTTCCACATGGGCGGTTATGCATTCCACGTGTGGACCTCGTGGGCTCTGAGTATGCTATCCCTGCTCGTTATCTTAATCGTAGCAAAACGAAGCAACGCAAAAATCAAATCCGAATTACTGAGACAATACAAACGTGAAGATAGGCAAGCACAACAATCATCTGCGGTAGATTAAAATACAGCCTAGACTCGCGTTAAACCCAAAGCATTGAGCATTGATTATGAGCCCAACTCAAAAAAAACGTCTGACAGTCATCGCACTTGTGGTGTTAGGTATGAGCGTGGCAACGTTTCTAGCCTTGCAGGCTATGCAAAGCAGTATCGAGTATTTTCGCACACCAACTCAGTTGGCAAGTGAGGGGTTCGATCCATTACAAACCTATCGAGTAGCTGGTTTGGTAAGAAAAGGAACAGTAAGGAAGCTTGAAGATGGGGTAACACAGCGTTTCGATATAACCGATTGTGAGAACGACGTTACCGTTCAATATACCGGTATTCTTCCGGACCTGTTTAGAGAGGGTCAAGCCATTGTTACCGTCGGAAAGTTTAATGCTGAACCTGCATTTATTGCATCACAGGTGTTGGCTAAGCACGATGAGAATTACGTACCAAATGAAGCAGCCGATGCTGTAATGTTGGCACAAGCCAACAAATGCGACGACGCTGATGGCCCGGTAAAATATTAAATTCGAATTGATAGAGTAGAAAAATGTTAGGAGAGCTCGGGAATTTTTGTTTGGTGTTGGCAATGTGCGTAGCAATCGCGCAGTCAATCATTCCAATCGCAGGCACTTATCGTAATCGACAGAGCTGGATGATGTTTGGTCGCACGGCGGCGTACGTTCAATGGTTACTTGTTGTAGCCTCGTATTCGATATTGACTTATGCGTTCTACCTAAACGATTTCTCGATAGAATACGTTGCCAGAACATCGAATTTGCAACAGCCATTGATGTACCGCCTATCTGGTGTTTGGGGGGGGCATGAGGGTTCGCTACTGCTTTGGATTCTGATGCTAAGTAGCTGGGCTGCTTTGGTTGCTAAATTCAGCAAAGGCATCCCGAGAGACATGGTTGCACGAGTGATGTCGGTGATGGGTATTGTTACCGTAGGGTTTATCCTTTTCACTCTGGTTACGTCAAATCCATTCTCCCGCCTATTCCCTGTGCCGTTTGACGGCAATGAATTGAATCCATTGCTGCAAGACCCTGGATTTTTAATTCACCCCCCGATGCTCTATATGGGCTACGTAGGTTTCAGTGTGGTGTTTGCATTTGCAATTGCAGCCATGCTCAGTGGTAAGCTCGATACAGCGTGGGCTAGATGGGCCCGGCCATGGACGACAGTAGCGTGGCTATTTCTTACCATTGGTATCGTATTAGGGAGCTGGTGGGCATATTATGAGTTAGGCTGGGGCGGCTGGTGGTTTTGGGATCCGGTCGAAAACGCCTCGTTTATGCCATGGCTAGTTGGCACTGCATTAATTCACTCCTTGGCTGTTACTGAAAAACGTGGCGCTTTCAAAGCTTGGACTGTACTGCTGGCTATTCTGGCTTTCTCATTGAGTTTACTCGGGACATTCCTAGTACGATCTGGCGTTCTAACCTCAGTACATTCCTTTGCTGCAGACCCGACCAGAGGCCTTTTCATATTGATAGGATTACTAATCGTCATCGGCGGCTCACTAACACTGTACGCGGCAAAAGCACACAAATTGACCAGTGATATCAACTACTCATTAGTATCGAAAGAAACGGGGTTATTGCTAAACAACATTTTGTTCGTAGTAACCGCATTCATGGTGTTGGTCGGCACCTTGGCTCCAATCTTATTCGACGCCATGGGCAAGAAAATATCTGTCGGAGCACCCTACTTCGACTTTATGTTTGCCCTGCTGACAATCCCGCTTGCTATGATTTTAGGCATCGGAGCAATGCTCCGATGGAAGCGAGATTCTATGGCCCGTTTTAGAAACCAAACAGTCGGCGTCCTTGTTTTAAGCCTTGTTTTAGGTGGACTAACCACTTATACACTCTCGGTCGATGGCTTTGAGTGGGGTGGCATGTTCGGATCAACCTTGGGCTTTTGGGTTTTCTTTTGGGGCGGCACTAGCCTTATCGATCGACTTAAGCATCAACAAAGCTGGTTGAAGGGCCTAGCAAAGATACCAGCCTCGATCTGGGGAATGACCGTTGCGCACATGGGTGTTGCAGTATTTATCATCGGAGTTACACACGTAAATACCTACAGTTTGGAAAAGGACGTAAAACTCTCT
>JAKVBA010000046.1 GCA_022447525.1 Gammaproteobacteria bacterium
TGTTGGTCGAGAAACGAACACGCTTACTGAAAATGAGGTTAAAGCGGCGACTCTGGAAACCGTTTCGGAAAATTTAAGCGATGGTGTTATCGCACCTTTGTTTTACTTTGTGTTGTTTGGTGTGCCAGGGGCCATGGCATACAAAATGATTAATACATTGGATTCGATGATTGGGTATCGCAGCGAACGACACGAACAATTTGGGAAGTTTGCCGCTCGTCTTGATGACATTGCTAACTTTATTCCGGCGAGACTAACTGCAATATTGATGCTTGCTAGCCAATCTAAGATCGACGGTTTAACCTTCGTTCTCAGAGAAGCGGTAAAACATAAAAGTCCAAACGCAGGATATCCAGAAGCTGCCCTCGCTTATATACTCAATTGTCGCTTCGGCGGCCCCAGTTACTACAATGGTGAGTTAGTGGAAAAAGCTTATATTGGAACTTCTGCAAGAGCCTTTGAGCATCAAGACATACACATAGCCACAAGAATTAATCTAATATCTTCCATTCTGTTTATCTTTATCGGGAGCCTGATGCTTTTATAAGTGTTAATTGTCGCGCGATCTTCACAGTTTTTTTATGTCATAGCTCAATTAGCCCTAACTTCGAATTTCATATGAGCTAAACTTAACCTGCGCATGTTTAAACCAAATCATGGGCACTTTTTTCAGGGGAAGCAGGTGAAATTCCTGCACTGACGCGCAACGGTGATGTGTGTGTAGGCACACTTAGTCCGATTACCTGATAGAAGCTTTAGAATCTCGCGAATAGATGACTTTTCAAAATACCTCTGTCTTCACTTTTTAGAATACGGTAGAGTTTTTTAACAGGCTCTCGGTAATTAAAGATGACCGAAACCTCGAGCCGTCGTTACTTCGTTGAGAAAATACACATAGTCCCTGTTTATTCGTTATAGGAATGAATGGCTAACTTGAAAGTATAAAACTCAATGTTCCAGATAAAAAATTTTCTCTTAAAGGCCAGTTTCTTTTTTGTCTTACTAGCCTCTGTTAGCAATATCGTTAATGCGGCCTCATTACTACTGGTAGTCTCACCAAGAAACGCGGCCGACGTCTTGAGCGGCACGCATCAATTTTTAGATTCGGCTAAAGGTCATAAGGTCTACCTTAGAACGACTGATCAATTTTTAGACTTGAACGAGGCTGAGCGAACAAAACTTATTCAGGAAGTTGATCTTGTTTTTATCGGTGGTGTCTATGGTGACTCGGCTAGATATTTTAAACAGTTTTTAAAGGACTCAAAAGACATCGATAATTTCGTGGCTGTCCACAGCGATCGTGACCTAGTCAAAGCTTCAAAAATTGGTAGAAGGTCCATATTAGTTAATGCGGACTTGGATGCCATGATGAAAGATCCCCCTGCAGAAGCTTCCGCAGATATGAGTTCATGGTTAGATTCAAGACTTGAGCTATTTAATCAGTCTAATGCTTGGTATTTAGCTAAATCCTTTTGGGCTGATAGAGAAACAAGCAATATAGATGGTCTACTGCGTCACTTAGTAAGTTTAACCGGTGAAAAAATTTCGGTGCCTAAGCCAATAATGCGCTCTCCTCTGCGTATGATACGAAATGGCTTGGTTACTTCAGTTGATGAGTCGAAGTTGCCCAAGGACAAAAAATGGATTGCGATAATCGACTATGAGACCGGCAGTCGTCCTGGGGAAGCAGAGTTAATCAATAAACTTTGCGATCAAATCGAGTCTGATTCCACGTTGTTCTGCTTTGCTCTTCTGTCTAAATGGGGAGATGCTTCGGTCAGTGCCTCTAAGTTTTTAACCGAGCACAAGAAAAACCTATCGAGCATAATTTCATTGCAAAATTTCGTGTTGGGTGGTGGCGATGGTCGCGCTGAAGTGAATGCTCACCTAGCCGAACTCAATGTGCCGATCCATAAAGCTATTAGATTAGCTGATAGCACGGAACGAGAATATTCGGTTTCTGAAGAAGGACTTCGATGGAATACCGTTCATTATCGAGTAGCGATGCCTGAACTACAGGGTGTGAGTCAGCCTTTGGTATTGGCCGCAATGACCTCTCCAAGTATAGATGCGCGCACTGGAGTAAAGCTGGCTTTGTCCAAACCAATATCGGCGCAGGTCGATCTTATGGCCGCTAGAGCAAAACGTTGGCATCAGCTACAAGTAAAGAAAAATCAGGATAAAAAGATTGGCGTTATTTATTACAATCATCCACCAGGGCGTCACAATATTGGGGCCGATAATCTTAATGTTCCCAAATCCCTCTATCAAATTCTACTAAGTTTAAAAGCACAAGGTTACAACACTGGCATACTGCCAGAATCCCCGGAAGCTTTGTTGGATATTCTGCAAGCTCGTGGAGTGAATTTGCCTGAGAATCGCACTGAACTGGCTAAAATGTCTAAGCTTGTTCAGCTGGTTTCTAGCGAAACCTATAAGAAGTGGTTTGATGAGCTCCCTGAGCTTATCCAAGATGAAATGACTAATGGGCCTTTGGGGTATTTGCATCAAGTTCTGCAACAAGCAGTGGAGCTAGAAGATCCGGAAATAGCAACAAGGCTGACCAACAGAGTAATCCTTGATTTGAAACATGCTATGGAGGGCACAGAGCACCCGTCACGAGACAGGGTGATGGACCTTTTGAAGCAATTAAAGGCGGTTTACACTTCTTCAAGTCCAAAGAGCATTGATTGGAATCGCGCTAGATCACTGGTGGATGCTATCGCGCAAAGCCGTATCGAGGGTGTACGAGGATGGGGAACACCGCCAGGTAAAGTTATGGTCCATGATGGGAATATTTTGCTCCCAGGCATTCAATTCGGGAATGTGTTTGTTGGCCCACAACCCCCCAGAGGTTGGGAGCTAAGCGAAGAAGTTTTGCACGCCAACCTTTCTTTTCCGCCGACACATCAATACATTGCTTTCTATCAATGGCTAAGGAGAGATTTCAAAGCGGATGCTTTGGTGCATCTTGGTAGACACTCGACCTATGAATTTCTCCCGCGTCACCGAGTGGGTATGAACGATACTGATTATCCCACTGCTTTAATCGGAGATCTTCCGAGCGTTTACCCATACATAGTTGATGGTGTTGGTGAGGGAATACAAGCCAAAAGGAGGGGTTTAGCTGTGATGGTGGATCATCTTACCCCTCCTCTAGAAAGCACTGAACTCTATGATAAGTTGTTGGAGCTCAGGCAACTGGTTGAAAGTTACGAGGCCGCGCCTGAAGCAGCCGGTGTGATGAGATCAAGAGCCATCATTCAGATCAAAAATTTAGTGGATGAATTAAAACTTAAAGATGAACTCACTGAGAGTATGCGGGGTGAGCTTGAGATACGTGGTGTGGAAGCTTATGACGATGTAGATGATGAGTTTTTAGTACATGAGGTTGGACATTACTTAACCAAACTACAAGAAGACTTTATGCCTCTCGGCTTACACAGTTTTGGTACTGAATGGTCCGAGCAAGCCGTTAAGACAATGGTAGATTCAATTGCGAAAGGCGAACATGAGTCCTCGGAAGCAAGCAAAGCTGAGTGGAAGTCTTTGCTCGAGATATCTCCCTCGGCTGAGATGAATGGGCTCTTAAATGGTTTATCCGGTGGATATGTCCAACCAGCAAAAGGTAATGATCCTATTAGAACGCCAGATGTCTTGCCAACTGGGCGTAACTTCTATGCTTTAGACGGTGGGCTTATACCTTCTCGTATCGGTCACCAAGTTGGTGTTGAACTAGCTCGAAAAGCCAGAATGCAAACCGAAAGCGATGAGGCCGACGCTGTCGTTTTATGGGCCTCTGATGTGGTACGCGATGAAGGCGCAATGATCGCCTTTGGCTTTGATATGCTGGGGGTTAAGCCAGTCTGGAGTAGTCGAGGTATCGTGCAAAAGCTTGAGCGGTTGGACATCCAAAATATGAGTGAGAATGGTCATCCCAGAGTTCGTAGAGATACGGTCTATACTACTTCGGGTCTGTTCCGAGATTTATACGGGGCACATATAATTTGGTTAGAAAAAGCGGTTCTAATGGCCTTGGATGCGTCCGCCGACACGATTCGGTCTGACTACCCTGCTCTTTCACTAGCCCTTAATCAAGCTCTATCGCCACTTGAAAGCTCCGCTACTGGTGGTAATGAGCCATTGGCAATCAATCGAGTGGCTAGTCAATGGGTAAAAGATACAACAGCGGCTATGAATCGAGGTTTAAGTGCCCAGATAGTTGGTAAACAAGCAACCTATCGGATATTCGGAGATGCTCCTGGGAGTTATGGCGCTGGAGTAAATCGCATGGTTGAAAGATCAGGTGCATGGAAACAACGTTCTGAGATAGCGGACGTATACATCAGTCGTATCGGACACGCTTATGGATTACAGGTACAGGGGCAACCTGTGCAAAAATTGTTTATGGAGCGATTGGACACAGTTGGAAATACGTACTTAGGCCGTTCTAGTAATCTCTATGGCCTGTTAGACAATAATGATACGTTTGACTATTTGGGTGGATTGAGTCTCGCTGTTGAAACCGTGAAAGGAAGTGTGCCCAATAGTTTTATTCTCGCTCACGAAAACAGCTCAAAGATTAGCGTCGAGCCCTTAAGTACCGCATTATTGTCCGAATTGAGAGGAAGATTTCTTAATCCTCAGTGGCTTGAACCACTTATGCAGGAAGGTTATGCCGGAGCTCGAACAATGGGAAGTGAGTTCTTTGAGTATTTGTGGGGTTGGCAGGTCACCAATCCAGATATCGTCAAAAGTTGGGTTTGGGATGATGTTAAGTCTGTTTACATAGATGACAAACACGATTTAGGTTTGGATACTTTCTTGGAAGAAAATCATAACGTACACGTTAAGTCTAATATGTTGGCCGTTATGCTGGTTGCGTCATATAAAGGCTTTTGGGAATCAGGAGATGAAACAATAAGTGCCGTATCAAATCAATTTGCGGATTTGGTGATAGAACACGGTCTTCCTGGAAGTGGGCACACAAGTCCTGATAATCCAGTTTTCGAGTATGTGAAAGAAAGATTGAATGCTGACAAACAAGGCAAGCTTGCTGCCGTACTAAATGCAGCTCAGGTCACCAAGGAAACTAATAGATCTCTCACTACAATCTCGGAGATTAGCGAAGAATCATCGAATGAGAAAAATTCAAATAGCGATTCAGCACAGTCTGAGAAATCAGATAGCCAAGATTACGATGACACCTATATGATGGCCTGGATCATCGTATTACTGGCAATACTACTGCTTGTGGGAGCTTTTTTAGGAATGCGAACACCCATTTCAAAGTCTGATTCAAGCGAATAAAGAAAACACAAATACTAATAGCGGATAAAGGTAATTTAGCAATGGGTCTATTCGACGGTTCAATTTTTGGCGTAATGCATATTTTGGTGAGTTTTCTATTGCAGCCTGTAATTTGGGCCCTTTTATTACTCACTGGTATTGCCATTATCGAATTAGGCATATGTGTGGCTGAACGGACGTTTGCATTGAAAAGGTGGTCGGAGACCGAGAACATCATCGGATTTGAAGAGCTCGCAATGCGCAGAATTGAACGAACCGATTTTCTGACTAGGATAGCTCCAATGCTGGGTCTAATGGGAACCTTAATTCCTTTGGGGCCGGGTCTTTCCGCTCTAGGGGATGGAAACTTAAGCGTTTTGACTACCGCCATGAGCGTCGCCTTCGACACCACTGTTTTGGGGCTATTGGTTGGGATCATTGGTTTTGTAATCGGTCGTTTTAGACGCCGTTGGTATGAATCCACCATGCGAAGTATAGAAGTCAACGAAGGAAAAAACTAATGCACGCTAGAAATGGGCAAAGAAGGTGGAATACCAGTCGGTTTGAGCAACAAGAATCGGAACCCCTTGGTCCGTTGGCAAATCTTTTAGATTTGATGTTGGTATTTGCTTGCGGATTGATCGCGGCACTTATTGCCATGAGTAAAAATGTGGACGAACACTTTTCTAAAAATCAAAATGCAGCAACGAGCCAATACTCCGCCAGTGAAAAAGTCGTGACCAAGGGTAGAGAATTGCCGTCTCTACCCAATCAAGGACAAAATGCTGGCGAGGGGTATGAGCCAGTTGGTCAGGTTTACCGAGATCCTAAAACTGGGAAGCTCATACTAATTGGGGAGTAATTCAAAGTGCTTTCAACTTTCAATTTGATGTTCAATCAGCCAACAAAGTCTCTTTCAGCCCTTATAATTCATCTGGCTTTCAGCATGGCCCTAGTTGGCTTTCAAACTGTTCAGGCAAAAGACACTCCATACATGACAAGCAAACAGAAAGCTGAGATTGTGAAAAAATCACAGACCACACTAAAAGACACCAATCTCTACCACGTAAAACGCGAAGGCAGGCAACTTGTTGTGCACCTAAAGCAAAAGCACAGGGTGCTCTCCACTTCAGATATAAATGGAGGTGAAAGAGAAAACATTAAACACATTGTCAACTTCCAAAGTATGGAAGCTAACAATCATCACCAGCGCTTCAAAGAAATTGTTAAGTTAAGTAACGAGAAATATCACGCTAGTCTCGCAGAGAGGCTGAATATTCCGGAGACTTCAATGGTAAGCATGGGCACCGCCGCGAACATAGCAAATACGGCCTATGTGATTAAAAGCTTCCACGATCTTACCGTTGAAGCTTACGTAACCGCTGGTGTCTCAGGTAATGCTTTAAGGGCCGGAGATCATGCGTCTTGGTATCAGTCTGATTCTGGCAATGTCTACGTTGGTGACGATTCTGACCACAGTGGTAATAAGATTGGAGTCGACGAGGCTAAAGAGAAACATAAAGATTCGGGAACGATTAATATTATCGTGTTGATAAATCGCCCAGTCACTCCCGGCGCACTGGCGAAAGCCGCTTCTTTAGTGACTGAGGCAAAATCAGCGGCTCTTTCTACACTTGCGATTAGCAGTACTGTTTCGCCTTCTTTTGCTACAGGCACTGGCACAGATCAATATGCAATTGCGGCGCCCTTGGTGCCCAAAGAAAAAGTGTTGGGCAGCGCAAGTGGTCACTTAAAGATTGGCGAGTTGATTGGAGTGTGCGTCTATGAAGCGGTGCTTAAAGCATTGGAACTACAGGAAGGGTTAACGCCCTTGGCTTCTCGTCAAGTGAGTCATGTATTTAAACGGTTTAAAGTGACTAATGAGACCCTGTTAAATGATTTGGAAAAAAGGTTGAGTGACGAAGAGTTTGCCCTTTTACGAGATAATGCTTCGGCAATATTCAGCGATCCAAAGCTTGTAGCTGCGGCTTACGCCTATTCTGCGGTGCTAGATAGGATTCAGAATGAAACCTTCGACAACACGATTCGCGGCGATGTTTTGCTTGATCAAGCTGTGAATGTTGCAGTTGCAATCGCTGGTCCCGGAAGAAACTATCGCGAGTCTCTACAAAAAGTTGGCGATGAAGAACTAGACGCTTTCTTGCAAGCATTCGTACTAGGTTGGAAAGCGAAGTGGCAATAAAACTGAATAACTTAATAAAGACTTCACTGCTCTCTATCTTTTTTACTTATGTTTGCTGCTGTCCCGGACTGAGCAAAGCGCAAGAAGAAAGCATTGAAAGCTTGTCCGTTGACTCCCAATTGCGCGTTGCAATGCTGCATTTAGATTTGAAATACGCTGACATAGATCACAATTTAGGCTTAATTGAATCAGGGGTTCAACAAGCGGCTGCGTTAGGTGCCAATTGGGTATTGACCCCAGAACTAGCATTAACGGGCTACCGCTTTGACCTAAAATTAGGAACGGATTGGATTCAACTAGGCCCAGATGAATCCGTCAAAGGAATACAAAAGCTCGCTAAAGAGAACGGTGTTACCGTGTTTTTAAGCCACCTTGAGCGTGCCCATCTTGAAGGTGCCGCCCCTGAGGGAAACTATGAGACAAAAAAGTCAGCAAAAAAGGCGCTGTTTAATACTCTGTTTGTAATAGGCAAGAATGGTGAGATATTGGGTCGACACAGAAAAATTAATACGATTCCCATTGCTGAAAGTTGGTCCACACCTGGAAAGAAAGCTCTATCTTTGGATATTGATGGGATCAATGTAGGTTTACTAATCTGTGCAGATGCTTGGCCAGAGGAACACACGCAATATTTGAAAGAACAGGGGGTTGATTTAATCGTGTCCAGTGCGAGTTGGGCACCCGGAGAGTATGGTCCCAAAGATACTTGGGAAAAGAGATCAATTGAGACTGGTATTCCGTTTTTTGTTAATAACCGCACTGGTTTTGAACGTGGGCTTGACTTAACTGAGTCTAAAAGTGTGGTTTCAATCGATGGGAGCAGAGTAATGTCGCACTCATCAATAACATCCAAAATTGTCGTATTTGACTGGCATCAAGGAAGTAAAAAGCTTTCGAATCAAGCAACGTTCGACTTGATTCACCAAAACTACTTTGATGGTGCTAGCAGTGATTGATCAGGTTCGGCACGGTGGTAATTTGCAGGAAGCCATCAAACAATACGGTGGTGAAATACATGAATGGTTAGATCTCTCAACCGGGATTAGCCCTTGGCCATACCCTATTCCAAATATACCAAGTGATATTTGGCGTGATCTGCCTAATTTGAGCCCAGATTTACTTAGTGCTGCTTCGCAGTACTATCGATGCTCGATTGATCAGATAACAGTAACACCAGGCTCTCAATTGGCAATTCGCTTATTGCCTACCCTCGTACACGGTAAGCAGTCGGTTGCCATACCTGAAATGGGTTATAAAGAGCACCTACATGCATGGAAAGTCGCGGGCCATAAGCTTGTTTTTTACGAGAGCATCAATGAGTTGATTCGACTTTGTGAAAATCAACTTGTCACGAATGTCGTGATCATTAACCCCAACAACCCATCAGGTGAAGCGATGTCGCCCGCGGTACTTGAACGTCTTAGCCCAACGATACCAGGGGTCATGATCGTGGATGAAGCATTTATGGATTTAAACGAGGAATATTCGTTACTGAATCGCGCTTTAAGCGGAAATATAGTCGTGCTTAGATCGGTTGGAAAATTCTTTGGTTTGGCGGGCGCGAGAGTTGGATTTGCTATTGGTAAACATCCACTAAATCGACAACTAAGGGAGCTATTCAACCCTTGGTCGATTACTGGACCCAGCCAGTATGTAGTCAAACAGGCTTTGGAAAACAAACAGTGGCAACACAATCAAAGAGAGCGCGTAAAAACTCAAAGCAAAATGTTTGAGGCATCTTTGAAAATCTTTGTTTCCGCTCATACTCATAAATCGTTTGAGATTGTAGCAACGGGGTTGTTCAATACCATTCGTGGAGATGCTCTGGCGATCGCAAACATGCACAACCTCTTGGCCCAACATAAAGTTTGGACTCGTATAGGGGATGCCACAGATGAGCGAAATTGGCTTAGAATTTCGCTCCCCGATAACCATGTATTTGAACGAGTCGTTGGTGTGTTAGAGCTTTACTCTTAGAACTTTACAGGTAGAACTATTAGCTTTAAATCTGGATAAAGTTTCGATTTGTCTTGTTAAGGTAAGAGCTCAGTTTCAAATTCTGAGGCTAAAGAAAAATAGTTAACTAGGTTTGCTTCTGTTTCATCCTTTCGGTTGTTTTCCGACGCAATGTGTACTAGTTCGACTAATTCGGCCATTTTCTCTGCATCATCTCTCTGATCTCCGGAAGAATTTTCCACAAAATAAGCCACGGCCTTTTCCAATGAGTACGTGATCATATGCACGTCGTTTAACTCATCTTGGTCTAATTTTGTTTTAGTCTTGAGTTGGGCCGTTGTTTCGTTAAAAACCTGTATTGCCTTTTCAGAAGTAACTATATCTTCGACGACTTTATGCTTGATTGACTTCTCTGCATAAGATGTAAATGAGAATACGAAAAGAAAGGAAATTATCAAAGCAATAGTTTTGTTTTTCATAAGGCTCTTAGTTCATTTTGTATGGTGTAAGAAGTAGGTCTTCTAATAAGGTGCGTCAGCTGCGGTTGTGATTATAATACCAGATTTTGTCTAAATGAAAATGATTAGCATTTAGACAAAAGAACAAACATGAAATCGATCGCAACAAAGAATCTAATGACGCGGTTGCTACCGAATCCAAAAGATTACTGTGATCACCTACTCTGGCATGGCCGACGAATGATGCTCTAATATTTTCCATTCATCGCCGTTGTGTTTGTATACGTAGGTAAAACGGGCCTGTACTTCGGAGCCGTCTTTAAAGGAGAAGGTGTAGATGCCTGAATTTATGGCAATTGAATCGAAAATACGGATGTTTGATTCGTTGATCACGCCCTCTGGACCTTTAGTAAGAAAGTGTACGAAATAGTCTTCAATCTCTGCATGATTGTGGCGAACTTGGTTTGAAACCGTAGGTAACAAAATACCATCTTTTTCGTCATAGAGAGCAGCAACCTGCTTTGGGTCACCCGTTTGCAATGCAGCGTTCCACTTATCGAACAACGAGCTAATTTCTAGATTATTCATCTTATTTCTTTACCTAAACACATCAGTAAGTTGAGGGTTGAATTGGGAGCTGACAAACGTGGTTACAACACGCAGTAGAGTCCGCCGCAAAGGTCTAAACTATATCAGGTGCTTTACATTTGTCGGACACGTAATCTATCGCATCTTGGATATTAGTAAAAGTAGTTTGTTCACCAGTGATGTGTCTCAAAGTAACCTGAGATTTTTCTGCTTCCTGTGCTCCTATAACAATCATAAAAGGTACTTTTTGCAGCGTTTGACATCGTATTTTATAGCCAATTTTTTCTCTGCCAATATCGTATTCCAGTCGAATATTTGCTCTATCAAAAGACTTGCCAACCTCGAGTGCATACTCATTGAAGGGTTCAGAGATCGTCATGATTGCTACCTGAACTGGTGCCAACCATGCCGGAAATTTACCGGCATGGTGCTCTATCAAAATTCCGATAAACCTCTCAAGTGAACCAAATAGTGCTCGATGTAGCATAACCGGCGTTTTCTTATTGCCATCTTCATCTACGTAATCCAGTTCGAAGCGTTTTGGCAGATTCATGTCTACCTGAAGAGTCCCACATTGCCAATCTCGCCCAATCGCATCGCGTAATACAAACTCAAGTTTTGGCCCATAGAACGCGCCTTCACCAGGGTTAAGTTTGTAGTCCAATTCTAGAGCTTCAAGCGAATCGATTAGAGCCGCTTCAAGAATGTCCCAGATACCATCAGAGCCCATGCGCTTTTCTGGACGCGTGGACAATTTTATTGCAATGTCATCGAACCCAAGTTGCTTGTAAATATCCAACACTAAATGAATGATCTTAGTGCACTCTTCCAACATTTGCTCTTCTTTGCAGTAAATATGAGCATCGTCCTGAGTAAAATGACGCACTCGCATTAGCCCATGTAATGCACCAGAGAGTTCGTAGCGGTGAACTTTGCCGAACTCAGCCATTCGAATCGGCAGGTCACGATAGCTCTTTAGTCCATGATCGTACATCATCACGCTACCAGGGCAATTCATTGGCTTTAATGCCAGTGTTTTGTCGTCGGCCGTTTCCGAGGTGTACATATTCTCGCCATAGTTTTCCCAGTGACCTGACTTTTCCCACAAACCGAGGTCCATAATATCCGGTGTATTGACTTCGATGTAACCGGCATTGTGTTGTCGCCGCCGCATATAGCTAATCAGCTCTTGGAATACTTTCCAACCTTTGTGATGCCAAAAAACAGCCCCGATTGCTTCTTCACGAAAATGAAATAAGTCGAGCTCTTTGCCTAACTTCCGATGATCTCGTTTTGCGGCTTCTTCCAGCATTCGTAAATGACTGCGAAGTTCCTTTTTAGTTGCCCAAGCGGTGCCGTATATCCGCTGTAATTGTTCGTTTTTAGAATCACCTCGCCAATATGCACCAGAGACTTTGGTTAGAGTCATATGTTCTAAAAAGCGAGTATTCGGCACGTGAGGGCCTCGACACATATCGATATATTCTTCGTGATAATACAGTCCCATGTGTGTCTCATTTGGCATGTCCTCGATCAACTTCAATTTGTAATTTTCGTTGCGAGAACCGAATATGCTGACGACTTCATCGCGCGGTGTTCTTCGTTTGATTACATCGTAATGAGTAGCGATCAATTCTTTCATTCGAGCTTCGATTAGCTCTAAATCTTCGGGAGTAAAAGAACGTTCATACGCTATATCGTAGTAAAAGCCGTTTTCAATAACCGGACCTATGACCATCTGAGCGGTTGGATAGAGCTGCTTTACAGCATGCCCGAGCAAATGGGCGCAAGAGTGCCGAATGATCTCCACACCATCGGCATCTCGCGGTGTAATAATTTTAATGGAAGCATCCGTTTGTATAGGATCACAGGCGTCAACCAATTTTTCATTGACTCTTGCCGCCACTGTACTCTTAGCAAGACCTGCCCCTATCTCGGTGGCTATTTCCATCGGAGTTACTCCGACTGGATAGGTCTTGATCACACCATCAGGCAAGGTGATGTTTACTTGCTCATTCATTTTTGACATTGTTACTACTCTATTTCTTTTTTATGCGGAATTCTGTGATTCCTTAAAATCGATAACTACTGCGTTATGGCCATGCAGACTTTCTTGATGATCAACCTTAAACCAATAATCCGTAAGCTCTGGTAATTGTTGTAAAAATGCCTTGATCCTGCGTGCCGCGTCCTCACAAAACATTAAATTTTCAGCATTCAAGCGAGCGAACTCTTGCTCATCAATACGTTTTACGGCGGTTTGCACAGGTGTGCCAATCGCCTTTTCCAGGTTGAAGATAAATGAATCCAAACTTTGCCAATCACCCTCAGTAAATGAATACCTCACTGTTGCGTAAGAACGTTGACTATGCGGAGTTGCAATCGAACCGGCATCAGATTGAATCCAAGCCAAGAGCTCTTTCTTGTCAATCTGATTACCCTTAAAAAGCCCATCGACAGCATTCGCATATAGCTGCCTCGATAATGAGGCGGAACAAGGGCAAGTACTGGAATAAGGGATAACTACCTCTATTTGGTAGTTAAATCTGTTAGCTTTTTTCTCAGCAGCAATTTTTACTGGATAAGCTTGAAAACCTGATTCGTCACTCAGTAATGCGCTTTTTTTAAGTATCAAATCAAAATCCAGCTCTAATCTCGCGCTATTGCTGATATCACCTTGAGATTCTATGAGTACATCAAGTACTTTATCGATATTAGATTTGGAGCATTCCAACTCATTAAGAGTGTTTACGGCATGATGAAGCCTGGACATATGAATGCCCTTTGCGGCCAGCGAATCCAAGCTCACATAGACATTGACACTGGCAGCTAACGACAGCGTACCTTGAGTGGATAGATTTAAAAACGTCGGAACTGCAATTTGTTCCATGCCAACCCATTGCAATCTTGCGGGCGCGTCTGGCTGTCCGTCGGCGGCAACGTCAGGTAAAGTTTTGACTAGCAAGTTATTTCTCCTAATATTTAGCTTTTATCGAGCGAAGCTAAGTCGCTCAGCAACACCGGGTATCATAACGACTGATTTGCCGTCATACACCTGCTCTCCGTTGACCCAAGTGCCGGTGATTGTTGATGAAAACTTGACTCCTTTAAAAGGGCTCCAACCGCAGTGATACAGGATATTCTCATCGGTCACTTCATATGAATCGGCTGTATCTACCAACACGAGATCGGCAAAATACCCCTCTCTTATGTACCCTCTTTCTTGGATTCCATACCGCTTACTAGGATTGTGCATTGCTTTTTCTACAAGCTGCTCAAAAGTTAAACGACCCTTATCGACATGCTCTAGTAACGTCAGGAGTGCATGCTGAACAAGTGGAAGTCCAGCAGGAGCTTTCTCATAGGCTTGTTGTTTTTCCTCAAACGTATGAGGAGCGTGATCGGTAGCAATAATATCAATTTGGCCAGACTGTAAAGCATGCAAAATAGCGTCGCGATCGTTTTTCGATTTTATCGCTGGATTACATTTAATTAAGTTCCCCAGTGACGGATAGTCTTCATCGCAAAACCAAAGATGATGAACGCATGCCTCAGCAGTAATTTTCTTACCTTCTATGTCTCCCGGTTCAAACAGATCTAACTCTTTCGCAGTTGTTATATGCAAGACATGCAACTGTGAACCGTATTTTTTAGCCAGATCGACCGCATAAGACGAAGATGCATAACAAGCGTTATGATCTCTGAGCTTGGGGTGATCTAAAATTGTCGGAATCTTTTCTGCGTCCCTGTAGGCGGCTACATTAGAGAGAATCATCGGAGTATTCTCGCAATGAGTGACAATCAGTGTCGGACTATCCCGAAAAATAGCATCTAACGCTTCAGGAGCCTCTACTAAAAGATCACCCGTGGACGCCCCCATGAATACTTTAACGCCACAATGTTTAGTTGGATCAAGCGATTTAATCTGTTCTAGATTATCCTCTGTGGCTCCTAAGTAAAAAGAAAAATTCGCTGCTGAAGTCTGCTTAGCGATATTGAACTTGCTCTCCAGAGCTTCAATGGTAGTAGTAGCCGGGTTGACGTTTGGCATTTCCATATAACTGGTGATGCCGCCAGCAACTGCGGCAAGTGACTCACTTCGAATAGTACCTTTTTGTGTCAAGCCAGGTTCACGAAAATGAACCTGATCATCAATCATGCCAGGTAGTAAATACTGCCCGTTAGCTTCTATTACGCGATCGTTTGCTTTGGCGGCTATTTCACTAGAAATTTGCTCGATGCGTTTACCTACAATTTTTAGATCGGCAGTAAAAATGGTGCCATCGTTAACGATTTTTGCACCTTTGATAAGGATGTTATTTGGCATTATTTATGAGAAATCGTAATCAATTTTTAGGTGTCTGAGGTTGAATAGCGTTTGATCAATATACTGATGCTTTGATTAAATTAAATAACCATCTAAAGTTGCGCTACCGAACTATCGAGAACCAGAGAGGAATTTTGGAGGAATTAAGGGTCAGCAGTATACGTTATGTTATAACATATACCGCTGTTGGTCTATCAGTGGTGTTGTAACTAGCAATACCTTCTTTTTCCAAAAACCTTATTTATCTACAGAAACATCAATTTCAAAAAAAGTAATTCCATTTATCTGATAAGTATTGCGTGACATACTTTAAAACCATGAGTGAATACCTAAAATAAACTCCACTTCACTAGTAGATTCGCCCTTGCTACGCCTGATATTTTTTGTGGCGCCGAAGCTTTGCGACATCGATACACCAATAAACGGTTGGAATTTTTTATTCCCATTATGTTCATAACCCAGCCTGAGGCTGAATTCGATATCAGCTAAACCGGAACCCTCGTCATACTGTGGATTAGTATTGCCATTTGCTACGATATCGAGCTCGGGTGTTATGACCCAGCTCTGAGTCAACATCAGCTCTTTCTCAAGCTCAATTAACAGCTGAGAACTTGACTCCTCACCAACAAAAAACCTGGCATCTACCTCGATAAAATAAGGCGCAGTTCCCAGATAACCAACCGAGAGCCATGATCTTGGTTCTGAGTTTGAACCTGAATCGAAATCTCGCCTAAAGCCAAACTGTTGATCCCAATAGGCGCTTACAGCTCTACTATAAACAAGTTCAATATCAGCGTGTTCTACCTTTCCACCGATGAACTCACCAGAAGTTTTTAACCAGTATTTGGCGAGGTCTTTACCGCGCCAAGCATCAACATCCCACTCTAAAACACCCTTTCCATCTTCCCTGAGGTATTCGAACTCAGACATGACTTTAGTCAATACCGGGTCATCAGAAAACATGGCATTGGTAACTTTAGGCTGGAGTACAAGGATTAAACCTAAAACGCCTAGGGCGATCTTCAATCTCATCTTAAGCTCCTATGAAATATGTACTTCTCTAAACATGCTCGGCATGTGGTAGAGAAGATGACAGTGATAGGCCCATTTACCAATCGCATCGGCCGTTACCAAATAACTAATTTTTGATCCGGGCTGGACAATTACCGTATGTTTTCTGGGTATAAATTGACTGTCGCCCGTTTCTAAATCGCTCCAAACGCCATGCAAATGCATCGGGTGATTCATCATCGTATTGTTGACTAGAGTAATCCGCACGCGCTCGCCATATTTCATCAGTATTGGATCAGCATCTGCGTACTTAATACCATTGATAGACCACATATATCTGCTCATATTGCCGGTCAAATGCAGCTCGATCTCTCGTTCTGGCTCTCGTGGATCAGGCGTTCGATTTAAGTTAAATAAATCGGCGTAGGTCAAAACATTTCTACCGTTATTTCTCAGCCCCACTCCAGGGTCATCCAGACGGTAGTCTGCACCGTCTGCAAGCATATCTATGTGTGGACCCATTTTAATCAAATCGAAAGACGGTTTTTTTGAAGTACCCATGCCGGCCTTGCCTGTTGCAAATTCTTGGACAATTTTTGTCGGCATTTCGCAGTGTCCCATGGCGGCATGCTCAGGAGTGCACTCCATTGCAGGGGCTGTCGTGACTTCGCAATGTCCCATTGCAGCGTGTTCTGGCGTACAACCACTACTGTGCTCTGGGGCGTGTGAAGAACCGTGTGACATACCCATATCCGCGTGAGTTAGAATCGGCGATTCATCCATTTCTGGTATAACGGGTACCATATTCATGTCTGGAGTCAAGGTGCCTCTTGCATAACCCGAGCGGTCTATGGCCTGACAAAAGAGCGTATAAGCTTGTTCCGAACTTGGTTCAACAATGACATCATAGGTTTCCGCCACGCCGAGACGAAACTCGTCAACGCTGACTGGCTGAACGTATTGGCCATCAGCAGCGACGACCGTCATCTTCAATCCGGGTATCCTGACATCAAAAAATGTCATTGCCGCTGCATTAATAAAACGAAGCAGGATTTTCTCACCACGATTAAACCCTCCTACCCAGCCAGAAGCTGGTGTTTCGCCGTTCATGAGAAACGTGTAGGTGCGGCCAGTAACGTCTGAAAGGTCAGTATCAGACATTCGCATATGATTCCACATCTCACGATGCTTCAGTGCCTTGACAAGCCCCTTTGCTTGAACGTCATTCGCTAAATCTTCAAGTGTGCGTTCATCAATATTATAGATATGTGGACTCTTTTTTAAATTGGCATAAACGTCGAGCGGATGCTCATCACTCCAATCAGATAAAACAATAATATGTTCTCGATCGTAACTGTAAGGCGCAGGTTCTTTAGGCTCGATAATTATCGCACCATACATTCCTTGCTGCTCTTGAAAGCCTGAGTGGCTGTGATACCAGTATGTGCCGTTTTGATTAACGTCAAACCGATAACGAAATGTTTCCCCAGGCTTAATCCCTGAGAAGCTAAGACCGGGCACTCCATCCATTCCAGCGGGCAGAATAATACCGTGCCAGTGAATAGAGCTGTCGTGTGCGAGTTTATTGGTGACGTCTATAGTTACGGTGTCGCCCTCTTTCCATCGCAAAATAGGTGAAGGAACTGAACCGTTTACAGCAAATGCTTGCTTTGTTTGACCAGTAAAATTGACTGGTTTATAACCTACGTCTAATTTAAACCTAGATCCTTGAAGCACTGGTTGAGATTTAAAAAAACGCGTTTGTTGATTTAGATCGTTTGAGCCCTTTGCTGAACCGATTAAACCCCCAGCAGATGTTGCTGCTAGCCCCGTTACAAAACGACGCCTAGTTTGAGAAAATGGTCGAGCCATTTTGCTACCTCCGAAATAGTTAATTAGTAAAAATGATCACTAATCAGATTTTCTTTGGAGGCCGGGGTTGAATGGCTGTTAATATTGAGGGGAAAGAACTCTGAGACCATCCAGATTTAGCATGGGCACTCGCTTGCAGGTCGCCAAGGTCGCTATCCATTGAAATCGCTTGAGCCATGACAGTACAAAACATTTCGCAGGCCAATGAGTTGACAGATTGATCTGCGCTAATGTCTTTGGCTCCGTGGCAGGATGCACTGACCTCTATCTTATGATCCGGATTATTTTTGAGAGACGTGGAGGCATGCACTGTCGCAACCGAACTCGCCGCTAAATAAATTAGCAAGAATGCAAAAGAAAAGGTTTTTTTCAGGACAACGTACATAGCTTCATTATACACCTTGATTCAGTCTTCATGTGAATACAGAGTTTGTAAAAGCAAGTCGACCGTTTGCACGAGTCCTCACATTGCTCGAAAAATGCTTATCAAAAGCCACTTTATCTGATTGGACTCTCTTGTGTGTCGCATGTTATTGCAGAAATAACAAATCGAATATCAGTATATTGTAACGTGTGTTAATCTCCCGTTGCTAAAGTTATCGTGGGTTAAAACTTCTTTACCTCTGACGATAACTTAAACTGATTAAATACAATCTATCTTTCATGAAATACGATATAAATAATCTGCCTCTAGCTACTTCAATCGCAAATATAGATCGTTTTGCTGTAAGTCTGTCTTTGTTGTGCGTGGTTCATTGTCTGTTAACGCCGATATTGCTTGTTGCAATGCCTTCACTTACATCAACTGTTCTGGGTGGAGAAAAATTACATTTACTTTTGGTTTTCTTGATCTTACCTACAAGCCTATTTTCCTTAACCTTAGGTTGTAAACGACACAGTCGGTGGATATTTTGGATCGCGGGGCTAGTCGGACTCGCGCTATTGATTACCGGGGTCTTCGTAGAACCGCTAGGGCTCGATCACCATTGGGAAACTCGTCTTACTTTAATTGGATCTGCCTTTGTAGCCAGCGCTCATATACTCAATTTTATCGAGTGCAGGAAGCGAGCAGAGCATGGCTGCTGAGTCAAAAAAATAAGTATTAGCAAAATGATTTTTCAGGCTATATTTTATTTATTTATCGTTGGCATGTTTATGCCATCCTCAGCGTTTGCACATCCTGCAGACGAGCTCTGCTTTGAGGATGCGATGGATATTAGCCTCTGTAGTCAACTAGCGGAGCTTGATCGAATCAACGCTGCTCCCTCAGCCCTTCCGAGCATCGAACTAGATCGTTCTGCGTTTGAAACATTTTCTCTTTATACACAGTTTGGTATCGAGCACATACTACCCTTTGGGATAGATCATTTGGCTTTCTTATTAGCCTTAGTGCTTGCCGCGAAGGGTTTAAGATCTTTAATCATACAAATATCTGTTTTTACTCTCGCTCACAGTCTCACCTTGATTCTTGGTGTCTTGGGGCTGGTGACGCTAAATGCCTCGCTAGTTGAAGCAATCATTGCACTATCAATTGCCTTCGTAGCCGTTGAGAACCTATTTTTTAAATACAAACTGGGTTGGCGCTCGCTGATAATTTTTGGATTTGGTTTGCTACATGGATTGGGCTTCGCAGGAGCACTAGGTGATCTAGGTATACCGACTAATCATTACGTTAGCGCCTTGCTCGGCTTTAATTTGGGCGTTGAGATAGCTCAGATTTTATTTGGTTTAATTTGTTTTCTGATACTGCACAAAGCAATTAAGCCATTTATTTTTAGACGTTTTGTTTATCTTCCGCTAAATTGTTTTGTCGCTGCGTTGGGAATTTACTGGCTAGCTGAGAGAACGCTGCTCTGAGATATATTTAGCTTAGAGTCTTGATCTACATTTGGACATCTCGACCTACAACTTGAATCATAAAAAAGCGTATATTGAGGTTCTGGCGGGACACATATTTCTATTTAAAAACTAGGGAAAAGCGCATAACAATCCCTAGTATCATTCAGTAAATTTGCGTTTTAGATGACTTTTTACTGCCGGGTGAGCAAAAGATAACAACGCAGGTGTCAGGCTATCGCGTCTGGAGTAGCATTCAATAGCGACTGAGTGTACTGATGTTGCGGTGACGACCAGACCTCATTTACATGCCCTCGCTCAACTAAAACACCGTGTTTCAACACAATTACTCGATCACAAATTCTCCGAACAACCGCTAAATCGTGAGAGATAAACAACATACTCAAGTTGTGTTTTTTAACTAGGCTCTCGATTAATTCCAATATTTGCTTCTGTATTGTCACATCTAATGCTGAAACAGGTTCATCAGCAACGATAAAATCAGGTTTGGTAGCAATTGCTCGACCGATAGCGATGCGTTGACGTTGTCCGCCAGAAAATTCATGTGGGTATTTTCGAGCAAACTTGCGATCTAGGCCAACATCATCCATGAGGGCAAAAACAGCTTCAACTAATCCCTCACCACTAGCTATACCATGCACTTTCAAGGGCTCAGCTAGCGTATCAAACACATTCATTCTTGGATTCAAAGAGGCATATGGGTCCTGAAATATCATTTGCATTCGGCGCCTCAAAGGTAAGAATTCTTTTGCGGATTTGTCTAATAACGAAATACCGTCAAAGGTCGCCTTTCCACTCGCGCTTACAAGCTGCAAAAGGCTTCGTCCAATGGTCGATTTCCCAGAACCTGACTCGCCTACTAAACCAAGAATTTCGCCTTTCTTAACGTCAAAACTGACTTCATCGATGGCCCTGAATCTACCTTGATCAGTTGTAAACTCGACAACTAAATTATCGACTTGAACAAGCGATTTATCGACAACTTGCGATGCTTTCTTGGCTCCAGTCGGAATCGCAGCGATTAATTTTTTAGTGTACTCGTGCTGGGGATTGTTAAAAACCGTATTCGTTTCACCCTCCTCAACGATTTCGCCTGACTTCATTACCATGATTCGGTCGGCTAAACCTTTGACAACAGCCAGATCGTGACTAATAAAAATTACCGCGATATTTCGCCTTTTTTGGATATCAGCAACCAACTCTAGGATTTGCTTTTGTATTGTCACATCCAGTGCGGTCGTCGGCTCGTCGGCAATGAGTAATTCGGGTTCTGCTATTAGGGCCATGGCAATCATTACTCGTTGGCGCATACCACCTGAAAACTCATGTGGCCATGCATCGAAGTTTGCCTCTGGGTCCCGTATACCGACTTCTTTGAGTAACTCGATCGCCCTTTGTTTGGCTACAATACGCGATACATTTTTATGATAGGTTAGAGGCTCAATTAGCTGCTCACCTACCCTTATGTAGGGATTAAGACAGGTCATTGGATCCTGAAATATCATGGCGACTTTATTGCCTCTGATATCTAATTGGGTTTTCTCATTACATTTCAATAAGTCGATATTGTCTAGCATCGCTTGGCCAGATTCGATGCGACCAGGAGGTTGGGGTATCAGCCCCATTATTGAGTAGCAACTTACGGATTTGCCAGAGCCAGATTCGCCCACAATTCCAAGAGTTTCTCCCTTTGACAAAGAAAAACTAACGTCTTTAACGGCTTCAGTAACGCCATTGCGTGTATGAAAACTAACGGACAAGTTATTTACAGATAATAGAGGCATAATTTAATCCTTAGAGGCACGTACATCTAGGGCATCACGTAGCCCGTCACCGAGGAAATTCAACGAAAATAGCACCAAAGATAGGGTGACTCCCGGGAAAATAAGTAACCATGGGTATTCCTCCATAGTCTCTACCCCAGCCGAAATTAGCAGCCCCCAAGACGATTGAGGTGCTTGTATACCCAGGCCTAGAAAGCTCAGAAACGCTTCCAATAGCATGACATTTGGGATCGTTAGCGTGGTATACACAATTACTGGACCAATCGCATTTGGAATAATGTGACGTCTAATAATTGTCCACTGAGAGAGCCCCATTGACCGCGCAGCCTCGACAAATTCTAATTGCTTTAAACTTTGTACTTGGCCTCGTACGATTCGTGCCATAGTAAGCCATTCGACTAGCCCAATTGCGAGAAATAAAAGCAGTAATGATCGACCAAAAATCACCATCAATAGCACGATAAAGATCATAAAAGGTAAGGCATAAATAATATCTACAATACGCATCATAATCGCATCAGTACGACCACCAATGTAGCCAGCGATGGCTCCCCAGGTGACACCGACTAAAAGTGCAACACCCGTCGCAATTAGGCCAACGGTTATTGATACTCTGCCGCCGTACAGTACGCGGGTAAGTAAGTCTCTACCAAGATTGTCGGTACCCATCCAATGTTGCCAAGATGGCGCAGTTGCACCCAGACCTAAGTTTTGTTCTTCGTAACCATATGGAGTTATCCATGGCGCAAGTAAACACGCCAAACCAATAACTAGCAGCACAGTGAGGCCAAAAATCGCCAGTTTATTCTTCCTCAACCTCTGTTTTGCGTCTTGCCATAAAGATTGGCCAACTTCTGTCTCGTCAAAATTCGAAATAGCCATTATTTACTCCCTACTTCACTACGTAATCGAGGATTGAGATAAGCTGCAACCACGTCTGATAAAAGATTAAATAAGATAATCAGGCCAGCGAGAAAGACTGTACAACCAAGAATTAGGGTATAGTCCCGATTAAACGCTGCTTGTACATAAAATCGCCCTAAGCCATGTATTTGAAATACGGTCTCAATAACGAAAGAGCCAGATAAAATGCCAGCGAATGCAGGCCCCAAATATGAGACCACAGGCAAGATGCCGCCGCGTAAACCATGTTTTAAGACGACCATGTAGTTCGGTAAGCCTTTTGCTCTAGCGGTACGAATATAGTCTTGCGACATCACTTCCATCATCCCTCCACGACTTAATCTAGCTACGTAGGCTGCGTACATAGCTCCGAGAGTGATGCTTGGTAGTATTTTGTCTCCCGGTAAATCTCCCCAGCCAGAAACCGGCAACCATTCAAGCCATATTCCAAAGACCAAAACGAGTAAAGGACCAAGTAGGAATGTGGGCATACAAATACCTATCATCGCGATGGACATAGAGACATAGTCTTGGGTGCTATTGGGCTTCAAAGCAGCAACGATGCCTGCTATGCCGCCTATAACGAGCGCCACCAGAATTGCATACAAGCCAAGTTCAGCAGTAACTGGAAAACCCGTGGCAATTAGTTCGTTCACACTCCTTCCAGGATACTTAAAAGTTGGGCCTAAATCACCTTGCAACAAGTCTCCCATATAGGAAAAATATTGACTGATCAGCGGTTGATCCAGATTGTATTGAGCCTCTAAAGCGGCTTTCACCACCGGAGGAACACTTTTCTCCGCATCAAAAGGTCCACCTGGTGCGAACCTAACCAAGAAGAAAGTAATGGTTACAACTATCCACAGTACTGGAATGGCTTGTAACACACGATAAAAAATAAACTTTCCCATTTAATTACCCTCCTTCTCGAGTGATACGTATTTAAAATAGTAATAGTCGAGGTAATTTGGGTGCAATCCTTTTACTGAGGGGTGAACCAGATATTTAGTTTTGTAGTTATAAATTGGCACGAACGGTAGATCAGTCATAAATCGTGTTTCAGCTTTGTAAAATTCCTCCAGTCGCTGCTCCGGTGAACTCGCCTCTGGGATGGTTTTTAATATCATCTGGTCATATTCCGGAACGTTATATCCGGAGCGATTATTACCATTGCTTGATAGGCCAAGATCCAAAAAGTTCATTGGATCTACATAGTCTCCAATCCACCCTGCTCTCGCAATGTCGTAATCTAGCCTATTTCTTGAGTCGATATATACTTTCCACTCTTGGTTTGTTAGGCCGACACTCACATTTAAAATATTTTTCCACATCTGCTGAACAGCAACCGCAATTTTGCGATGGGACTCATTAGTATTGTAAAGAAGATCGACCTCAGGAAACCCCTTGCCTTCGGGGTAACCTGCCTCAGCCAGTAAACGTTTCGCCTCTTTTGGATCAAAAGAAACTAACTTTGGCGGGTTATAACCCGACAGCCCGGGAGGAGTAATGGAGTAGCTTGGATCCACTACGCCATACATAATATCTTTTGCTATAGTTTTCCGATCAATTGCCAAAGCAAATGCGCGTCTAACTCTGACATCGTTGAAAGGCGGTCTTGTCACATTAAATTGATAATAATAGGTGCCGAGATAAGGATTGTTTCGAAATTTTTCTGGCTCATTGGCCCGATAATAAGGAATTTTATCTAGCGGGATATCTTCGGTCTTGTGAATTTGGCCAGCACGAAACATTCTCTCTTCGGTTGAATAGTTTTCAACCGGATAAAACGTTATTTCGTTCAACTTGACAGTATCGGCATCCCAGTAATTAGGATTTTTTTCAACAGTGAGTTGATGGTATATCTTCCAATCCTTGAGCATGAATGGGCCGTTACTGACTATATTTCCTGGCCGCACCCATTGTGTGTATTGATCAGTCATCTTTCCATGAGCCAAAACGACATGACGTGGAACCGCATAAAAAGAGTGATGGTTAAGCAGATTTAAAAAATACGGAGCCGGATTTTCTAATTCTACTTCTAATGTATGTTCATCAATTACTCTTACCCCAACTTGATCAAAATCTTTGAGGGTTCCGTTACCCCAAGCTTCGACATTTTTGATGATGTAAAGCATATAGGCATACTGGTTTCCCATCATAGGTGAAGAGGCTCGCTCCCAAGACCATCGGTAGTCTTCGGCTGTGATCGAAACGCCGTCGGACCATTTTGCATTTTTACGGATATAGAATCTATAAGTCTTGCCATCCTCACTGACCTCCCACCTTTCAGCCATCCCAGGAATTGGTTGCAGAGTTTTAGGATGTGCGCTTACTAATCCCTCGAAAAGGGCCATGGATATATGATTTTCAGGGACGCCAGTGTGAATGTGAGGGTCTAAAGTTTGTGGCTCAGCAAAATTGCCAATATGCAAGACACCATCCCTGTTTCCGGATTCAACTCGACTCTCTCCCGAACCACATGATGATAATAAGAGTGTAGCGCAAAGAATGAGCACACCTTTAGCGTGCCATGATAAAAACGAAAAATGCATAGTCATATATCTATGTTGAATAAATGCAAAAACAGAACAGGCGCTGGATGATAGCGAGCAACTTTTAGACATTTTTGAATCCTAACTTAGTGGATACCTAAAAGTATCTGCGCCGCGGAATTACAGGATCACGACAGCAGAAGTAAAAAAATAGACCCAATCATTGAAGATTGGGCCTAAGGTTTTAGGTCGTGACAACTCTAATCCGAATTTGAATCCTAATCTAAGCCTCTGATTCTAAGCAAAGGCTCGATCGTAGGATCTTTTAATCTGAATTTTCGATAAAGTTCGTCAGCAGGTTCTCGTCCACCAGCTTGATAGACATTTTCAGCTAATCGTTTAGCAAGTGTTTTATCAAAAATATCGCCTGCTTCTTTGAAAGCGGTGAACCCATCGGCATCTAATATTTCAGACCATAGATAAGCGTAGTAGCCAGCCGAATATCCATTTGGAGACGAGAAAATATGAGCAAAATAAGTACTACGATATCTTGGACCTATCTCTTCCAAAAGACCATAGTCTTTTAAAACCTTGGTCTCGAATGCAACCATATCATCTATGTCCTCCAACTCTTTCTCGTTTAGGTTGTGCCAAGCAAGATCGAGTAAAGAAGCCGCGATAAATTCGGTGGTTCTGAAACCTTCATTATGTGTTCCCGCGGCCTGTAACTTGTCTAGTAGCTCGCTCGGAATAACTTCGCCAGTTTTGAAATGTTTTGCATAAACATTCAAGACCTCTGGAGACGATGCATAGTGTTCAAGAAACTGAGCCGGGAACTCAGTAAAATCTCTCGGACTTCCTGAGGTACCAGCGTATTGCTCGTATCTTGCTAGCGTCATGAGACCATGTAGGCCATGACCAAATTCATGGAACAAAGTATTAACTTGATCGAAACTCAGCAGTGTGGCGTCGCCCTCTGCAGCTGGAGTGATGTTCAGATTATTAGTGATGATCGGACGTACTTTGTTACCCGCAATATCTGATGCTTGCCTAAATGCACTCATCCATGCGCCGCCACGTTTTGAATCTCGACTGTAAAAATCGATCATAAAAACGCCAAGGTGTTCGCCGTTCGCGCCCTTTACATCAAACACCCTGACTTCTGGATGCCATTTAGGCGTATCTTTTAATTCAGTGACTGACAAGCCAAATAATTTTTCAGACACATAAAAGGCGCCGTTCAAAACATTCGACAGCTCAAAGTAAGGTTTAACTTGAGATTCATCAAAGGCAAACTTCTTGGCTCTGAGCTTTTCTGCGTAGTGCCACCAATCTTGGCCAGCGAGAGTAAAGTCGCCACCTTCCTCTTCGATAATAAGCTGCATCTCAGCTTTATCTTGCATGGCTCGCTTTAAACCAGGTTTCCAAACCTTCAGCAGGAACTCCTCAGTGTTCTCTGGGGTTTTGGCCATCCGGGTTTCTAATTGGTAATGCGCATGAGTTTTGTAACCAAGGAGCCTAGCACGCTCAGCTCTTAGCTTAGCAATATTCAGAACAAGCTCACTGTTGTCCGCATCGTTACCATTTAATCCACGAGCCCGATAGCCATCAAACATGACTTTTCTTAGCTCACGATTTTCTGAAAAAGTCATGAAGCCTTCGAATGTGGCCCTGTCTAAACCAAACAACCAAGCATCAGTTCGGTCTTTTTTCTCGGCCTTTAGCTTAGCCGCGTTGATCATATTCTGAGGCAGTCCAGCTAGTTCAGCCTCGTTGGTAACGAACATCTCAAAACTCTTTGTTTCTGAGAGTAAGTTTTGTGAGAACTTAGTGGTTAACTCTGAAATTTTTGCATTCACTTCTTTTAACCGAGCTTTAGACTCGGCATCCATAGAAGCACCTTGCCGAACGAAGCCTAAATGAGTCAATTCAAGTAAACGAGCATCATGCATGTCCAATTCTAAGGTATCTCGATTCTTATAAACCTGATCAACCCTGGCAAACAATGCCTCGTTAAGTGAAATAGCATCTTGTTCACGAGTCAGCATCGGATAAATTTCCACCTGCAGCTCTTTTAACTTGTCGTTGGTGTCGGTGCCTGTGATATTAGAAAACAAGCGAATAATTCTAGTTAAATCCCCACCGGCTTGCTCTAGCGCAACGATTGTATTTTCAAACGTTGGCTCTTCGGCATTATCAGTAATAGCTTTAATCTCAGCCCTCATTGATTCAACCGCTTTTTGGACGGCTGGCATATAATCTTCATCATTAACTTTGTCAAATGGGGGAATACCAAAGGGCGTATCCCAGTCCGCAAGAAGGATATTGGTCTCTTGCGTAACTTGTGCTTCAGTAGTCTCGGCCTCTTTGGCGATTACTGTTTTAGCTTGCTCGGCCGTTTTCTCCTCAGCGCATGCTGAAACAGCCAGCATTATCACTAAGCTTGAGATTAGTTTGAGTTTCATTATTGCCTCTTAATTTAATTAAACAGACCCAACGGTGATCCAATCACTCGGAAAACCAATTTTAGGGAATTTGTGAATTAGGTAAAAAGCAGTGAAAGTGGCGATAAGACTTCAAGAGAAGATACGCTGCCAACCTGCTTCTTTATTATTGTTTTTTTGCTTTTACTGCTTCGTATGGTGAGAACAATAAAAGCTGAATTAGCGACAGTGCCGTATAGTTACAGAATATACATGTTTTAATGCCTAAACAAAAACTCAGAGACATCATAATGCGAACAATGCTACTTACAAGTGAGCGTAAACGCGCTTTCTCTCTCCCGCTTAGCCTAAGATGCCTGTAGTGGTGTTTTCGTTGCAGTTTTTTTAATGTATATTTTTTGCAGAGTCACCCTGGCGATATTTGCTGGGATTAAAAGGTAACTAATCAAAATAATTGTGTTCTTTTATTTCTCTAAGTGTCTTAATTTCCGCGCTGTATTCTGCTGTGGGCCTGGCAAGCAATCTTGGAATGCCTATCGGCTCACCAGACTCCTCACAGTAGCCATAGTCTTTTTGTCGGATTCGAATCAAAGATTTATCGATCTTTGATATCAACTTTTGTTCTCGGTCGACTATACGAAGAGCAATATTTGATTGCTCTTCTGTAGTTGCCCTATCGTTTTCATCACTCAATCCCATGGGTTTTGCCATGTTACGTCGAGCTTGTTCGATTCGCTCTAAGGTCTCTAGACGATACACTGCTAGCTTATTTTTAAAGAACTCTAGTTGCTCGTCGTTCATGTAGGCCGACTTGGGTTGTCTCAGTAATTGCTCCTCAGTGAGCGGCTTTTTGTTCTGTTTACTTTGTTTCATAAAGACTTAGTGGAATTTAAGTTAATACCCGTAAACCAGCAAACTCCACTATTAAAGCAGTGGGGTTCCCGATGATTTTAATCAATAAATTGGCTACTTAAATAAATTTGATTATACGAGTTGAGAATGGGCGGTTCTAAACCAACCAAGAACCTGAAGGTGGTATTGGTTTCCGTACCTTTTTATAAACTGTTGAGTGTAATGTTCAGTCGAATCTTCCATCGACTTGATCCTCATCTCAATAAATTGTTTGGATAGCTTGAGGCCACACTCGACCTCGATACAGTGTTTCCATTCTTCAAAGTTGGTTGGAATAATGGGTGACTTCATAACAGAATCATCTAGGGGAAAAAACTTCTTATTGTTATGTTATAACATATTATTACCGAATTTAAAAAACAAACGCAGTTACGGTCTGACCTCAGACATTTCCTACGGTATTCTTAATGTAAACTAAGCTTTGCAAAGCCGAAAATGCGCTAATCTCAACCCTTTTCAACTCGTGAATTACTTTGAGTGCGATATCAGTTTAATCAACCGCTGAAAACTCATCCCCTATAACGATGACAACTGACTCCTTCTGGTCAACCTCCAAATAGAAACAATTACGCCTACCAGTGTGACATGCCGCCCCTTTTTGCTCTACTAAGCATAATATTGTGTCCCCGTCACAGTCTACAAACAATTTTTTTAGTGACTGTGTATGCCCACTTGTTTTTCCTTTGACCCAAAATTCGTTTCGGCTTCTGGACCAGTATGTTACCTCGCCCGTCTCTAAAGTCTGCTCCAAGGACTTCTGGTTCATCCAAGCCATCATCAATACCTCTTTAGTATTGATGTCTTGTGCGATGGCCGGAATAAGACCTTGACTATTATAAGCGAGATTCTCTACGACAGATTTCAGTTCTAGCTTAGTAGAGTCTTTTTGGGACTCGATTTTTTGGAAAAATTCTCTTTTCATAACTACTTAATAATGGTCCACACAACGCCTTATCTTAAAGACGAAGTGATGAAACTATCTACACAAAGAAAACAATGTTGGTAACAAAAAAATTTTGTGTGGCAAGAATACTTTTTGTAAAACTATTTATCGAGAGCTACGTTTGACATTGGGCTCGTTATCACATCAGCACCCTGATTTCTAGCTGATATCCAACTGACGTCAATTTTGTCGATGCCCGGGAACGCCTCGATCAAATTTACGGTTACCTCGGTAACTTCTTTGCCTTGTGAACATGTAAACACATACCGAGCCGTAAACTCGCTATGACCTTCATGACCTTCATGACCTTCATGACCTTCATGACCTTCATGATCTTTGTGACCCTCATGTTCTTCATGATCTTTGTGATCTTTGTGATCTTTGTGATCTTCATGATCTTTGTGACCCTCATGATCTTTGTGACCCTCATGTTCTTTGTGACCCTCATGTTCTTCATGATCGTGCTCACCATCAACGATGGCAACGGCACCGTCCATAGCAACATCTACCTTCTGCACCGTGCAACTTTGACCATCAAACGCAAATAACCTGTCTGTATCATTGAGTTTTGCTTGCGCATCCTCGATCGTTGCCCGTTGCTCAGATGTTGTTGGTTGATGTTCGAAACCAATCAAATTAACCGCTGGGGACTCAAATTCAATTTCAACTTTCTCCTGTTCGGCAACAATAGTGAGTTTAGCTTGGCCGTGCACGTGAGCATCATATTGAGTTCTAGCATCTACTGCTTGAATTGGTGTCAAGAGCGGGAGAAGGCTGAAACTCAAAACCGAAAACCGTATTTTTTTTACACGCCAAGAGGCAAAAGTATCGCAATTATTTTTTAAAATCATCTAATCAAATTTTTCAGTAAATCTATTTTAATAAAATTCCTTGAAGAGGGTAAATCTTTTTATGACGTTCAAATAACCCGTGTTATCTTATGCCACATTGATCGCAAGCACCAGAGACACTTGATTTGAACACACGCATTCTTCCCGTCACTGCACCTGCCCATAGCCCAGCCATAAGGTTGAAAGATGTCGCATTTAACTACACTGAACAGGCATCTACGCCAATTTTAAACATACCGTCATGGCAAGTTGATGAAGGTGAGCATGTTTTTGTGGTCGGCAAATCTGGCAGCGGCAAATCCACTCTACTCGGATTACTGTGTGGTTTGTTAAAGACTGATAGCGGTATTACCGAAGTGCTGGGTCAAAATCTTCACAAGCTTTCTGGCCGAAAAAGGGATCAATTTCGTGCCTGTAACATTGGTTATGTAGCACAGAGCTTTAACCTAATTCCTTACTTATCCGTAGTCGACAACATCAAACTAGCCATCTCATTCGCTACTAAAACCTCTAGCTCCACATTCAATAATGACATTGAAGCCTTACTGAGAGCAGTAAAATTACCAAACTCTCACTGGTTTAAACCGGTAAATAGATTGAGTATTGGACAGCAACAAAGGGTTGCTATCGCCCGGTCTATCGTCAACAAACCCAAATTAATCATCGCAGACGAGCCTACATCATCTTTAGATCAATCCAATCGTGACGCCTTCATAGAAATGTTAATGGAGACATCTGACCAGCACAAAATAACGCTGGTCTTCGTCAGTCATGATCTGTCACTGCGTCAACATTTCACCAGGATAGATGAAATGGCTGCAATTAATCTCGTTGGAGGTCTGTGACATGTTGATCAAACTAGCTATTGAAAGTTTAAAGTACAGAAAAGGCTCGGTTGTTTTAACCTGTGTGGCAATGATGATAAGTGTTTTTGTGTTGCTGGGCGTAGAACATACAAGAAAACAAGCCAAGGATAGTTTTGCAAGTACGGTGTCTGGAGTCGATTTAATAATTGGGGCGCGAAGTGGCAGCCTAAACCTACTTCTCTACTCTGTGTTTCGAATCGGCTCTCCGGTAAATAATATCAGTTGGGAGTCTTACCAAAAGTTCAAAGCTAAAGATGAAGTAGCTTGGACAATCCCAATCTCACTCGGTGATTCTCATCTTGGATATCGAGTCTTGGGCTCAACAGAAGCCTATTTTGATCATTATCAATATGGCAGAAAGCAAAGGCTTGTTTTTGAAAGTGGTTCTCCATTCACATCAACTTACGATGTTGTACTTGGTGCTGCCGTAGCCGATAAGCTAGACTACAAAATCGGAGATTCGCTTGTTTTGTCTCATGGTATTGCTGCTACTAGTTTCGAACAACATACTGATAGCCCCTTCGTCGTCAAGGGTATTTTATCACCTACGGGAACACCGGTTGATCAAACTTTACACGTAAAACTCGAAGGTATAGAAGCGATACACCAACCGCCGAATGGGAAAAAAGATGACCTACAACCGAGCAGCATTACCGCTTTCATTGTAGGTTTAAAATCAAGAATGGATACTTTTCGTCTCCAACGGGAAGTTAATGAATTTCAACCAGAAGCATTATCGGCAATATTGCCAGGGGTTGCTTTAACGGAACTTTGGAGCACGATGTCCATGCTTGAGGGGATACTTAGGCTGATATCAGCGTTAGTATTTATTGCCGCTCTACTGGGAATGATAGCGATGATGGCGGCTAGTTTGAGAGAACGTAGTAAAGAAATCCAATTATTAAGGATAATAGGAGCAACAGCCACTTCGCTATTTTTGTTGGTTCAGCTCGAAGCTGTTTTGATAAGCGTCCTTAGTATACTTGGTGGTGCAGGTATTCTTGCACTTATCTTGTTGGTTTCTAGAGAAACAATATCGACCACCTTTGGAGTTCACTTGGATATCAACATTGTTAATGAAAACACTGGCTTGATTGCTCTTGCGATTTTAATCACCACTTTAGTCGTCGCAGCGTTTCCAGCATTTTTAGCTTATCGTCAAGGTAAAACACAAATCTAACTACTCGTAAAAACTATTAGTAGTACCACGGCAGGCAGTTTTTTAGGCTCAAGACGTCTTCTTCGCTTTAATATAGAGCTCACTGGTGTAGCTAAGACGCTCGCCTTCATGTTCTCCAGCGATAGTTACCGTAATCGCGTTTATGCCTTTTTTTCTAGCTAGAAATCTGGCAATAATCTTTCCACTTTTTTGTTTTAAATCAAACACTTGATCTATCATTGTGATGTTGTTTGTAGCGCTTAATGTTAATCGTACGTTCTCAGATTCAAGTGGTAGTTCGTAGTCTAATTCTAGCATTTCTTCCTTTTGCACCTCGGCAATCGCGGCCGATGGATGATTGACTTTGAATACCTTTACGTCTTTTGCTAATTCATTTATGTCAGCGATATTACTTGAGTAATTAAAAAAACCACCATGATTACCTCCAAAGCCGTAGCCGTAGTGCTCCATGCAAGACTGCGCTGGATAACTACTAAGAGAGGAGACCAGAAAAATGGCTGTCATGCGTCTTGAATTCTTCATCATGTTCGTGACCCTCGTTGATATTGCTGAATATTCTCTCATAGATAGGGAGTAACAGATCGCGCGCTTATGCTATAGGCCGATCTGGCTATGTCATTCTCATTATCTTCGGTTACCAACAAACCAGACACCCAAAAAGGCTGCTGCAGAGACTCTAACTTGAAACCATCTTTTAATTTTACGTAAACGATTTGATTTGGTGGCGGTG
>JAKVBA010000047.1 GCA_022447525.1 Gammaproteobacteria bacterium
ATGGAATTGAACAGCAAAGTGGATTATCGAAATACCAATATCGGATCCGAACAAGTACAACAATTTTCATTTACTTCGTTTTGAGTAGTCGATGTTGAATTTATAAAATTTAGGTGTCAGTCATGATCAATATTTTAAATACCGTTTTCAAGCTTGCCAATCCTAAGGCGCTATTGCTAAATGCATCAATGAGCCTTGTAATCGCGACGTCTGGGGTGGTGCAGGCAGACGATATTGAGATTTACACAGGTCTGACCGATGCTGAGGCTGGAGTTAGTGCGACGCTGAGACCTAATTTACTTTTCGTATTGGACACATCGGGAAGTATGCAGGTTCCGGAGGCGGTAGAAATTGACGCAGAATACGACCCTCTTCGAGTCGAGCCATATGGAAATAGTCCATCAGATCACTACTATGTTTACGATGAAAATTGGAACTATCTAAACGTCTCGGTACCTAAAAGTAAAAATCTCTGCAAGACGTCTCTTGCCGAAATTGAAACACCACCAGACCCATCAAGACCGGTTTATTTTGGACGAGTAATGACTTGGAAGCATGTTCCGGGTTACACACAAACAGTCACGACTTGTGACACCCCTAATACCGCTATTAAGCCTGTTACCGATAGCTTTAACGACTCAGTCAATCGCAGTTGTACATTTAGAAATGGTAACGCCACTAAATGTAATTACAGAAATGTGTTTCAAAATTATCAAATTGATGAAACCGATTCTGTAATCATCACAGCACAAAATCCGGCGGTTAGTGGTACCTACAGAGCGATAGTTTCTTACGACGGAGATAATGGCAATACGGTTATAAAACGTTGTAATTACTTCATTAATTCTGCGCAAGGGGGTGCAGATCCGTGGACCACTGACTCAGAAAGCTGCCCTGCTGAATGGCGTGGTGGATTAGATCTCAAAGGAAAGACCAATATCTTGCTAAAGCTGAGATTTCAGTATAACAAAGATGATAATGACGTAAATCTCCCTTCTGTACCTGTTGCTGTCACTGTAACAACGACTGAAGTTGTTGAAACGGGTTGCCCACCGGTGCAGGTACCAGCAGTAGGCAATTGGTATGACCAATATATACATGAAACTAACGCATCCATTGGTGGTATCGAGTGTGGCGATGATAATACCGACGCTTCGACTAGTTTTCCAAGAATGGCCAAACCTAATGACACCAATCTTGCTAATCCAAAATACACAAATAACGTCTCTGATCCCGATGTGATCAGGTGGAACGAAGGCACAGCAGCTTTGAAATATATCGTTCCCGCCAATTATCATGATTTTCGGCAGGAAGGTATTTTGGGTGGAATATCTCAGGACGATATTCTGTCCTTGGATGATTTTAAAGACGGGCGTGGCGACAGAATATACGACAACGCCACTGAGTATTGCAATGCCAGTACAGGCCATGATGGTAACTATATAGAGGATATTGATAACAAAGTGAAAAAATGCGCTTCACGGATGGAGTCAATGAAAAAAGCTATGTTCAATATACTGACTAAGACGTCGGACGTGAACGTCGGTTTGGCTCGGTATAATTACGTCGAGGGGGGCTCAATTATCAAGGCCGTTGAAAATATCGCAGACACGAGAGATGAACTTGTAGAAACCCTGTTTAAAATGCCTGCAGATGGTGCCACGCCGATTCAAGAGACAATGTACACCGCGTTTAGGTATTTCGCTGGTGGTCCCCTTATCGACACACGGTTTAACAAAAGAGTCTCTGCTAACACCGACCAAAGCGAATTTTTGCCGAGCAGTGAATGGGCCTGTGTAGGAGGAACAGAGACAACTATTGTAAACGAAAGTGGTGGCAACTTCCGCTCGTGCGATGTCACTAAAAATCCGGTACAAGATATTACCGATCCAGCCGCGAAGGCTGGCGGTAAATTCGTTTCACCGGTAGAGGGTAGTTGTCAGGATAACAGTATCATCTTGCTGTCCGATGGTGCTCCTACCTGGGATCGAGCCCGGGCGACGGAAATTGATAGGTTGTCTGCAAAAGTCGACGGTTGCGACGGTAATGGGAATGGACGGTGTTTAAATCGTTTGGTTTCCCATATGGCGAATAATGACGTCTACCCTGGATTAGTAAAGACCGAGATCAACGGGACTGAGCGCTTAGTATCTTCCGGTCAAAACAAAGTTTACACATACACAGTCGCGTTTGGATCCAGTGTGGCCAACTCAACATTTTTAAAGGATGCATCAGACGCTGGTCTTAGAACTGGTGCTCAAGAGGGTAGCCAATACTTTACTGCCAGTACTTCAGATACCTTAACTACAGCATTCGAGACCATATTGAGAGATATTGGAACGGTAACAAACGACTCTTTCGTGGCGCCTGCAGTGGCGGTAAATGCGTTTAACCGATTACAGTTCAGAGACGATCTCTATTTTGCCTTATTTCAGCCAGATAATAGACCGCGCTGGTCTGGTAACATCAAAAAGTTCAAGATCGACGGCTCAACTGGTAACGTCGTTGATGCCCAAAATCCGCCGCAAAACGCAATTGGCGATGATGGTTTCTTCTTACCATCTGCTGTGAGCTATTGGGGAGACGCAATACCCGACGGACCCGAGGTTTTGGTGGGTGGTGTTGTATCGCAACTCAATGTGAATCCAGCTCGTCAGCTTTACGCGGATTTAGCGGGCGGTTCTAACTCAACCCTGGTTAAACTAGATAGAAGTAACTTTGCCACCCAGCTCGCTGAAAATAATATCACTAACATTGGCCAACAAAACTTTCCTGATGCGGCCGGTAATATCAAGAACATTATCGACTGGACTTTAGGATATGAAGTGCCTCTGCCAAATAATCTATCGAATGCCGAATCAAATTTTTATTTTGGAGAAAGCTTGCACAGCACGCCCTTTGTAGTTGACTTTGGTGATCAAGAAACACCTAAAGACGTGCTATTTGTCGCGACTAACCAAGGAATGTTGCACGCAATAGACGGTGATTCTGGTGAAGAAAAGTGGACTTACATACCTGACCCTTCATTATTCCCCAACCTTGGTGCCTATTATAACAATGAGGTAAGTGATCAACATCGATATGGTTTAGACAGCGAGCTTGCTTTTGAAATAGACAGAAACTCCGAGGGTGTTATCACCAACGCTGAAATGTTCTTTGGGCAGCGTAGAGGTGGTAATAAGTACTTCGCGCTTGATATAACCAACGCTGCGAGGTCGCTTGCTTCTGGTGCCCCCATACAGAAAAAGTGGACCATAGATAGCTCGACTCTATATAACTCAGGCCAGAGCTGGGCTAAACCAGTCCCTGCTACTGTTAATTTCTGTACCTCCAGCAATGATAGCTCTTGTAAAGAAACGGCGGTACTATTTATCTCTGGTGGCTATGATCCCGCTTACGATGATGTGGTTCCCAACCTAAACGGTATCGATCAGCCTAAACCTCTAGCAGATGTGGTATCTGAAGGTGGTTCAACAGGCTTGGGGGTGCGTGGAAATGCCATTTATATGGTCGCAAAAGACGCGGATGAAGATCGAAGTATAGAGGCAGGGGATTTGCTATGGATCGCAACTCACGATGCAACCCAAATCGATGATAGCAGCGTCGGTTATATTGAGAATAAAAATTTGAAACACAGTTTCCCAGCTGAGCCAACTGTGATCGATTCAGATTTTGATGGTATTGCCGACTTTCTTTTTGCAGTTGATATTGCCGGAAATGTGTGGCGTTTTGACTTTGTCGGAGACGCTGAAACCTCGGGTTCTGCTGATAGCAAGGTGGTTATTGTTGACGAGAACGACATACGTGTCGGAAATAATGCACCTGATGCGAATAATACAAATCCAAACATTGAGAATGAAGGCGCTGGTGGAATCATTGCGCAGTTGAGTCCAGAGAGTAAAAATCGGAGATTTTTCAATAAGTTAGATGTTTCATTGACGCCAAGAATCGGCAACCAACTAGCCAGGTTTAATTTGGTGACTGGTTCGGGAAATAGAGCGAGTCCAATCATCGACGAGGCAGCTGAGAATCGGCTTTACTTTGTTTTCGATCGGAACGTTATACTGCCAAAGTTTGATACCGACAACGATGGTGAGATCCAAGGGGTCAGTTACAATTATAAGTCGGCAACAGAGAAAGTTGCGAGCTCAGACATTAAAAATCGCTTTTCAACTACCAATCTAGAGCTTTCGGGCGACCACAAATTTGGTTTCTTCGTTCCTTTGACTGTAAATTCATCAGAAAAGATGTTGAACCCAACCCTTACAGAAGAAGGCACAGTAATTGCCGTCAGTTATTCTCCTGAGCGGATTGTGGAGGATGGTCAAGGCAACCTCTGTCAGAAGAGTGCAGGGTCTTCCTCATTGTACTTGATTGACCTTTTGGATGGGAGTGCCGCCAGACAGACTTTGGTCAAGTCAGGAATCAGTGCACGACCGGTAGTGATTGAAGTGGCTGATCCAGATAATGATGGGGAAACGGTAAAAATATTGATTATCGGCTCCGAGTCTTTCGACGTAAGCGAAGAAAAAGTCACTTCTGATGATGAGAATAGTGATATCGATAAATTGGAAACGCCGGGTTTGAACGACAGCGATGTCGGTGGTATCCGCAAAGTAAATTGGTGGGAGAGACGGCAACGTTAGACCACCCGTTAATCAATCGTCATGGATCACAAAAAGGCACCTCTTTAGGTGCCTTTTTGCTAAAGTATTCCTCTAGTAATAACAATACTAAGCTTATGAAGAGTCCGCATGCCTCTCCAAATTTTTTGCGCTTGAGCAACTTACTCGTTCTGTTGCTCTGCGTACAGATCTTGGTATTTGTATTTTGGCTTATTAGTGACAACCGCTTCAGTCTTGCTTCTTTGGGGCTTTACTCCATTTACAGTCTTTGGTTGGTAGTGATATCGGTGATAATGTCTGAATTCGCGTTTAGACTTTTCGATATTCAAAGTAATTTTGTTAACAGCCTTATATGGATTCTGTCTTGTTCAGTAGCTGTCTTCACTGTCGAGTGTTTCACGGCCTATGTGCAAAGCAATTCAACCAGCTGGCTGCCGTCGTCTCAACGTTTGTTTAGATTCTGGCTCGCTGACATGCTGGTGCTCCTTATTTTGGCTCGGGGATGGGTGTTTTTTCAGCGGGTGAAACAGCTTGATAGAGCCGAATCGGATTCGAGAATGTTGGCGCTGCAAGCACGTATTCAACCTCATTTTTTATTTAATAGCTTAAATACAATTGCGGAACTTACCGCGTCGATGCCCGAGCAAGCAGAGGAAGCAATACATTCTTTGGCCATGCTGTTCAGAGTAAGTTTAGAAAATCAAGAGGTGCAGCACTCACTTAAGAAGGAGCTTACTCTTTGCAAACGTTTCATTTCGTTGGAGTCTTGGCGTTTCTCTGGAGGTATTCCAGTTGAGTATGATGTCTCCATGAAAAGTACCAGCCGATGGCAGGTGCCAAAACTCCTTTTACAGCCCTTGGTAGAGAATGCAATCAAATATGGTTCACCGCGGGAAACAGGGGTGCCTATTAAAATCAAGCTTACCGAAACCAAAAACACAATTTCAGTCAAAATCGTAAATGCGATATCTGAAAAAGAACGTTTTGCTGAGGGAAATGGCGTTGCTCTTGATAATATTCGTGATCGTCTAGATGCGCTTTACGATGATAAATACACTTTCAGTAGTCGCGATTCTGATGGTATTCATTATCTTTTAATTCAGATTCCAAAAGAGAAAGTTGAGTAAGAGAAAAGGTAGGAATTTATGTTTATTAAAGCACTTATTGTTGATGATGAACCACTGGCTCGCGCGCGGCTGGCGAGATTGCTCAAACAGATAGACTCAGTAGAAATTGTGGGCGAGGCTGAAAATGGCCAAGAAGCGATGTCAAAAACTGAGTCATTGAGTCCAAATTTGATTTTTATGGATGTGCAAATGCCGAGTGTGAATGGTATTGACGCGGCTGCAAATATAGCAGAGGCGTTCGAAGATGACCCTCCAGCCATTGTTTTTTGTACCGCCTATGATCAATACGCGATAGATGCTTTCAAAGTAAACGCATCTGACTATTTGCTGAAACCGGTCTCGATAACGGATTTAGAGGAGGCAATCAAAAGAGCTTGTCAGATATCTCAGTTACGAAAAAGCGATTTTGCTGACGAATCTAGCACGCTACCTATCAAGCATATGAATTATGTAGAAAATCTACCAATATCTAATGTTTGTTACTTTCGTAGTGAAGGTAAAAACGTCGTTGCAGGCTTGGTAGATGGTAACGAAGTTTTCATTGACTTAACCCTCAAGGATCTCGAGCAGAAGTATCTGACCAAGATGGTGAGAGTGCATCGCAATAGTTTAGTTTCCAGGGAGAAGTTAAAACGCTTAGTGCGTGAAGATTCTGGAGACTATGTGGAACTTAACGTCGGTCAAAAGACATTTCAAGTTAGTCGAAGAATGATGAGTGAAGTAAAAAAGTGTTTTGTTTAATGACTATTTTTAAGAAGACCATGGCAAAGGCGGCCTCTGTTGTCCTAGGGGTCAGCATGCTTGGTCTGTTAGTAAGTTGTGCAAATCAGCCGAAAAGGCTCACTAATTTTGATGACGTCTGTGAAATATTTAAGGCGAAACCTCGCTGGTATAAAGCCGCCAAAAAGAGCACGGAAAAGCGAGGTGGTAATATTCAATTGCCAATGGCGATCATTTATCAAGAATCGACATTCCAGCACGACGCAAGACCAGCACGTAAAAGGCTACTTGGCTTCTTACCTGGCAAACGGCCCAGCAATGCCTATGGGTACGCACAAGCCTTAGAAGGAACTTGGGGTGAATATGAAGAATCAGTTGGATCTAGACGCAAGCGTAGAGACAATTTTGCTGATGCCTTTGATTTTGTGCAATGGTATGTTGATAAATCCTACCAACGAAACAAGGTTTCAAAATGGGACTATCATGCCCATTATCTAAATTACCACGAAGGCCACGGTGGCTACGCCCGAGGTACCTATGCGAGTAAAAGTTGGTTAACAAATACCGCCCAGAGAGTAGAGCAGAGAGCGAGGCAATACGGTGCCCAGCTACAGAAATGCAAGAGTGAGTTAGAGTCCTTAAAGACCGGCTGGTTTTAACGTATCAAGACTGGACTGTCGGCGCTCGAATCTACCGAGGCCGACAGCTGCGTGTTTTAAACGTTTGGCTCTACTCGTATTCACTCATTGAGGGGCAGCTGCAAACAAGATTCTTGTCGCCATATACATTGTCGATACGACCAACCGGAGGCCAGTATTTGACTGATTGGTCAGCTTTTGGGTCTGGGTGGCAAGCACTCATTCTCGTGTATGGAACATCTAAGTCATCTTTTAACACAAAATGAGATGTGTGCGGCGCATTTCTTAATACAGAGTTGTCAACAGGTACTTTGCCATCTCGAACATCTAGATATTCGGTAAAAATACCGTTCATCGCACGACAGAATCGGTCTAGCTCTGTTCTAGATTCACTCTCGGTGGGTTCGATCATTAGCGTACCTGGAACTGGAAAGCTCATCGTTGGCGCGTGAAAGCCGTAGTCAATTAATCGCTTAGCAATATCGTCTACGCTCACTCCGTCATCTTTCATAGGCCGGGTGTCGATAATACACTCATGTGCTACCAGTCCTGATTCTCCGGTAAATAATATTGGATAGTTCGACTTTAGCTTGCTCGCGACATAGTTGGCACTCAAGATCGCTACCTGTGTTGCCTTACGTAATCCCTCTGCACCCATCATTCTGATATACATCCATGAGATAGGTAGAATGCTTGCGCTACCAAACGGTGCTGCACTGATTAGAGCACCTGTTCGATCACCATTGACGCCATCTTTAGGCATATATGGAGCCAAGTGAGCGCCGACGCCAACCGGGCCAACACCTGGGCCACCACCGCCATGAGGAATACAGAAGGTTTTGTGCAGATTGAGGTGAGAAACGTCGCCACCAAATTTACCTGGCTGAGCAACACCAACCAGTGCATTTAGGTTGGCACCATCAATGTAGACTTGCCCGCCAGCTTCATGTACGGCGTCACATACTTTGGTGACGTCCTCTTCGAACACACCGTGCGTTGAAGGATAGGTGATCATAATCGCCGCTATCCTGCCTACATTCGCTGCAATTTTATCGTTAAGATCTGAAAGGTCTACGTTACCCTGGTCATCACACTGAATCACAACAACTTTCATGTTGGCCATTTGGGCACTTGCCGGATTGGTGCCGTGTGCGGAACTTGGGATTAGGCATATGTCTCTATCAAAGTCTCCATTGGCTTCATGATAGGCCTTGATGGCTAGCAGACCCGCATACTCACCTTGTGAGCCAGCATTTGGCTGCAAAGACATTGCGTCGTAACCTGTGCAGGCACAAAGCATCTCCTCTAACTGCGAGATCATCTCTCTGTAACCTTCGGTTTGATCCAACGGTGCAAAAGGATGGATGTTCGAGAATTCAGGCCAAGTAACGGGCGTCATCTCAGTCGCCGCATTGAGCTTCATTGTGCATGAGCCCAATGGGATCATGGCTCTGTCCAAAGCGATGTCTTTCTCAGAAAGTTTGCGTAGGTATCGCATCATTTCTGTTTCACTCTGGTAAGCGTGAAATACCTCTTGGGTGAGGAAATTGTCGTCCCTTAAGAACTCATCGCTAACCGAATCCTCAAGGTCATCTACGGCAGAAGCGCCAACGCACTCTAATAGCGTGTTTAAGTCTTTTTCAGAACACGTTTCGTCGAACGAAATACTGACTGTGTTGCTGTCACGTACGTTCAGGTTATAGCCGGCCTGCAATGCTTGCTTGGCAATGGACTCCGCATCAACTTCTGATAGTGTTACCGTATCAAACATCACCTTATTTGTTTTGATGCCCGCCAATTGAGCTTGTTTAGCAAGTGTTCGTGCCAACCGATTGGTTTGCTTGGCGATTGCCTTGAGTCTGTCTGGGCCTTGGTAGCATGCATATAACGTTGCCATTATCGCTAGCAGTGCTTGAGCAGTACAGATGTTCGACGTGGCTTTCTCGCGTCGTATGTGTTGCTCACGAGTTTGCAGCGCTAAACGGTAAGCTGGTTGACCATGTGCATCTATCGACTGACCCACCAAGCGCCCAGGCATTGAGCGCTTGTATTTATCCTTCACCGCAAAGAAACCGGCATGAGGTCCGCCAAACCCTAGTGGCACACCGAATCGTTGGGAGTTACCCACGACGATATCGGCACCAAGCTCTCCAGGTGACTTAAGCATGGTCAATGCCAGTAAATCACTGGCCATAATAACCAGAGCCTTGTGTTCATGAGCTATGTCGCACAGTTCTGATAGCTGGTTAACTGTTCCGTAGGTGTCGGGGTACTGAATCAACGTAGCAAACACATCGTCCCATGATTCAACGGGTTTGGTTTCATCGAACATGATCAATTCGATTCCAAGGGGAGTGGCTCTAGTGTTTAAAATCTCTAGAGTTTGCGGATGACAGTTTTGTGAGACTAGGCATTTATTGCGCTTACCCTTTAGCACCCGATGTGCTAGCGTCAGTGCTTCGCCTGCAGCTGTGCCTTCATCAAGTAACGAGGCATTGGCAATGTCCATACCCGTTAACTCACTCACCATTGTTTGGAAATAGAATAAGACTTCTAATCTACCTTGTGATATTTCTGGCTGATACGGCGTGTAAGCGGTGTACCAGGCCGGATTTTCCATCACATTACGAAGAATGACTTTGGGCGTGTGGGTATTGTAATATCCCTGGCCTATCAACGATTTGAGAACTTTGTTTTTACTCGCAATCTCTTTCAATTCCTCTAAGGCCTGTTCTTCACGTAAAGGTGTCTTGAGAGCCAATGGAGCGTTGTCAGCAATGCCGGCTGGTACCACATTCTCAGTTAATGCATCTAAGGACTCGTACCCTAGTTCAGCTAGCATTTCTTGAATATCTTGATCACTTAAACCAATGTGGCGATTCGCAAAATTAAATTGTGTCATATCGAGACTCTTTGAATTGATGGTTGAACACTAAGTGAAGGTGTTGAGTTAAACGAATGGATACTTAACGACTCTTGCGTTGAGCATTTTCTTTCGAACGGCAATTTTTACTATATCGTCGACTTGAGGTTTGTTTGCATTCGAGACTCGTGCCAGAGCGATGGATTTCTCTAAGGTCGGTGAGAAAGTACCACTGGTGATTTCGCCAATTTTCCCATGCTCTGAGTGAACTTCTTGGTGACTACGTAATACACCACGATCTTCTAGAATAAGGCCAATCATTGAAAAGTTGGCTGGCTCCTTCAGATTGCTCTTACCAATGAAGTCACGGTCACTATTTAGGCTTACTGTCCACTTTAGGCCGCTGTCTAATGGGGTGTGTTCCTCATCGAGATCGTTGCCATATAATGCCATACCGGCTTCAAGTCTAAGAGTGTCTCGCGCTCCAAGGCCCGCTGGTTGCACGTCTTCTTTTAACAGCGCTTCCCAAATTGAATTGATGTAGTCAGAATTGGCGATCAGTTCAACACCATCTTCGCCAGTGTAGCCAGTGCGACCAATGAAATGGTCACCATGGAATGTGCCTTGAAATCGCTTAAGTTCTTCGATTTTTCTTGCGAACTCCGAATCGACAACCGAGCAAACTTTTTGAATGGCATTGGGGCCTTGCACGGCAAGTAGTGCTAGATCGGGCTTTTCTACTACCTTCACGTCAAAACGATCAGTCTGCTTTTCGAGCCAGGCCATATCCTTTTCGTTGGTGGCGGCATTTGTGACCAGACGACAATGTTGATCATTTAAGAAATAGACAATCAAATCGTCAATGACCCCGCCGTCTTCATTTAGCATACAGCTATAAATGGCTTTGCCTGGTGTCTTGGTGACTTTGTTGATGTCGTTGGCGAGCAACTTTGAGAGAAAAGGGATTGTGTCGGCTCCTTCAACATCGCTGACAGTCATATGAGAAACATCAAACATACCGCAGTCTCTGCGCACAGCGTGATGCTCTTCTACCTGAGAGCCATAGTTAACTGGAAGTGCCCAGCCCCCAAAATCAACTAATTTAGCGTCTAGATCTTGGTGTTGTCGAAAGAGTTGGGTTTGTTTTGGCTCGCTCATGATGATTCCTCAACAGTGTTCTGACTGTGTAATTTAGGAAGTTCATCTGAGCTGGTGGACTAATAGATTGATCTATATATCCAACCTCAGCGTCGGTCTTTTAAACGGTACATGACGCTTGAACGTTGTAACCAAGGCAGATGAACACAACTTAATGACGTCGCAAAATTGACGTCATTTGAAATTCTGCTCCTCTGTCCGGTTACCTGAAAGATTACCTCTTCGGTGGTTTATCCCGTTATTGTGTGAGTTGTTTAAACTATGCACGATTGACGGCAAACGCTCTCCAGAGACAACCAGCCGATGAATTAGCAAATCTATTCACCAGCACATTCACGGTCCATTTTGCCTGAGCGGTTACGAGCACGTTGCGCCTTCGGCGGTCTGACCAAATAACAAAATCAGACTCTCTCCCATGAATGTAAGTTGCGCGCAAGATTATATCTCAGCAGTCCCTAATTAGACTAGCTCTCTGGCCCATATTGAGAATAAATAGCAGTGATTTTTTCAACTTGAGTTCACCAAGACCTTGATGTTCCGCATTCGTACAGCTTGGTAAAAAGACAAAGTGATAGTTTTTTCTATAATTCTGCAATATCTAAATCGCGTGGTGAGACAAATCTGGTTGGTTTGTTGCAAGACAACACCATCATTGACTGGTTTTTTTGCTTCTAAAACAGGTGTATTCTTGCCTTGTGACCAAAACCTCTTGTGAGCCTGGACTCGTGTATGAATGATTTAAAGAAGCTCGGCAGTTTAATGTTTCGAAGTGACCGGTCGAGCGAGATAAGTGTTCGGTTGCTTGATTTGTTTGCGGGCGAGAATGTGCCAGTCGATCAGATTGTGCAATACGCAAAGGGTGACCAGGTGTTCGGTCGAGTCTCTTGGGAAGGCTGTGCAGGATGGGAAACACAAAAAGAGTGCGAAGCAGCCCTAGATGAAACTCTCGCCGACATCCAGTCAAGTTCAAATTGGCAGGTACGCCTATCTTCTGAACCCGTCTCCGTGGGTGTTTTTTGCTCAGAGCAAACTCATGTCCTTACTGATCTGCTTAAGAGAGTTGGTTCGGGCTATTTTCCAGCCTACAGTATTCCATTTATATGTAGCGATTTTGAACCAGCTAAAGCGGTGGCGGATCGCTTTGGTATTCCCTTTTTTAATACTAACCTCACGGCGGCATCGGACGGAATAGAACAGCTGCAAATGGAAGTGCTTAGTCGTTATTCGCCAGATGTACTAGCCTTGGCTCGGTATGATTCTCTGCTGAGTCAGAAGGTTATAGATTCTACCGAAGGTCTCATTTTGTCGGTTCACAATTCTTTTTTACCATCCGTGAAAAGTGAAAAAGCCTATGCTCTCGCGCACGACCAAGGGCTCAAGTTGCTTGGTGCAACAGCCAGATTAGTGGAAGCTAAAACTCAGGGGCCAATAGTTGCACAAGGTGTTTTGGATGTGAAAGCGGGTGATGATCAGCAAGAATTTATTCAGAAGGGGCAAAATGTAGAGCGAAAAATATTCGTCAAAGCCCTTCGAAAGGTGGTAGAGCATAAAGTGTTGGTGTATAACGCCAAAACGATTGTGTTTGACTGAGTAGAGTTTTGCTAAAAAAGTTCAGTTTGGACCGACTCAAAAATAAAAGAACGCTGTATTCAAAGAAATCTTGGCATATAAACGATGACTCAATTCGATCAGAACGGAGCGCTTGCTTCGCAACAGCTTAAGGCGCTTATCGAACAAGGCGTAATCGAGATGGAGAATCAGCCTGATGCTGATCAAATACAACCGGCAAGCCTAGATTTGCGTTTAGGCGAGGTAGCATATCGAGTGCGATCGTCATTTCTGCCAGGTAAAGACAGAACTGTCTCCGAGTGCTTAGATAGCATGACCATGCATAGTGTCGATCTCAGTGGCGGGGCTGTGTTAGAAAAATCATGCGTCTATATCGTGCCGTTGCAAGAAAGCTTGAGTTTGCCATCTAGTCTTTCGGCCGCAGGAAATCCCAAAAGTTCCACGGGGCGTTTGGATGTTTTTACCCGTTTAATTACTGATTTCGGAGTTGAGTTCGAACAAGTGCCTGCTGGTTATAATGGGCCTCTTTTCGCTGAAATAGCACCTTTGACATTCAGCGTCTTGGTACGAGAAGGATCGCGTTTGTCGCAACTTCGAATTCGTTCGGGGCTCTCCAGTATTGACGACAAGGCGCACTTATTATTACAACAAGAGCAAAGGTTAGTTGATCAAGATTTGACTCAAAACCAAGTCAAAAATGGCGTGCCAGTAAGCGTTGATCTAGTGGGAGCGAGTAACGATGGACTTATCGGCTATCGTGCTAAACGTCATTCAGGTGTGGTTGATATGGACGCGCCCGGAGCCCATAAAATGAGTGATTATTGGGAGCCACTTTTTTCGAACTCCAAACAACTGATTCTCGATCCTGGTGAATTCTATATTTTAGTTTCCAAAGAAGCGGTCCATGTTCCCTTCGATTACGCTGCTGAAATGATTGCTTACGATACGCTGGTTGGCGAGTTTAGGGTGCACTACGCAGGCTTTTTCGATCCGGGTTTTGGTGCCCCTGAAGCGGGCGGCAAGGGGTCCAAAGCAGTTTTGGAAGTGCGTTCTTTCGACGTGCCCTTTTTGTTAGAACACGGGCAAAATGTGGGTCGTTTAGTCTACGAAAAAATGTTAGATACGCCAGATCGAATATATGGCCACGGGGTGCCATCAAATTATCAATCTCAGGGCCTCAAATTATCAAAGCATTTTGTTTTGTAGTTTTGATTTTAGCCAAGCTTATTCGATAAAAGGGTCTAGCTAGCTCTTTTTGTTTGCGATAAATATGCCGCGTTTGGGGGCGGGGTGACCCTCAATTGTCTTGCTAATGTCTCGCGGGTCTAGAAACTCTTTGAGTGAGTGAAATTGCATCCAATCAGTTTGTCGCTGTTCATCAAGTGATGTGGTGTTTTGGTCCACACATCGTACTTCTGTAAAGTCGGCACTTTCTAATAATTCAAGAGTTTTTTCGATCGTGGTGATACTCCAAACATTTCTCATTTGTGCATAGCGATCTTCGGGGGTAAAAATTCCTCCCTCTGCGCTGTCTATAATTAGGGTTTCTAACACCAGTTCGCCACCTGGAGTCAGTAGGTCCCTCAATTCTAAAATGTGATTGATGGGGTTGCGACGGTGATACAAGACTCCCATCGAAAAGACGCTATCGAAGATCGCTAAATCCCCAGGCATGTCTTCGATTCCGATGGGTGCAAAATCGAATCGCGAGTCATTAAGGTATTTTTGTATGGCATTGTATTGCATCACGAAACGCATGCTTGGATCGATACCTAGAACGTAGTCGGCGCCATCACCCAGCATGCGCCAGCAGTGATAACCGGTCCCGCAGCCAACGTCTAGGACTTTCCTTCCATCGAGGTTGCTTATATGAGGTTTTACTCGTTGCCACTTCCAATCAGATCGCCATTCTGTGTCAATGAATGTATCGAAGACTTGATAGGGACCTTTGCGCCAGGGCTTTAGGGCGAATAAGGCTTCGTGAAGTTGGTTTGCCTCATCTGCGCTCAAGTCGCTTGCCACGCCAATTTTAATCGCATCCGCACTCAGATCGATATCGCTGGGCGTTGCGTTTGGAAGGGCATTTACAAACTCTTGCCACTTAGGTAGATCTCCATGTCTCTGCGGGTTGGCGCGCTCCGAGATTCGGCTCTCAAAGTGTTTTGTATGAGTGGCAAACTCTTTGCGATCCAGAAAGTTGTTGATGAAGGGGAGGTATGGGCTAGAAGACATAGCTTACCCCTTTATTGCCAGGATGGAGATGAATTGTAGGTTTTGATGCCAAGGTGTAACGATAGAAAAACCAACCTGCGAGAGTCTATTGATATGAGTTTCCAATGTTTCGGGGATCAATACGTTTTCGATTGCGTCTCTTTTTTGACTAATCTCTAACTGACTATATCCTTGGTCTGCTTTATAGCGGTGATGGATGTCAATCATCTTAGAGTCGGTAGCGGCATCCTCATAACAAATCTTTTCAGAAAGTATCAGAGCGCCTCCAGGATTTAAGCCATCATAGACCTTGCCGAGCAGGTTTTCGCGACTCTCCAAAGGCAAAAATTGTAGCGTGAAATTAAGTAAGACCATGGCGGCGTTGTTTACAGCGCTGTCTAATATATTTGCTTCGGTAAAAATAACGCTTAAGTTGCTGTAAGGGCAACGGTAATCCTTTGCGCGCTCAATCATCGCTCTAGATGTATCTATGCCGATCAAATTACCACTTATATCATCGAGCCCAATGGTATCTTTCAATCCCTCAGACATGGCATGTAGACCTGCTCCCAGAGAGCAGCCTAAGTCATAATAGTTTGCTCCGTTCTGTCTGAATTCACGTGTGATTGTTGGTAGCATGCTCAAGATTGGCTGGTAACTGGGTACCGATCGAGAAATCATGTCACTGAAGACTGAGGCGACCTTGTCATCAAACTTAAAGCGACCGACTTGGTCTCTGGTTTTTGCGTACAGTTTGTCTTTTTGCTGACTCATAACTTGGTTTTTGTGATTTGAAGGTAATTTTTTGAGTGTCTTGAGAGGACTCAGGTGGCCAATCAAATAAGGTCAATTGCAAGTAAGTATGAGATTATATCCAAAAGCTTCTTGTTTGCTGTGTCTTAATCAATTCCAAGCTTACACATGCCATTCTATTTCGAGTTCGTAATTTATGCTGGTACAAGTATTTAATATCGTTGCACCACTCTTCATCATAATCGCGGTGGGATACTTTTACGGCGCTCGCGTCCGACCGGAGATGCGCATCACCAATCAGTTGGTGATGGATGTGTTTATGCCAGTGTTGATTTTTCATGTAATGGTGCAAGAGGGCTTCTCTCCTCTTGAGTACTCGAGCCTCGTTATAGCGGGCTGTTTATTAATGCTCGGTTCCGGGCTCATAGCTTTTCTTCTCGCCAAAGTCTTGGGTTACGGGCCGAGAGCGTTGATACCCTCAGCCATGTTCTCAAATTGGGCAAACCTTGGCCTGCCTCTGTATATCCTTGCGCTTGGCCAGGAGGCTCTAGATGGCGGCATAATGCTGGTGGTCGCTGGAAATATTCTTTGCTTTACCATTGGCATCAAAATTTACTCTGGCCACGCGTCTAGTTGGCAAGTTTTGAAAACACCCATTATCATTGCCGTAATCGCGGGTGGTTTGTTTAAGGCTTTGAATGTCACTTTGCCAGTGGCGGTGGATACCCCTTTGCAAATGATGGGTCAGGTAGCGATACCGTTGATGCTTTTTTCATTAGGAGTGCGTCTGACAAGGCTGGGGCTGCAGGATATTAAAGTTGGTGTAATGATGGCTGTATTTTGCCCTGTGATAGGCGTCTCTCTGGCGTTTGTTCTAATGTTCTTTATTCCCCTGAGTCCATTACACAAGAGTATTCTTATTTTGTTTGGGGCGCTGCCGCCTGCGGTAATAAACTATATGTTAGCCGAACAATATGACTGCGAGCCCGACCGCGTCGCTTCGATGGTGATTATTGCCAACTTGGCTGCTATTGTGAGTTTGCCGTTGGCACTGTTACTGGTTCTATAAACGCAGTTAATGATAGAGAGTTCGACGCATTGTCAATTACAAGTGGTAAGCTTATGGCGTTTTTTACAAATGACTTGCATTTATTTTTTTACGAGCTAGTCTTCACACCGAACTAAAAATGGCCTCAGGTCATTAAATTGCGAAGATTCGATAGGACAAGATAATATGAAACAACAAAGCAGCTACAGCTACGAAGATTTGATTGCTCATGGTAATGGAGAATTACCCGATCAAGACATTTCACGTTTGCCATTGCCGCCAATGCTAATGTTTGACCGCATCACCCAAATTAATGATGATGGTGGTGATCACGGCAAGGGAAAAATTATCGCTGAGCTTGATGTAAAGCCTGAATTGTGGTTTTTTGACTGTCATTTTAAAGGCGACCCTGTGATGCCTGGATGTCTTGGCCTTGATGCCGTTTGGCAGCTTGTGGGCTTTTATTTGTCGTGGATCGGTGGTCCCGGTAAGGGGCGGGCGCTGGGCGTGGGTGAGGTTAAATTCACTGGTCAAGTTGAGCCGGATGCTAACCTCGTTCGTTATGAGATAGATATGAAACGAGTTATATCTCGTCGACTTTTTATGGGTATCGGTGATGCCAATGTTTATGTCGACGATGAGCTGATTTATACCATGACCGATTTGAAAGTTGGTTTGTTTGGGGCTGACGGAAAATAGAGTTAGAACAGCGTAGTTGTACAAAATAGGGCTGCAATCGAGAGAATAGAATCATGAAACGAGTTGTTATTACTGGAATGGGAGTTGTGTCGAGCTTAGGCAATGACATAGCTGAGGTCACGCAAAGTTTAAAACAAGGTAAGTCTGGCATTCAATTCTGCGATGATTATGCTGAGCTTGGCATGCGCAGTCAGATTGCTGGTCGCGTGCATCTTGATCAAAAAGAGCTTATAGACCGAAAGCATCTTCGATTTATGGGTGATGCCGCGGCCTTTAGTTACATCGCTATGCAGCAGGCTATAAAGGACGCTGGTTTGGATCCTGAGGAAATCAAGAGTACTAAAGTTGGCTTGATCACTGGTTCCGGAGGCGGGTCGCCAGCAAATAATATCTTAGCCGCTAATATTGCTAAAGAAAGAGGCGTAAAACGAGTTGGTCCATACGCTGTTCCAAAAACAATGGGAAGTACAACATCAGCTTGTCTTTCAACTATGTTTGGCATCCAAGGCACGTCTTATTCGATAAGTTCGGCATGTTCGACCAGTGCTCATTGTATCGGACATGCAGCCGATTTGATAAAAAGTGGTCGCCATCACACAGTATTTGCGGGTGGTGGCGAGGAAGAGCATTGGACAATGTCTATTTTATTCGATGCTATGGGAGCAATGTCTAGCAAATACAATGATACTCCAACGGAAGCATCACGGACCTATGATGCCAATCGAGATGGGTTTGTAATTGCTGGCGGTGGTGGTATTTTGGTGCTGGAGGAGTATGAGCATGCCAAAGCGCGCGGAGCTGAAATTTACGCTGAGTTAGTCGGCTTTGGAGCTACATCTGATGGTTTCGACATGGTGGCGCCATCAGGCGAGGGCGCAGTGCGCTGCATGCAGCAAGCGTTAGAAACAGTTGATGGCCCAGTTGATTACGTCAATACTCATGGAACCAGTACTCCAGTTGGGGATGTGAAGGAACTTGAAGCGCTAAAGACTGTTTTTGAGGATAAGATGCCATTCATTAGCGCAACCAAAAGTCTTTCTGGGCATGCATTGGGCGCGGCTGGTGTGCATGAAGCCATTTATTCTCTGATTATGCTCAAAGAAAAATTTCTTGCTGCCTCAGCGAATATTAAGGAGCTTGACGAGGCTGCGAAAGGGCTGCCAATACTGATGGAAAACGCAACTGAAAAAGTGAAAACTATGATGTCAAATAGCTTCGGTTTTGGTGGTACTAACGCGACCTTGGTGTTTCAAGGTATTGACTGAGCCAAAGTTCTTTTAATATTTTGATGCCATTGATCGCAGACAGATAGGTGTCTAGCTTTATCGCACAGAGTTGTCGATAAAAACGTTTTGTCGTATAGCTCTTCTGATTGTTGGTCACGTCCTTGTTTGTCTGATGCTGTCTTGGCTATAATTTCGACCGAAATTTCACACTCAGACTCTACTGTGTTTAGTAAACTCTCGACGTTTGTAAATTGTGGCCGAAGTCTTAGGCTCCGGCTGCAGTGGCCCTGATAAGGCCCTTGTGTATATGAAACAGCAATCAGAATATCAGCATGCATTAGTCCTTGGTTATTGGCTTCTAGCCTGTGCTGCCGTGATTTATCTCATGGTTGTGGTTGGAGGTGTTACCAGGTTGACTCAGTCCGGCCTGTCCATGGTCGAATGGGAACCGATTATGGGTATTATTCCTCCCATGAACGAGGCTCAGTGGATGGATGTGTTTAATAAGTATCGCCAATCTCCTGAGTATCTCAAGATTAACGCCGGGATGAGTCTAGAAGGTTTCAAGAGTATTTTTTACTGGGAGTATGGGCATCGAGTGCTGGGTCGCGTTATCGGCATGATTTATTTCTTGCCTCTTCTGTATTTCATGGTGCGAGGTATGGTGCCTCGAGCTTGGTACGGAAGGCTGTTCGGTTTGTTTGTTCTAGGTGGTTTACAAGGATTAATGGGTTGGTACATGGTTAAGAGCGGCTTGGTTGATGTGCCGCGGGTTAGCCAATACCGTCTAACGGCGCACTTGAGTTTAGCGATCGTGATATTTGCATGCATGCTCTGGTTTGCTATGGACTTTCTACGAGGTGAGCAGCGCCACAGTCAAGCCAGTGGGTCTTATCTAAAAGCCACAACCGTGGTGATTGGCATTATCTTTGTGATGATAATGAGTGGCGGTTTTGTCGCGGGCACCAAAGCAGGTTTTATCTACAACACATTTCCCAAAATGGGTGGTGAATGGGTGCCTGGTGGGCTTCTAAACATGATGCCTGTTTGGCTGAATTTATTTGAAAACCCTGCGGCTATACAGTTTGTGCACAGATGTTTGGCGCTGGTCGTATTTGCGTTTGTTATTTGGGGGTTCTTGAAATCTCGAAGCGAGAACTTTGTTACCCAATATCATTGGGTAAAAATAGCCGTTATTTTTCAGATTCTGCTTGGCATTTCCACTCTAGTAATGAGAGTGCCCGTTTGGCTGGGTGCCTTGCATCAGGCGGGGGCAGTTACTTTGCTCGCTACTGCGCTGTTTGCCGCTCACGTTGCTCGTAAAGGAAGTTACCGCACAATCGTCACCTGAACTCGGAAGCGAGACCGAGGTCTTTTGAGCCAGCCTTAATCTCGCTCGATTTGCTTTAGCATTACATTCGATCGACCGACGGTTTGTGTTTGAGAGAGTTCGCTAAGCCTGTTAAATCCTCTCGGAAAGTGTCGTCATAATTTTGGCGGTCGCTCGCATCATGTGCTTGACTGGAGTTGGTAGGTTTGCAGCTCCGTTGTTCTCTGCCATTTCGGCATGTTTTGCCTCATCAATTGCCATCTGTTCAACAACGGCTCTACTGGCTGTGTCTTCGACAGGAAGACGTTCTAAGTGAGACTCGAGGTGTTCAACCACTTGTTTTTCGGTTTCTGCTAAGAAACCAAGGCTCCACTTGTCGCCAGCTAGGCCAGCTGTGACACCAATTGCAAAGGAGCCTAAATACCAGATTGGATTCAAATAGCTGGTATGGGATTCCAGTTGTTGAATTCTGCTGTAGCACCAATTTAGATGGTCGATCTCCTCATCAGCAGCCTCCTGCATTTTCTGTCTTACTTCTTGGGAGCGAGAAGTGAGGGCTTGCCCTTGGTAAAGCGCTTGAGCGCAGACTTCACCAACATGGTTTACACGCATTAGAGCCCCAGAGCGTTGTTGAAGGTGAGGGTAACTGCGAATTGGATCGTCCGATATATCGTCCGCAGGAGTTGCCCGCTTCGAACTTGGCTTCGTGAATGAACTTCGCAGCCCTTTGTCTAGGGCACAGATAAGATTATCTGTAAACGTCGTGGTTGATCGAGACATAGGAATATTCTGACTATAGATTAAGGTTACATTGTACTAGGTCTGGCTTGAAGGTTGTATCATTGTTGCTGTTTAACTGAGATTAAGACAGCGTTGGCGTTATTAGAGTGGCGAGGATAACAGCGGACCTGAGTAGCATTGATTTAATTGCATAAACCAAATAAATGTCATGATATATAGTTATAACATGAATTAATAAAAATAATAAATCATTAAAAACAATTGCTTGTAATTGTTTTTATGTTTTTGTGTTGATGACTTTTGTTTTGACTTTCTTCATCGAGAGATCAATAATGTTGTTATTGAGATTGATTGAGCTGAGGCTCTTTTCAATGTAACGTTTTCAAGCTAGGTCAGAGTGACCTGGTTGCACATCTCCTCCATCCTCCTTTGGTGGTTTGGGCGCGGAACATAAAGTCCGCGCCTTTTTTTTGCCTACAGTGTTGTGGGTAGGCATATGCTCCTGAAGAATCTCCATCGCCGCTGACATTGGCATTCGTACATCGCGTTCGCATGAGGACGATTTGGTAAACTGCATGAAAACAGGCGTGCTCGCCTAACCTCAAGCTTGTCGACAGCAGCTCAGTAGCAATTTATTTCAATAAAACCTTGGATTTAAGCGGTTTTTTCCTTGCTAATCTCTAGGGAGGGCTTTATCATCGCGCGACTTTCCTGCCTGTATTAGGCGGGATTTGATTCATATTTTGAATTGTAGGTGCTGGCCATTGGTTATTGAGCTCTGGCGGCAGTGAGATAGACACATAGATAAATAGGTTTTTAATAATGAAAACATTTTCTGCAAAGCCAGCAGAGGTTAAGCGCGAGTGGTACGTCGTCGATGCCACCGATAAAGTGCTTGGCCGTGTGGCGACTGAAATCGCCCTTCGCTTGCGTGGCAAACATAAACCAGAGTACACGCCTCACGTGGATACTGGCGACCACATCGTAGTTATCAACGCCGAAAAAATCGCGGTAACCGGTAACAAAGAAGAAGATAAAATCTATTACCGTCACACGGGATATCCGGGTGGTATTAAAGATATTAATGTTCGTAAACTGCGTGAGCACGCACCTGAGCGAATCATTGAAAATGCAGTGCGTGGCATGTTACCTAAAAACCCATTGGGTCGCGCTATGTTCAAAAAACTACATATCTATGCCGGTCCTGAGCACAAACATCAAGCTCAAGAGCCTAAAGTGTTAGAGATTTAAGGGAGAATTAATATGTCTGAAGTATATCTAGGCACTGGTCGTCGTAAGTCCTCTACAGCTCGCGTACGCCTACAATCTGGTTCTGGCAACATTACAGTTAACCAACGCCCATTGGACGAGTATTTTGGCCGTGAAACCGCCAGAATGGTGGTTCGTCAACCTTTGGCTCTACTGGACATGCTAGAAAACTTTGATATCAACGTGAATGTGCAAGGCGGTGGCGGTAGCGGTCAAGCTGGCGCAATTCGTCACGGAATCACTCGTGCACTTCTTGCTTATAACGAAGAGTTGCGTCCAACGCTTCGTTCAGCAGGTTTCGTTACTCGGGATGCTCGAGAAGTGGAACGTAAGAAGGTTGGTCTTAAAGGCGCGCGTCGCAGACCACAATTCTCGAAACGTTAATTCACGTTTCAGTCTGGTTTTTATCAGACTCGAAAAAAGCCGACCACTGTGTCGGCTTTTTTACGTCTTGAGGATTGATTTGTTCAACTCTGGCAACTTCTTCCGATTAGACAGTAGCGAATTTATACCACTACGCGTAAAATTCGACCAATTCTAATTTTTGCGATCACCTTTTTCGTAAATCTAACTCGCTTATCCATCTTAAGAATTATGAAAACCGTTAAAGTAGGTGTGATTGGCGGAACTGGTTACACTGGCGTTGAACTACTAAGGTTGTTGGTTGGCCATCCGGGTGTTGAAATTTCCATTATTACGTCTAGATCCGAGGTAGGAAGGCCTGTGTCGGATCTGTTCCCCAGTTTAAGAGACTTTACCGATCTGGTGTTCTCTGAGCCAGAAGAAGGTAGCTTCGGGTCGTGTGACGTTGTTTTTAGTGCTACGCCAAATGGCATAGCCATGCAGCATGCGAGAGCGTTGGTTGACCATGGAGTGAGATTAATCGATTTGGCTGCAGACTTTCGAATCAAAAATATAGCCACTTGGTCGAGCTGGTATGGCATGGATCACGCCTGTGCTGACCTAGTAGAGGAAGCCGTTTATGGTTTGCCAGAGATTAATAGAGAGGCGATTAAATCGGCAAGAATTGTGGCGAATCCAGGTTGTTATCCTACAGCGACGACGCTGGGGTTCCTACCATTGGTACAATACGGGTTGATCAATGTTAAAGATCTGATCGCCGATACAAAGTCGGGAGTCACCGGAGCTGGTCGAGGGTCTAGCGTGGCAAACCTCTACAGTGAGGTCGCTGACAGTTTTAAGGCTTATGCAGTGCCGGGACATCGTCACCACCCCGAAATTGAGCAAAATCTCAACCTACACTCCCAAGAGGCCGTTCGTTTGAGCTTTGTACCACACTTGACGCCTATGCTCAGGGGTATTCATGCAACCCTTTATGCTGATCTACTGGATGCTTCGATGTCCATTGAGGCGGTGCACCATAGGTTTGCTTCTTTTTATAAAGATGAGGCATTCGTAGATGTTCTGCCGCTCGGTGCTCATCCAGATACGCGTTCAGTGAAAACTTCGAATATGTGCCGAATTGCCATACATAAGGCTGGCGGTTCAGGTAAGCTTGTTGTTCTTTCAGTTATTGATAATTTGACTAAAGGGGCAGCAGGTCAGGCTGTACAGAATATGAATATCATGTTCGGATTTGATGAGATGGCGGCGCTGCAAAATGCGCCAGTTTTACCATAAATAATAGTGATTCTTCACATTAGAAAGTGTTTTTAGATATGATCCGTAATGCTACCAACGATTTAACGATTAAACCTAAAATGTCGACGAATGTACTTATGGGACTCTTCGTAGCTGGTATGTTCATGTTTCTTACCACTCTCTATGTGGTTTATAGCCAGGGAGTAAAGACCGGAAATGCGCAACTTGAGCGAGACCAAGGTCAGCTGAGTACTCTACGAGATCGATTAGCTTCGGTTGAGCTCGATTTGGACAAGGCCCAAGAAGCACTAATCTTCGCCCAACGACAAAAGCAAATTCAGGAAGAAGCCTACAGACAGCTAAATCTAGCGTATGGAAATTCTGAGCAAAAAAACGCGGTTCTCGGAGCTAGATTGGACTTTTATCGAAGCATTATCTCACCGGAGGACGGTGAGAGTGGACCGGCTATACAGTCTGTCTCATACTCTTTTTTGGATGGACAGTTGGGGTTTGATATAACCCTAGTGCAGGCTATCAGCCACAAGAAACAAGTCCGAGGTAACTTGAAGGTTACTCTGTACGAAAATGGTTTGGTAACCGAACGCTGGCCAAACAGTTCATCTAGGAGTGTTAATTACCAATATTTTCAACAAGTGTCCGGCGTGATTAATAAAACAAGCCTTGCCGAAAAAGCTAGACTAAAAGTTGAATTAAAGTTGCAGGGTGGAGAGACCATAGAAAAATGGGTAAATATCTCTTCAAATGCAGAAAATGCGGGTTAAAATCGCGAAGGTGCCCTTATAATGTTCGGTAAAAAGAAGCGTTTGGAAGCCGTCAATGATGGATCCGCTCCTGTCAATAAAATTAAAAATAACAATCAAGAGTTATCAATGAAACGAAGTAAAGAAAAAATCAGTAAGCCAGTAGAAACCATCGATACGCTCATAGGATCGGGTTCTGTTTTACAGGGCGATTTGGAATTCACCGGGGGCTTGCGCGTTGATGGCCATATACGAGGCCATGTATCCGCACATGATAATAATAATGGCACCCTAGTATTGAGCGAAACCGGTGTAATTGAAGGTGATATCAATGTTCCACATGTGGTCGTTAACGGTACTGTGAAAGGTAATATTGCGTCAAAAGGTCATGTGGAGTTACAAGCCAATGCTAAAATTGAGGGCGACATACATTACAAGGCCGTTGAAATGGAATTGGGTGCGGTGCTAAATGGTAGCTTGGTTTCCGATTCGGCCGCGCCGGTTTATGATGCCGCGAATTCAGCACCTGCAGCCAACGAAGAGCCAAAGAAAAAGAAACTTGAGTCTTTGTCTTAAACCCTTATATTAACGACAGACAACGTTTTACAAGAGAGTGCATCAAACTTAGGTGCGCTTATGAGAACAAATCATGATTGAAGTTGAACAAGCCAGGCCGCTAGATTTTACCGCTGCAGCGGCCTCAAAAGTTTCTGAACTGATTGCCGAAGAGGATAATCAAGAGCTCAAACTTAGGGTGTATGTCCAAGGTGGCGGATGTTCCGGTTTTCAATATGGGTTTACTTTCGATGAAGACCAACAAGATGACGACACAGCCGTGGACACCGACGGTGTTCGACTATTGGTCGATCCGATGAGTTTTCAATACCTGATTGGCGCAAAGATTGACTATAAAGATGATATTGATGGTGCTCGATTCATCATCAATAACCCCAACGCAACCACTACCTGTGGTTGCGGTTCTTCATTCTCGGCCTAGCTCGAAATATAAGAGTTAGAGTAAAAGCGAGCTAATTCGCTTTTACTCTCTGTGAAATTTTCTTAATTAAGAAACTAGCGGTTTTATAGTCGACAGTTGACATTGCTTCCTTGATGAGAGTTAGCTGACCAAGATTTAAATCGGACTCCGGTTCGACCAAAATTGGTGAACTCGGATGTTTCTCAGGCCTCGACCCTTCGTCGACCTCATATATTTCTACGTCTCCATCCTTTTGCCACGTGATGGCCATTTCCTTCGATTGCTTGTTTGAACTAAATTGAAATTTAACCACGTTCTCCAATTGAAGGTGATCTTTTTCAGTCTCGCACTCTTTTACGCTCCAGACGAAAAGATCCATGTCTTGGTCGGTAAACCATCTTTTGTTTTGCCCAGGGGCACCTTGATAAGTTCTTTTTACTTCTGTGAGCATAGCTTTGATTTCCCGTATATCAAATACGACTGCTGTCATGGTATTACAGTGAGCTAGGCTAAGGCGTGGTTGATGATTGCAGCCGGATCCTCGTGCTGCTTTGATAATTGCTCGAAGATCGTGGACTTAGCGACTACTCCGGAAAGAAAACCTCACCCAATGAAACTGCATCGGTAGCGCCAGTAACGCTCGGAAGATTACTGTTTCTCTCAAGGAGTCGGCAATAACCAAGCCATGCAAAGCCAGTAGCTTCGACCCAGTCTGCAGGAATGCCTAATGAATCCGTGGTAAGGACCTGATAACTGGGAAGTGATTCCTGTAGGCGCTTCATAAGTAGTTTATTGTGTGCTCCGCCTCCACAAACGAAGATGTCGCCGCCAAGATCCCCAACTTGTTTAAGTTCATTCGCAACACTTATAACCGTGAGTTCGAGCAAGGTAGCCTGCACGTCTTCAGCTGTTTCGCTATTTAGATGTGAGTTCAACCAAGATAGATTAAAATAATCGGGCCCCGTACTCTTCGGGAATGGTTTGCTGAAATAAGGGTCGAGCACAAGACGGCCTAACAATTCTTTATTCACCTGGCCTGATGCAGCCCAAGCTCCGCTTTTATCGTATGTTAGTTGCTTATGTTTATAGATCCATTGATCTAACAGGGTATTACCAGGGCCAGTATCAAAACCTATCACGGTATCACCAAGATGAGAGATGTTGGCAATACCGCCGATATTTAGTAAGAATCGACCTGATTTGCCCTGTTTATTATCGTTGAAAACCGCAGAGTGAAACGCAGGCATTAATGGTGCACCTTGTCCACCCGCGGCTAAGTCCGCTTGACGAAAATTCGCGACCGTCAATAGGCCTGTTTGATTTGCTATGAGCTGCGGGTTGCCTAATTGGAGACTGTATGGAGGATTTGCATTGGGCTCATGCCTGACGGTCTGGCCGTGATTTGCTAGTGCACTAATCTCTTTCTTATCTACGCCGGACTGTGTTATGAGCTCGAGGCAGGCATTCGCATAAAGAGAGGCTAGTTGGTCGTTGAGTGGTGTATCTCTGCACGAGACTATTTCCTGAGCGTGCGTTATCTCATTAACCTGATTTCGCACAGAAAGAGGGTAGTCTTCGTAGTGAGTAGTTAAAATTTCGACTTCGTGAGGCGAATTGAATCGGGCAAGGACAGCATCAATTCCATCTGCGCTCGTGCCCGACATCATTCCGATCACTAACTTTTCAGTCATTTACTTGAGTACCTGTCCTGGCTGTGAAAATACGTTTACTCTGCGACTTATATGCTTTTCTCGCTTTCTGATTTGCTCTTCGCCAGATTGTACGCGCCCTTCAAATTGTCTAACTGTATCGCATAGGTTTGAGCCAGTTCATCAAAAGCTATTTTCTTTTCCGGACCTATGGATGAGGCTTTTGGCGTTTTGAAGGTAAGAGGATTGCGGTGAACACCGTCTAGTCTGAATTCGTAGTGTAGGTGCGGGCCCGTCGACATTCCAGTGCTGCCGACATAGCCAATGGTTTGTCCTTGTTTTACCCTGACACCACTTTTAATGCCTTTTGCGTATCCATTCATGTGCGCGTACAGCGTAGTGAAGCGGCCAGCATGACGCAGAATCACGGTTTTGCCGTAACCTCCTTTCCTGCCAGCTGAAACAACTTTGCCCTCGGCGGTTGCTCTGATTGGTGTACCAGTTGCGGCTGCGTAGTCAACTCCTTTATGTGCTTTCCATGTTTTTAATATCGGGTGCTTTCGCTTGCCAAATCGTGATGATATGCGACTGAATTCTACCGGAGATCGTAAAAATGTACCCAGCATGCTTTCTCCGCGCTCATTGAAATAGCTTGGACTACCTTCCTTGTTTTCAAACCTAAAAGCTCGATAGGTCTGTCCTTGAGTAGTAAATTCGGCGGCAAGGATTTCGCCATCGTCGATTTTCACTCCGTCCTTGGTGTGCTCCTCATAAACCACATGAAATGAGTCACCCTGTCGGATATCTTGGACAAAATCAACGTCCCAGCCAAATATCCGAACCATTTCCATAATTAGATTGATACTCAATCCTGCGTTTTGCGCAGCTAAGTATAACGAAGAGTTTATCTCCGCGGAGATGGTTTTAGTTTGGGTTTCAAAGGAAATATTAACGATTTCAGCATTGGATACATTAGATCCGTCAAGTTCAATCGATAACTTTTGCAGTGGGCTAAGCGGGTACTCAATACCGATCATTTGGTCATCGGAATCAAACAGAAAGGAAAGCTCTTTTCCCACTTTAATGGATGTTAGTTTGCGGGCAATCTCGTGTCTGGAAACAAAATGAGGGATGGCTAAATCGTAGCCACGTTTTTTAAAAATATAACCCAGTGAGTCGCCTTTGGTAACCTTGTAAGTTTCCTTCCTTGATTGAATCTCAGAGTTTGATGTGGTCGAGCTATCGGTGACGCCTTGATCAACTGAACTAGTTGTAGGCACTAAGCTTGATCGGACGTCGTCGCTGGATAAGGATCCTACCCCTAGCCCATTAGACAGCGCTGTAAGGTCGCCACCATTTTGTCTAGTGCTGACATTACTCGCAGGTGCTTTCTCAACTTGAGGCGTATTAGCGCTATCAGATATGGTGGCGGTCGTCGTATGCGTGATCCAGCTACCGCAAATAATTACGACGGAACTTAGAAACCAATGCCGTTTTTTAATTTTTGTCTGAGAGGGGGATGGCTTCAGAAACTTTGGATTAGAAAGCGCATTCTTCTTCAGCTCATTTAGAATTTCAATCTTAATTGGCATATTTTTTTGTGTGGCTGCAAGCGTCTACGCGCTTTTACTAACATCAATAGCGCACGATTGTGCAGGTAGGCGGCGGGTTTGGCAATCGGTTTTAGCGAAAAGTAATATAAATGCTATCTATTCGGGTCTAGTAGTAATGCGTATGACTATTTTTGTGGTTATCACAAGTGCTACACGCTTACTTTTCGACTCAAAAATAAGTATCATTCGCGCTGTAAATAACGCTCTGCTTACAGCAAGAGACACAATATAGACCGATAAAAGTGAACGATAAAACGACTCAAGTCAGTGATATGCCTGATGCTCCTAGCGAAACTATGCGCAAATTGCTGCGAGGAGCAGATGAAATCATTCCTCAGCATGAACTAGAAGTAAAGCTTGCAAGCGGTAAGCCTTTGGAGGTCAAAGCTGGATTTGATCCTACCGCACCTGATCTGCATTTGGGTCATACGGTTCTGATAAATAAGCTCCGTCAGTTTCAAACCATGGGTCACAACGTCACATTTTTGATCGGTGATTTCACTGGCCTTATTGGTGATCCGACAGGAAAGAGCGCGACCAGGCCACCTTTGACTGAGGCCGAGATTAAACAAAATGCGATCACATATAAAGAGCAAGTATTCAAAATACTCGATCCAAATCTTACCAAAGTACGTTTTAACTCAGAGTGGATGAGTCAGATGACCTCGGCGGACATGATTCGCCTCGCAGCTCAGCACACAGTAGCTAGAATGCTTGAGCGCGACGACTTTAGTAAACGTTACTCTGCTCAACAATCGATAGCAATTCATGAATTTCTTTATCCGTTAGTTCAAGGATATGACTCGGTAGCGCTAGAGTCGGACATCGAGCTTGGTGGTACCGATCAAAAGTTCAACTTGCTGGTTGGGCGTGAGATGCAGAGGGCTTATGGCAAGTCTCAGCAGGCAATATTGACCGTACCAATATTAGAAGGTCTTGATGGCGTACAAAAGATGTCGAAATCCTTGGGTAACTATATTGGGATTACCGATGCGCCCAACGATATGTTTGGTAAGTTAATGTCGGTTTCAGACGAGTTGATGTGGCGATATTTTGAGTTGCTAAGTTTCAGGTCCATGACGGAGATCAAGGCTTTTCAGCAACAAATTGCTGATGGTTCTAATCCGCGGGATATCAAATTTTTGCTCTGTGAGGAGATCATAACCCGTTTTCACAGTGCAAAAGCGGCGGACAATGCGAAACGAGACTTTATTCAGCGATTTCAAAAGAACGCTATTCCTGATGATATGCAAGAAATTACCATTGTCATTGGTGAAGGTATACCGATTGGAACGCTATTAAAGGAGACTCAGCTCTGTGCCAGTTCATCCGAGGGCATGCGTATGGTTCAGCAAGGAGCAGTAAAGATTAATGGCGAAAAAGTAAGCGACCCCAAAGCTCACATAAAACAGTCAGCGGCGTTCGTGCTGCAAGTGGGTAAACGCAAATTTGCTCGTATAATTCCTGGCTAGGCTGTTGTGATTAAAATAGAAATTATTGAGATAGCCTAGATGGGTTGGTTCAAGATTAAGCCATATGAATTCTGGCACCCTCGTGTATTTGAGGCCCCGTACTACGTATGTCTTGGGTGGCATTGTTTGCTCAATTTAGTGAGCATTAAAAACCTTACCAAGGCAAATTATGGTCTTAATCATGGTGAGATTGGCATTGGTTCTAAATTCGAAACTCAGTTGGCTTTCTCTCAAGATATGTTCATGCCAACGAGTTTGATCGAGGGCTCGTTGTCAGTTGATGAAAAGGCTGCTGCCATCTACCAATTTGTTGAGGAACACGGATATCCGGTAATATTAAAGTCTGATGTTGGTTGTGTAGGTAAAGGAATTTGCAGGCTTGATTCCGAGCGAGATGTGGAGGCTAAAGCACCTCTATTGCTAGGAGATTACCTTTTGCAAAAGTTCACGACCAACCCTTTTGAATGTGGCGTTTTTTACACAAGACAAAATGGAGTTCCCAAAATTACGGGTATAAATATGAAACATTTTCCTGCCGTGGAGGGTAACGGTAGGGATGATTTGATGACTCTTGCACAAGCTCACCCGCGTTTTACTGATCATTGGTATGCATTCTTGCAGTCGGTTGATACCAGTGAAGTATTAGCCCTGGGCCAAGAAAAACGTTTATCTTTTATTGGATCACATACATTGGGTTGTAAATTTACTGATGATCAACATTTATTAACTGCTGAGCTTGAGGCTGCCGTGTTCAAATTCTTTGATTCACAACCTGGTTACAACTTCGGTAGGGTGGATTTAAAGTTTGAGTCCGAGGAAGCATTCAAGCGAGGTGAATTTGTGGTGATTGAAGTGAACGGTATCGCTTCGCTCCCAACTCATATGTTTGATCCCAAATACTCCGTGTTTCAAGCTTATAGAATCTTTTTCGAGCACGCCAAGTTGTTGGTTAAAATAGCCAAGGAGCATGCCTATCGTCCTACGGTTTTGATGAGCTACCGAGATGTAGCAAGAAAAGCAGTAGCAAACCAAAGACTCTTGAATTTAGTGCATCAGCGTTTGATGGGCCGTTAAACCTGCTGCCTGATGTTGATCAAACCATTATCGGATTCATTTTGGTGCAATGGATTACTAATATAACTAATCCGAAAAGGTTTAGGGCAATCAGTTTGTTGATAAATCCTGTTGTCGACTCGATTTTTCTCTGAGATTTGGGCCATTATCAAAACTAAAGTCAAAGTTACAGAATGACTAAAAAATCAGGGGCGGCTTGTAAATTATTGGTGGCTCAGTTGTCATTGAGACACAAGTCCAGTACGAATTTAATAAACATTTCTTTATTCTTATATTCATAAGTTTATGAAATAAATAAGGATTAATTATCCTTTAAGTATAGACCAAGCCAATTCCTGTTTGGCCTGGAACTGTTGGATTTAACTCTTACGCATAACTCTAGTCTGGCTACGACTTTTTTGTTAGCGAATCTAAACGTCAAATAAAGTAGGATTCAGCTGATCTATT
>JAKVBA010000048.1:0-5099 GCA_022447525.1 Gammaproteobacteria bacterium
CCACAGCGTGCAATTTAGCTAACTCGCCAATAGTCGGGCTAAGCACTTGAATCTTGAGCAACTATTCTGGGTGTAGTCAACGCCTTGCCATAGCTTAACTAACAAGCCAATATGATCTAGGAAGAAACTTCTTTGAAACACGCGTGACCGAATATCAAACCAATTTAAATCTAAGCCGATAGTCCCTTAGTTTAGGAAATAAAGGAGGTAAAGCTCAGATTGTTGCCCCTGCTTTATTTGCTGATGGGTGAATCTCGATAAAGATAAATCTTATTTAGTTAAAAACCTCATTTACGTTTGTAATCGTAATAAGAATCACTATTAATATGTCATAATATGTCATATTCTTTTATTTCTAACTGATATATACTGGTGAAAATCTACCCAACGGAGACATTTATGGACAATATGGTTTTTCTGATTGCTGCAGCGGTTGTGGCGATCTTGATTTTTCGAAATATCGTACGAATAGTGCCGCAAAACTCGGCGTTTGTGATTGAGAGGCTCGGAAAATATTCATCTACATTAGAAGCTGGATTCCACTTGTTGGTACCGTTTCTTGATAAAGTATCTTACAAGCACTCGCTCAAGGAATTTGCACTCGATGTTCCCGCGCAGCAGGCAATAACCAAAGATAATGTGCCGCTCGGCATTGATGGTGTGCTTTATTTAAGGGTTATGGATCCAAAAGCAGCGTCATATGGTGTTGAGAACCTTCGGTTCGCAATAACTCAATTAGCTCAAACAACAATGAGAGCCGAGATTGGTAAAATCACTCTAGATGAGACGTTTGAATCACGTGAAAACATCAACGCAATTGTAACCAATGCAATCGATGAAGCCTCTGAAGCTTGGGGAACCAAAGTATTGCGTTATGAGATTAAAGATATTTCTCCTCCACATACGATTCTCGATGAGATGGAAAAACAAATGGCGGCTGAACGGCAGCGTCGTGTGGACGTCACGACCTCAGAGGGTTATCGGCAGGCACAAATTAATGAGGCCGAGGGTGATAAGCAAGCATTAGTCTTACGTGCTCAGGGCCAAGCTGATGCGGTTGAAATTGAAGCCAAAGCACGTGCCGCTGCCATTCAAACGATATCTGAAGCGATTAATCGTGACGGTGGTACCACTGCGGTAGCGCAGCAGCTTTCTGAGCAGTATATAGCCGCCTTCGAGAAATTAGCTCGTGATGGTACGGTGGCGCTGTTGCCTACTGACGGTTCTGATGTAACCTCAGTGGTAAGTAAGGCTTTTACTGCATTCGAAGCATTAAAGAGCCAAGTTGATAAAACTAATAAGCTTTAGGAGGTCGCAATGGACATGTCACCAACTATGTTTTATTTGATATTTGCGGTCGCTCTGATTGGAGCTGAGCTGATTATCATGCAATTTTCGGTGTTCTGGTTTCTCTTTTTTGGCGTCGGGGCGCTATTGGCGTCTCTTGTTGGGTGGATTTTTCCTGAGCTTTCATGGGCTTGGTCTACGGGAGTATTTCTTGTGGGCTCGTTAGCGACGGCGGCTCTGCTGTATCCGCCGTTGAAAAGGTGGCAAGCGAAGCCTGGACCTATTGCGGGTAATGATGTTATCGGTCAGTCGGTCGAGGTAATCGAGCAAATCGCGCAAGGAAAAGAGGGTAAAGTACTTTGGTCTGGTTCGGACTGGCCAGCTCGCCTAGCGGAGGGCAATGAGCCGATAGATGTAGGTGATCATGCTGTTATCAAAGAGTTGCAGGGGATTCGTCTTATAGTCGGAAAATAATTAGACCGACTCAATCATATTACAAGCAGTTGTTGGTTAAACCCGGTAACTGCTTTCAATATGCTCTCGGGTAATCACACCAAATATCTTGTCTTTAGATGCACCATGAGCACCAGTGATATATAAGGCGTCACATTGCTCTGAGTTCATCGTTTCCAGAGCTTCCTGTAATGTTGCAATCATAGTAACGTTGGAGGTTTCAACTCGTTTAGCCGGAATTTTCGCTATATCAATTTTATCTAATTCTGCGATGTCGGCCTGTGAATCCGACTGATTTAGAAAACGAGCTAAATCGGTGGCCGGGATAAGACTGGCGCGACGTGCGTCTTTTTCTTTTGCACTAACTAAGAGAATCCACCTTGGTTCTAACCTTAGTATATCTAGAGCATCTTCCTTACTCAGATATCTGGTTCTTTGTAGGATATTTCTATCCATAACGCTCGCGACACCAACTCGTCTTAAAGCTTTAGCAAGAGGGGAATTTCTGTAATCTAAGCCTTTTGCCAACATTAGATGTCGGTAGATTGATGACTTCCCAAACACGACACGAGTCACAAGATAAGCTGAAATTACGGTAATCATACCAGGCAGGATTATTGCCTGATTTGAGGTTAACTCCAATAGATAGATCAGTGCTGCAAGAGGCGCTTGCAGTGTAGCTGCCATCATAGCTGCCATGCCAAGTACGGTATAGAGACTAACGTGATGATATTCGGGCCAAATTGAAGATGTTAGAATACCCGCAGCTGCTCCCGCAGCGGCACCTATGACCACAGAAGGGCCGATTAGACCTGCAGGCACACCCAAACCTATCGCCGTTGATGAGGTAAACATCTTGGCAAAAAGAAATAAAATAATGACAACGACTCCCATTGTCGGAGCATCGGAAAGGAAATCGGCCACAGTATCATAACTCGTCCCCATGACCGCTGGTAAATAGAATGCAACTAAACCAGTAATAAACCCTGCCGATGTTGTTCGTAGCCAGATCGGGTATTTACTAAAAACGGTACTAGTAAGCATAGTGGTTTGGATAAAGCCGGCAGCGAGAATACCTATAGTCGCTCCCATAATGGCAAACATGGGTAACTGAGAAACGGCTACATCAGTGATTTCAGGCACAAGGAACCCAGCGCTGCTACCAAAAGTTAATCTAGTAAGCATAGTGGCACTGACGGCAGCAAGTATCACCGGAGCGAACCCTATTACGGTGTACTCCATAATGATTACTTCCATAGCAAAGATCACTCCCGCTAGAGGTGTATCAAACGCTGCGGCGATTGCAGCCGCTATTCCGCTCGCTGCGAGAATTCGTACTCCATTATTTGGAATACTCAATAGTCTTCCCAGCCAGCTTCCCCCGGCAGCGCCTAAATGCACAGCAGGCCCCTCCTTGCCAACTGATTGACCAGATACAAGTGCAATTGAAGCCGTGACAAACTGAGTCAGAGCATTTCTCACCGGCAGCGATCCTTGATGATAGTCTAAACGCTCAAGTACATGTACCACTCCGACGCTTCGCGACTTGGCTTTCAATAGATGTAGAATCAAACCGATCAAGATGCCGCCTATAACACAAAGTAAAAAGCGATCTAATGGGTTTAAAAACTCAAAGCCTTCAGCGTTTCCTTCCGGCAACAATCCGGTTGGGTTTGATTCAAGAATCCACCGAAATGCGATGATAATACCACCTGAGAACACCCCGCAGAGCAGCCCCAAAAAGGCTAGAAGTGGAAGGCCGTCAATATTAGAGCCTAGCCGCACTTGCTGTGTCTCTATAAAACGTCGGTACCCCTCTTTGGATCGCAGCTTTAGTTTAGATAAAACTTCAGTTGGTCTCATTCAAGTGTAAATTCGGTCGGTCGTTAACAGATAGCTAAAAAGGGATCGTCAGAGTTTCGTCGATAGCCAATAAGGCTGATTTGAAGCTTGCTTGAATCCGTTCTAACGCCCTCTGGTTATCACCCTCGAATCGAAGCACTAAGATAGGAGTAGTATTTGAGGGGCGAATTAATCCGAACCCATCTTCGTAATCGACACGAACTCCGTCTATTGTGCTTAATTGACCATTTGGAAAGTCAGCTACAGCTTGTAGCTTGTCCATGAACTGATAATGTTCGCCCTCATCGAAATCTATTCTCAATTCAGGTGTATTAATACTATTCGGCAGAGCATCAAAAATTTGTTGTGGCGTTTCATCTGATTTCGAGAGTAACTCTATTAGTCTCGCTCCGGCATATACGCCATCATCAAATCCAAACCATCTTTCTTTGAAAAATATATGGCCACTCATTTCACCAGCGATGGCTGCTCCAGTTTCTTTTAATTTCGCTTTTATAAAAGAATGCCCAGTTCGCCACATGGTGGCTTTTCCTCCAGCCGCTTCAATTTCAGCCGGTAAATTGCGTGAGCATTTAACGTCGTAAATAACTTCTGTACCAGGGTTACGGCTCAAAATATCTCTAGCGAACAAAATCATCTGCCGATCTGGCCAAATGATTTCCCCTTTTGGGGTAATGACCCCCAGGCGGTCACCATCACCATCGAAAGCTAAACCAATTTCAGCCCCTTCCTCTTTAACGGTTTTGATTAGGTCTTGTAGATTTTCTATTTGACTTGGGTCTGGGTGATGGTTCGGGAATGAACCGTCAACTTCGCTAAATAATTCGATAACTTCGCAGCCAATGCCGTTGAAAACCTCGGGAGCTGTTGCACCAGCTACGCCATTGCCACAATCGATAACGATTTTCATTTTTCGTTGTGGTTTCACATCACTAAAAATACGTTCGACGTAGTCTGGGATTACTTCTTCTTGTGTATACGAACCTGAGCCCTTATGAAATCTATTATCGAGGATACGCTGTTTAATCTCTTGAATGCGTTCCGCTGACAACGTCGTTCCATCCACAACCATCTTGAAACCATTGTAGTCTGGTGGATTGTGACTACCGGTGATAGCGATGCAAGAGGGAATCTCTTTTGCGTAGCTTGAATAGTAAACAACAGGGGAGGGCGCCACACCAATATCAACCACATTGACACCAGCTGCGCGCAATCCATTTGACAATGCTCCTGCTAACGTTGGGCCCGATAGACGACCATCTCGGCCAATGACTATACTGTCTCCACCTGCTTTAATAACTTCACTGCCAACGGCTTGACCGATTTGAAATGTGATTTCGGTAGTAAGGGTGTCGCCCACGATACCCCGAATGTCATAGGCTTTGAAAATTGAATGAGGGAATGTCATTTTTTACACCTTTGAGGGTTAATCCTTTGGTTATCGATAGAAAGCGGCAACTGGTACTTTGATAGCTTTTGCTTTCTTTTTCTTTGAT
>JAKVBA010000048.1:5109-31475 GCA_022447525.1 Gammaproteobacteria bacterium
CAAAATTTATTATTTGGTTTTCACGAATGAAAAGGGGGCTAACTAGCCCCCTTCCTTCTTGTTATGGTGAATTAGTTCACCTTGTGCAGTGCTCTTCCGTCAACAGAAAGTGCTGCTTCATGCATGGCCTCTGATAGGGTTGGGTGAGCATGTATGGTTCTGGCAATGTCTTCAGTGGAAGCTGAGTATTCCATCGCAAGTACCGCCTCAGAAATTAACTCCGATGCATTAGGGCCCAAAATATGCACCCCCAGTACTCGATCAGTATCGGCGTCGGCTATCATCTTCACTCGACCGCCTTTTTCGTTCATAGCTAACGAACGACCGTTCGCAGCAAACGGGAAGAAGCCAGTCTTGTAGTTCAGACCTTGTTCTTTGGCTTGCTCTTCATTAAGACCGACCCAAGCTATTTCAGGGTGAGTATAGATAACCCAAGGGACCGTATCATGATTTATATATGGTTTTTGGCCTGCAATGATTTCTGCCACCGCAACGCCTTCTTCAGAGCCTTTGTGAGCTAGCATAGGACCCTTGACAGCATCGCCAATTGCATAAACGCCATCAATGTTAGTGCGTAACTGACCATCCACGTCTATGCGACCACGATCGTCTAACTTCAGACCTACATCATCAGATGCGATATCTTTTGTATTGGCTTTACGACCTACAGCAACGATCAATTTATCGAATGTTTCGGTATGTTCTTCGCCCTTGAAGTCATAAGTCACTTTCACAGACTTTTTCGAGGCCTTGCTGCCCGTAACTTTAGCGCCCAGCTTGATGTCCAAGCCTTGCCCTTTAGTGAACGTTCTTTGAGCTTCTCTCGCTAATTGTTTGTCCACAGGAGCTAGGAATGTATCCATTGCCTCTAAGATCGTTACCTCAGACCCCAATCGATTCCAAACGCTGCCAAGCTCTAGACCAATCACACCAGCGCCAATTACGCCGAGCTTTTTAGGCACATCGTCGATTTCTAAAGCGCCCGCATTATCCACAATAAGTTTATTGTCGACAGCTGCAACAGGGATGTCGATGGGCTCAGAACCGCATGCCAAAATCACATTGTCGGCAGAATACACGGTGGTTCCTTCCTTGCTAGTGACTTCAACTTGTTTGTCTTTGAGAAGTTTACCGTGACCATGCAAGGAAGTGACCTTATTTGCCTTAAATAACCCAGCTACGCCCTTAGTCAAATTGCCAACAATGTCGTTTTTACGAGCAATCATTTTCGGAACGTCTACACGAACATTACCAATTGAGATTCCGTGACTTTCAAACTCATGTTGCGCTTGTTCGACCTTCTCAGACGAGTCAAGCAGGGCTTTGGATGGAATACATCCAACATTTAAGCAAGTCCCCCCTAATGAGGGATTACCGTCATTGTCTTCCCATTTGTCTACGCAGGCGGTATTGAAGCCAAGTTGTGCACAGCGAATGGCTGCAACATATCCAGCAGGACCAGCGCCTACTACAATAACGTCAAATTTTTCAGACATAATTACCTCTACAGCTCAAGCAATAAACGCGCTGGGTCTTCAAGACACTCTTTGATTGTGCGCAAAAAGAGAACCGATTCTTTACCATCAATGATGCGATGATCGTATGTGAGTGCTAAATACATCATTGGTCTAATTACCACCTCACCATTTTCAGCAACAGGTCTTTCTTCGATACGATGCATTCCTAAGATCGCGCTTTGTGGAGGGTTGACGATCGGAGTGGATAGCATTGAGCCGAAAACGCCACCATTAGAAACCGTGAAGGTTCCACCTACGAGGTCTTCCATTATCAATTTGCCGTCTTTGGCTTTCTGCCCGTATTCACCGATTGACTTCTCTACATCAGCAAAGCTCATTTGATCTACATCTCGAAGTACCGGCACAACAAGCCCTCTGGGGGAGGAAGCCGCTATACCTACATCATAATAATCATGATAGACAATATCGTTACCATCAATTGATGCATTGACCGCAGGGAAGCGTTTAAGAGCCTCGATTGCCGCTTTTACAAAAAATGACATAAAGCCTAGCCGAGTACCGTGCTTTTTCTCAAACAAGTCTTTGTATTGTTTGCGAATATCCATTACTGCCTGGAGGTTGACGTCATTAAACGTTGTCAACATTGCCTGAGTGTCTTGTGCTTCCTTCAATCTACGTGCGATTGTGGCTCTCAGTCGCGTCATCGGTACACGTCGCTCTGAACGCTCGCCCGCTTGAGGTGTTTTCATTGGACTAGCAGATGAGCTTGCGCTAGTTTGCGCTTCAGCTTTCTTGATAAAGGCCTGTACATCCTCTTTCAAAATTCGGCCATTTTTGCCCGTTCCTTCAATTGCTGACGCATCTATATTGTTTTCAGCCACCATTTTACGAACAGCTGGACTGAGTTTATCAGAATCGTCGGTCGTTGATGGTGGAGCCGCTACCTCTTGTTGTACTGCTGAGTCTGATTTTTCCTCAGCTTTGGGGGCGTCAGGGGTGCTTGCAGCACCTTCTTCAATGATGGCGATGATATCTTGTTCACCCACCGTTGCTCCTTCCTCAACTTTGATTTCTTTGATAACGCCGTCAACGGTACTGGGGACCTCTAAAACAACTTTCTCTGTCTCAATGTCTACTAAATTTTCATCGATGGAGACGGCATCACCAACTTGTTTGTGCCAGGTCGCAACTGTAGCTTCAGCAACGGATTCTGGGAGTATTGGAACTTTAATTTCTACTGACATTTGTTTGCTCCTCTAAAGGATGTTTGGGCTGTTAACTTCGTGGAGTTATTAACATTGTTAACTGTTCTTACTGATAAGAATCTAAAGCAAAGTCTATTGGTAGGCCTCTACTTGATAAGTGTCTTCTTCATTCAACGGAGAAAGAGCGGCATTCACAAGGCGAGTTTGTTGCTCTCGATGGACCGCTAAATATCCGGCAGCGGGTGAAGCTGAGGCTTCTCGCCCGGCATAAAGAACCGTATGTTGGTCTTCTATGCAACGTTTGATGTGGTGCATAATTTGATACCAAGCACCTTGGTTTTTTGGTTCTTCTTGGCACCATACCACTTCATTGGCATTGGGGTAGCGCTTCAATTGCGCAATGACTTCCTTTCTCGGGAACGGGTAAAGTTGCTCCACACGAATGATGGCGATATCTTTTATTTTGTCTTCACGGCGCTGCTCTAGAAGATCGAAATAGACTTTTCCCGAACACAGAACAACGCGTTTTACTTCTTTGTTTGTGATTTTATCAACTTCAGGGATCACGTTTTGGAAGCGACCATCGTAAAGTTCTGCCAGAGCTGAGGTGGAAAGTTTATGACGCAAGAGACTTTTGGGTGTCATCACTATCAAAGGCTTCCGATACGGACGTAACATTTGTCTTCGAATCATATGGAACATCTGGGCCGGTGTGCTAGGAACGCAAACTTGCATGTTATGTTGCGCGCACAATTGCAGGTAACGCTCAAGTCTCGCTGATGAATGTTCAGGGCCTTGACCCTCATAGCCGTGAGGAAGGAACATTGTTAAGCCTGATAGCCTACCCCATTTAGATTCCCCGCTGGAAATGAATTGATCAAGCACAACCTGAGCACCGTTGGCAAAATCACCGAACTGAGCTTCCCAAATCACCATTGTTTTAGGATCTGAGCAGGAATAACCATATTCGAAAGCCAGTACCGCTTCCTCGGACAACAGCGAATTAATTATGTCTATATCAGGCTGCTTTTCTTTTATATTAGCCAGAGGCATATAGGTTTCTTTGTTATCAGTATTATGCAAAACCGCATGACGATGGAAGAATGTACCTCGGCCGCAGTCTTGACCAGACATGCGTACGGAAAAGTTCTCATCCAATAATGTAGCGTAGGCCAGATTTTCAGCCATACCCCAATCTAGAGCTAAATCACCGGCACGCATTTTTGCTCGATCATCCATGATTTTCTTAGTGCGAGCATGCAGTTTGATGTCGCTTGGGATGTCGAGAATGCGATCAGCAAGAAAATCTAGCCTTTTTTTGTTGAAGCTGGTGTCGACTTCGTGTTCCCAATGAATGTTGAAATAGGGAGACCAATCAACTGTATGATCACCTTGCTGTACCTCAACAAACTCTGGTACTACGCGCTCACCAGCAACCATAGATGCTCGGTAATCAGCATTCATTTTGTCTTCGATATCTTTACTAATTACTCCTCGGTCGATAAGACTCTGAGCATAGAGTCGACGTGTAGTTGGTAAAGCCTTAATATTTTTGTACATCATAGGCTGTGTCACTGACGGCTCATCCGACTCGTTATGGCCATGCCTACGGTAGCAAACCAAATCAATGACAACATCCTTGTGAAACATCATTCTGAAGTCCATAGCGATTTGAGTTGCAAAAATCACAGCTTCAGGATCATCGCCATTGACATGAAAGATTGGAGCGCCAACCATTTTTGCGATCTCTGTACAGTAAGGTGTGGCACGTGCATCTTTGGGATTGCTGGTTGTGAAGCCAACTTGATTGTTGATTACTATGTGAACTGTCCCACCTGTTTGGTAGCCACGGCAGCCAGACATTTGGAAGGTTTCCATTACAACACCCTGACCGGCAAAAGCAGCATCGCCGTGGATCGAGATAGGCAGTACGGTATTACCTTCGTCATCATCGCGTCGCTCTTGCCTCGCTCTCACCGATCCCTCTACGACTGGGCTGACAATCTCTAAATGAGAGGGGTTGAAAGCAAGTGAGAGATGAACTGGGCCACCTTTGGTTTGAATATCCGATGAAAATCCTTGGTGATACTTGACATCACCACTGCCCGCCAATTCATTAATATCGTGCTTTCCTTCAAACTCCGAGAATAGGGTGCTTGGAGATTTTCCAAGTGTGTTAACCAAGACATTCAAACGGCCACGGTGTGCCATACCTATAACGACCTCTTTTATCCCCGCCGCGCCGCCTTGCTGAATTATTTGATCTAGCATTGGAATTAAGCTTTCACCACCCTCAAGTGAAAAACGTTTTTGACCAACGTATTTCGTGTGAAGATAGCGCTCCATACCCTCTGCCGCGGTCAGGCGGTTTAGTAGATGGAGTTTTTGCTCATCATTGAACGGGTCATGACCAACAGGTTGTTCTAGGCGAGTTCGTAGCCAGCGTCGTTGCTGAGCACTGGCCATATGGCCGTACTCATAACCGATCGATCCGCAGTAATTGGCTTTCAATATTGCAACAATATCGCGAAGAGGTAGGCGATCAGCGGCTCGTAGCGGACCGGTATCAAAGATGGTGTCTAAATCGGCATCAGATAGTCCGTGATAGGACAATTCAAGCTCTGAAGCATCTTGCTCTTCCATCTCATTAATGGGGTCTATCTTGGCCCTTTTATGACCCATTGCTCGATAAGTGCTGATCAACCTAGATACAGAACCTTGTTTGGTCGCCATTGCGGCATCAAGACTGGTATTGGTTGTGCTTGTCGATATAGTTGCTGCAGAAGAGGTGCTTAAATTTGAAAAATAAGCTTGCCACTCGGTAGAGACCGAGTTGGGATCTTCTTGATACTGCTCGTAAACGTCTTCTAGGAATGCAATGTTTTGCCCGTTGAGTAGGCTAAGAGGGTCGGAGTGTGTGCTCATTTGAATGGATTTTTGCCCAATCGCTTTTTTAGGGTTTAAGTTAAATCGCGGTGCTACTTTGGTTGCTGGCTATTGCCAATTCTTCGATCTGATAACAATAGAGTAAAAAGATAAAATGTTCCTCAACTCTTAATCAAAATTGTGCTCGCTCAATCGAAAAAATGCCGATATCCGGCCTGAGTTTTTAATGGCAAGCAGTTAGCCCCCTTTTGGGCTTACAACCGTCGTGGATTATGCCATTTTCTAAACTGACTGTCGTCAAAAATATAAGCTTATGTCTATACATTTTGTTGATTTTATTTGACTTGCACTGGTTTGATTATGTGAGCTCACTCAAGAATACAATTGAGCTAGGAAAGGGTCACAAAAAAAAGGGCTGCTAAATGCAGCCCTTGGAAATTACTTCGCCGTCAAAAATAAGATGGCGTCTGTATTTATAAACTTTATGATCGATAGTTGTCTGGAACGTTTCGTTCACCAGAACCTTGATAGTTTTGGCGTGGCCTGGTGATTCTGAATTCAGGGTCTTCCATCAACTCCATCCATTGTGCCAACCACCCAGCTGTTCTCGGAATGGCAAAAAGGACCGTGAAGGCTTCCATTGGAAAACCCATTGCTTCATAAATCAAGCCAGAGTAAAAATCCACGTTCGGATACAAATTACGTTTTACAAAGTAATCGTCCTCAAGAGCGATTCGCTCGAGTTCCATTGCAACGTCGATAAGCGGGTTGCGACCGGTTACTTCGAAAACCTCGTCGGCGGTTTGCTTAACGATACGAGCACGTGGGTCGTAATTTTTATATACTCGATGACCAAAGCCCATCAAGCGTATCTCGCCGCTTTTACAACGTTTTACGTAGTCTGCGACTTTGTCTTTCGTGCCAATCTCTCGAAGCATATTCAAAACTGCTTCATTGGCACCACCGTGCGATGGCCCGTAGAGCGCAGCAGCGGCACCGGCAACTGAAACAAACGGGTCAGCCTTGGAACTTGCTATATTACGCATGGCGCTGGTTGAACAATTCTGTTCATGGTCTGCGTGAAGAATAAACAACACATCTAGAGCGCGCTCGAGAACAGGGTCAGCTTGGTAGCGTGGCTCTACCATACGATACATCATATTCAGAAAGTTGCCGGTGTAGCTCAGTTCGTTGTCTGGATATATATAAGGTAGGCCGCGACTGTTTCTGTAGGCATACGATGCGATTGTTGGGGTTTTACCAATTAATCTACAGGCAGACAGCATCCGAGCTTCAGCATCGTCGACTTGTTTAGCTTCAGGATAAAACGTCGACAATGCGGCAACAGTAGAGATGAAAACGCCCATTGGATGGGCATCGTAGTTGAATCCTCCCATCAAGCGCTTGGTCTTTTCGTGCAGCATCGTATGGTGGGTTATTCTCTCTTCCCATGCTGCAGATTCTTGCGCGTTTGGAAGTTCGCCGTTGAAAAGTAAGTACACCACATCTAAGAATGTACTTTTTTCAGCGAGTTGTTCAATCGGGTAACCGCGGTAACGCAGTATGCCTTCGGAACCGTGTAGGTCAGTGATGCGGCTGGTGCAGCTTGCAGTATTTAGATAACCTGGATCGTAGCTCATCATGCCAAAATCGCCCTCATTGACTTTGATTTGGCGTAGCTGAGTGGCACTTATATTGCCGTCTACGATATCGACTTCGTACTCTTTTCCGGTGCGGTTATCGCGTATGGATAGGGTATCTGACATAACTTCCTCGTTTAAACGTGTTTTGGATTACTGAAACTTCGGGCCAACATCCGAACTAAGCCACCTGGCCTGGCGGAGTGTCTTGGTGTTCCCAAAAACGCCAAGGAAGAAAAATAATATTTTCTCTTGTTGGCGGTTTTGGTGCACATCCAGATGACTGCTCGAGCAGCATTGAAGCAAAGTAACAATGAACTTTGGAGCCTAATGAAGTTGCTCCGTGGTGAAATTCGCGGCCGAGTATATCAAAACCGTGTCAAAAAATTAACCAAGAGTTGCGTTTGCCATGAGCATACCAAGAATTTAAGTCAGAAATAACGTCACAATAGAGGACTATTTGACACCAGTGTGCCCAAATCCTCCAGACGCTCTGGCCGATTCTTTAAACTCGCTAACGATTTCAAGTTGTACTTGTACTATAGGGACAAAAACCATCTGAGCAATTCTATCTCCAGGTTCAATAGTGAAGTCGGTACTGCTCCTGTTCCACAACGAGACCATTAACGGACCTTGGTAGTCAGAATCAATAAGTCCAGTTAAGTTGCCAAGAACGATGCCATGTTTGTGACCCAAACCAGAGCGAGGTAAAAGTACGGCGGCTAATGAGGGGTCCTCGACATACACCGAAAGTCCGGTTGGCACTAGAATGGTTTCTGATGCAGCGATGACCGTAGTTTGATCTACGCATGCGCGCAAATCCATTCCCGCTGAGCCTGCAGTGGCATAATCTGGTATGGCATATTCGTCACCAATTCTGTCATCTAATATTTTTACTTGAACTGAATGTCTTTCGGTCATCATCGATTCTCGTTTTGTATTTAAGTGTTCTGATTGGATAGTAATTAAATTATTGGTTTGTGGTCTGAAAATGTTTGGTTATCTCAGCGACTAAATTTCTTGCTAAAGCAAATTTATTTTGTTTAGGGAGTTCGGTGACTGTGTCAGACGAAATAAGTGTAATAGCATTATCTGGGGTACCAAACCCAGTGTCGGTGCCGCCGACATGATTTGCGGCAATCAGATCTAAGTTTTTGCGCTCTAACTTGCCGCGAGCGTAATTTACTACGTCGTTCGTTTCAGCGGCAAAGCCTACGCAAAAGGGGCGTTTGGAATAACAAGCAACATCAGCAAGAATGTCTGGGTTTTTGACCATCCTTATACTCATTTCATCCGCATTCTTTTTTATTTTTTGTTCGGCTGATGATGCTGGTCTGTAGTCGGCTACTGCCGCTACGCCTATGAAAATATCCTGAGACTCTATGTCATCGAAAACCGCTTGATGCATGTCCAGTGCAGAAACAACGTTTATCGTATTAACTCGCTCTGGAGGAGTTAGATCTGTAGGTCCACTAATTAGAGTGACTTCTGCACCAGCCTCGTAAGCCGCTTGAGCGAGAGCATAACCCATCAAACCAGAGCTGTGATTTGTGATTCCTCTGACCGGGTCAATTGCCTCCCAAGTAGGTCCCGCGGTGATCATTACTCGTCTGCCAGCGAGCTTCCCAGTCGAAAAGTGACTAGCAACTTGTCGAGCTATGTCTTCTGGCTGCAACATTCGTCCAGGTCCAACTTCACCGCAGGCTTGTTCTCCAGAGTCGGGACCTAGAATCAATACATCTCGATCTGATAGTAGTTTTATATTCGATCTTGTCGCCGAGTTTTGCCACATTTGTTGATTCATTGCTGGTGCGATAGCAATAGGCACCTCAGTTGCAACGCATACGGTGGTAAGCAGCTCATCAGCATTACCTTGACAAAGCCGGGCGATCACATTCGCTGTGGCTGGCGCAACTAAAACAATATCAGCCCACCTTGCCAAGTCGATATGTCCCATACCAGATTCACTTTCAGCAGTCATGGCGTAGTTATGAACTGGACGACCACTGACTGCCTGTAGTGCGAGCGGAGCAACAAATTGGTCCGCATTTTTGGTTAGTATCACTTCAACTTCGGCACCCAGTTCGGATAGCTTTCTAACCAAATCGGGGGACTTGTAAGCGGCAATGCCAGCGCTAACACCCAGTAGTACGCGCTTGTTAGTGAGGGGCTTATTCATATGGAACCCGTTGTGGTTTTATTTTTTTGGCTAAGACGCGCAGATTATCGCCTATTAACTCTAAATTTTCAGTAGTTCTAAATTTTAAGGTAATAAAACTGAATATCGATTGTGTCGGCACTATAAATCCAAAGAAATGACCAGTTGAAATTTATAATCATTTCATGCTTAATTAGACGAACCTACAACACAAGGAGTGTGATTATGAGTGCAAAAGAAATTCCACAAAAATTACCCATAAAAGAATGGCCTGAAATGGATCGGCCGCGAGAAAAACTACTTCATAATGGTGCTGCATCACTCGGTGACGCAGAACTTTTGGCTATATTTTTACGTACGGGTGTGCGCGGTAAGTCTGCAATAGAGATGGCGAGAGAGGTATTGCTGGAGGCAGGAAGTCTAAGGCGTTTGCTGAATATGGCTCCTTCCGATATGTGTAAATTTAAAGGTATTGGGTCAGCAAAGTATGTTCAGTTTCAAGCGGGATTAGAGCTTGGTAGGCGCTATCTCTTTGAACAAATGGCGAAAGGGGATGCGATAACGAGTCCGCAGATCTCTAGAGACTATTTAAGTTTCCAGTTACGTGATAAACAGTATGAAGCATTTTTTGCTTTGTTCTTAGACTCTAAGAATCGAGTAATTCATGCTGAGGAGTTATTTAGGGGTACTATAGACAACGCCTCTGTGCCAGTCAGAGAAGTAGTCAAAGAAGCGCTTAAACATAATGCCGCCTCTTTAATTGTTGCACACAACCACCCATCGGGTGTTGCTGAACCCAGTATTGCCGACTATAGACTGACAGAAACTCTCGACGCAGCACTGGGTATGATGGGGGTAAACTTGCTAGACCATTTTATAGTTGGTGATGGTCATGTCACATCGTTGGCTGAGCTTGGCGTTTTGGGGAATTAACGTTAACTTCAGTTTATTGTGAGACCTAATGGCCCGTATTTTCTTGTCAGTATAGAAATCGACTTGTGCTCTTTTTCTGGGTGCGCTGCGATCAGGGGAATATGGTTGAGCACAAAATAGCTTTTATAAGGCGAATGTATTTGTGGATGCATAAATATTTAACAAAGCTACTCGGTATTGTGCCTGCGATTAGATTACCGCTGGAAAGCTGAAAAATGGTCAAAAACCTAGTCCAAAATACCAAGAATTGGTTTTATTTTTTAAGGCTTTCTGGTATAAATCGCCCCCTGAAGTGAGAAGGGCCGAAGAGTTTGAGCCTTTTTCAGAGGTTAACGATTTAAAAACAAGTGGTTAGGCCGATTTGCTGTGTAAGCTCGGTAGCGTGTTTTTATCAGAATCTCATTGCACTGGCATTGAGGTCGATAGACACTAAACAAAGCACTTAATTATTTGAGAAAAAAGTTTAGAAGGTTAGAGCAATGTCTAGAGTATGTCAGGTAACTGGAAAAGGTACTAAGTTCGGAAACAACGTGTCCCACGCTAAAAACCGTACTCGTCGCACCTTTTTACCAAATTTACACTACCGTAAGTTTTGGGTAGAGAGCGAAAATCGCTGGGTTAAATTGCGTGTTTCTTCTAAAGGCATTCGTATCATCGACAAGAAAGGCATTGATACCGTTCTTGCCGACCTTCGCGCCAATGGCGTTAAAGTCTAATAGCTGTTTTAGCTGATTACTTAACTACATTTCCTTACTTGGGAGAAACTCATGAGAGATAAGATCAAACTGGTGTCTACCGCTAAAACCGGCCACTACTATACAACTACAAAGAATAAGCGCACTCAGACGGAGAAAATGGTTGTAAAGAAATACGACCCTGTCGTTCGTAAACACGTAGAGTACAAGGAAGCTAAAATCAAGTAATACTTGAACCGCTTTTTTCTTTGCAAAAGACCAGCCTAAGCGCTGGTTTTTTTGTGCGCGTAGAAATTCGCATGAAAGCATCCTATCTAATCAATTGGTAAGTCCTCTAGCGCGACACTTATGCTAATATCGATGGCCGCGTTTTAGGCAAGAGCTCGTTCTCCAACCCTATTGAAACTCGATTAACCCCTTAGTTTTATTTTTTTCGTTGATCATGGCCGCCACCTCTGAAGAAGATCTATTAACACTTCCACCTCAAGCGATTGAAGCTGAGCAATCCATACTCGGATCGATGATGCTGGATAATCGTATTATCGACGACATTAGTATGGAGTTAGAAGGCAGAGACTTTTACAGGACTGATCATCAACTTATCTACACCGAAATATTAAGGCTAGGCACAGCAGGCGAAGCAGCTGATGTAGTAACCGTCGCTGAGACACTTACGCATCTTGGAGAGTTGGATAATGTCGGAGGAATGGCCTATTTAGGTTCGCTGGCAAAAAATACACCAAATACCGGAAATGTTAAGTCCTATGCGAAAATTGTACGCGATAGAGCCATTTTGCGACGCTTAATTGAGAGTGCCAATGATATTGTTGCTCGCGCGTACAACCCGGACGGCCGCACTCCTGAAGAAGTGCTCGATTTTGCTGAGTCAGCTATATTCGAAATAGCCAAAAATAATAATCAAGCCAAAGCAGGATTTCAAAAAATCGACGTGCTGTTAAAAGAAGCGGTGCAAAAGATTGATGAGCTATTCAAAACAAAATCGACGGTGACGGGTGTGTCCACGGGGTTTACTGACCTTGATAAACAAACTAGTGGAATGCAGGATGGTGATCTCATTGTGGTCGCTGGTAGACCCTCAATGGGTAAAACTTCGTTTTCGATGAACCTGATTGAAAATGCCGCTATCAAAGAGAATCTTCCTGTTGCCGTGTTCAGTATGGAAATGCCTGGGTCTCAACTGGCGGCGAGAATGATGGCCTCACTGAGTCGTGTTGATTCGAGTAAGTTAAGAACAGGGCAGCTTGAAAATGAAGATTGGCCGAAGTTAACATCGGCCGTTAGCTTATTGAATGAAAAGAATATTTATATTGACGACACTCCCAACTTGTCTCCATTAGAAGTTAGGACTCGAGCAAGAAGGTTAGCCGCTGAGCATGAGCACGGCTTAGGGCTAATCATGCTTGATTACCTTCAACTGATGCGCGGCAATGATGGCGGGGGTAATGAAAATAGAACCCTCGAAATCTCTAATATTACCAGGGCGCTGAAAGGACTTGCCAAGGAGTTAGAATGTCCGATTATCGTGCTATCGCAGTTAAATCGATCATTAGAGCAACGACCAAACAAGCGACCAGTGATGTCTGATCTTCGAGAGTCAGGTGCGATTGAGCAGGATGCCGACGTTATCATGTTTATTTACCGCGATGAGGTTTACAACAAAGAGTCTGAATCCAAAGGAATTGCCGAGATCATTATTGGTAAGCAAAGAAACGGTCCAATTGGAACCATTAGGTTAGCTTGGCTAGGACAATTCACTCGTTTCGAAAACTACGCTGGACCTCAGTTTGATGATGAATAGCTGCCTCCTAAAATAGACCTTTAGTTAGACTTGTTTTGGAGTAAATAACGTTGAACGATTTTCCGAGATGCTGGGTAGAAATTGATATCCGAGCCTTTGAGCAAAATTTAAATCGTGTGAGGGAACTAACCCCCAGTGCCAATGTAATGGCGGTAATAAAAGCTGATGCCTATGGTCATGGAATGATGTTGGCGGCCAAACAACTTGAAACCGCTGACGAGTTTGCAGTTACCAGTATTGAGGATGTAGAGAAACTGCATGCATGCGGCGTTGACAAACCCCTAACGTTATTATCAAGCACGTTTGACAAAGCAGCTTTAGAGTATTTTTCTCAGCAATCCATAAGGCCGGTCATTTACGATTACGAGCAGTTGGCGGTGGTTAGTGAACTATCTGCGGGCGCAGAGCTTGATCTCTGGGTTAAGGTTGATACTGGTATGGGAAGGTTAGGGTTTGACGCCGATGAACTACTCATGGTTTGTAAGCGGCTTCAGTCGTCTGAAGGTGTCGGCTCAATTAGTCTCATGACTCACTTAGCTAATGCGGATGTGCCGACCGATGCGAGAAATGAGCGACAGATCTCAGCTTTTAGAAGCCTTATTTTTTCTGCTAACGAAAATGGAATTTTTTTTAAACAAGTCAGTATGCTGAATTCGGCCGGAGTTGTCGGATTGCATCACGCTGCTTTTGATATCGTGCGTCCAGGAGTGATGTTATATGGAATCTCACCTACAGTGGGAGTTTCAGCGCAAAAGCTAGGACTTAAACCGGTAATGAGCCTAAAGAGCAAAGTCATTTCTGTAAGACGAATGGCGGCTGGTAGCAGTATCGGTTACGGTGGAACCTACACCTTAGATGCCGATTCGAGAATCGCCTATATTGCCTGCGGGTATGGCGATGGCTACCCTCGCCATGCTCCGAATGGAACAACCGTTTCCGTAAATGGTTTTTTAGTCCCCCTGGTTGGCAGAGTATCAATGGACATGATCGCTGTAGATATTGGAGAACTTCCCGTTCAGGTTGGTGATATTGCCGTACTTTGGGGAGAAGAAAACCCGATAGAAGAGATTGCACTGTCAGCTGGCACCATCGCCTATGAATTGACCTGTGGTGTGACTCGACGAGTAAAAAGAAGAATCGTTGGAGAAAACGGGACTTAGATCAATTTGCATAGAGTTTTCTACATAGTTTAGGATTGAACATCTCGAGAAGTTTTAAATGGCAAAAAATAAAACCGTATATAGTTGCACTTCATGTGGCGCTCAATTTCCTAAGTGGACTGGTCAGTGTCAGGATTGTGGTGATTGGAACACCTTGCAGGAGGAAGCTGCCCCAGTAAAGCTCTCGAGTGGCGCTGGCGCGAAGGCTGCTCGCTTTGAGGGCTTTGCACCTAAAGCCCAAGTTCAAAAACTCCAGCAAGTCAGTATTAAAGGCACGCCCCGTTTTCCTAGCGGTCTATATGAATTGGATAGGGTGCTTGGTGGCGGGCTAGTGCCAGGATCGGTTATTCTGCTGGGCGGAGATCCTGGAATAGGAAAGTCTACTTTAATATTGCAGAGCTTAGCCCTGCTGAGTGAGTCTAAAAATACCTTATACGTAACCGGCGAGGAATCTGCTGAGCAGGTCGCCCTTCGTGCCACTCGTTTGGGAGTTGAGGGCAGTGATCTTAGTTTATTGGCTGATAATCAGTTGGAAGGTATCTTAGAGATTGCTCAACAATATAAGCCCGACGTGTTAGTAGTTGATTCGATTCAAACGCTGTATACCGAGACCTTGCAGTCGGCGCCGGGAAGTGTAGCTCAGGTAAGAGAAACGGCAAGTAGACTGGTTCGTTATGGTAAACAGACCCAAACTATTGTCATTTTAGTTGGTCATGTAACCAAAGAGGGAGCTCTAGCTGGTCCGAGGGTGCTTGAGCACATGGTCGATACCGTTTTGTATTTCGAGGGAGAACAAAACAGTACATTTCGACTTATTCGAGCAATCAAGAATCGTTTTGGTGCCGTCAATGAAATTGGAGTGTTTGCCATGACGGATACAGGGCTCAAAGAAGTCGCAAACCCCTCTGCGATGTTTATCAAAAGGGCTCAAGAGGATGCAACAGGAAGCATCGTTTTGGTTTCGCAAGAGGGTACTCGACCACTCCTGGTTGAAGTTCAATCATTGGTCGACCAAAGTTCTCTGGCTAATCCTCGTCGCGTCACAGTTGGATTAGACAATCAAAGACTGGCTATGTTACTCGCCGTTGTGAATCGGCATGCGGGACTTTCTTTGTATGATCAAGATGTATTCGTAAATGTAATTGGTGGCGTTAAGGTACATGAGCCTGCCGCGGACCTGGCCATACTACTATCCGTTCTGTCTAGCTTTAAAAACCGACGTTTGGATAGCGATCTTGCGGTGTTTGGAGAAGTAGGATTGACGGGAGAAATACGTCCTGTTCAACGAGGACTCGATCGAGTTAAAGAAGTAGAGAAGCTCGGCTTTAAGCGACTGATTATGCCTAAAGGTAATCAAGCAGGGATTAAATCGAGTAAACTGAGGATAATACCCGTGAATACTTTAGAAGAGGCCGTTCGCTATGCGTTTGATTAAAATTATCGTGGTTGTGATTGTTTTGGCGTTTGCAACTTCTTTAAAAGCAGAGAGATCGGTAAGCGCCATTGCATTGTTTGATGGGCGCGCGATGCTATCGATTGATGGCAACAAAGCAAAGATACTCCGTGAAGGGCAAACTTTACTCGGTGTATCTTTAGTGTCTTCGAATACGGATGAGGCTGTTATCGAAGTTGAAGGCAAGCGTGAAACGCTAATATTAAATGGGTCTATGGTGATATCTGGCGAATTAGGCGTCAGTAGTAAAAATCGAAATGCTTCTGTTCAAATTCGGGAAAATCAATTTGGCTTTTTTGAAGGTCTTGGCACTGTAAACGGACGCAGCATCACGTTTCTCGTCGATACTGGGGCTAGTTTGGTAGTTTTGAGTAGTGAGCAAGCTGACTCGGTTGGACTCAGCTACAAGGATGGAACCATCGGCTATGCCTCAACGGCCTCTGGTAATGCACCCATGTACAACATCATTTTGGATTCGATAACATTGGGCGGGATTGAATTGAATAACGTAGAAGCTGGTGTCATTGAAGGTAGATTTCCTGAAAGGCCATTATTGGGAATGACGTTTCTTAGCAAAGTTAATATGACTCGCAGTGGAAACTTAATGACTTTGAAAAAACGTTAGGTGCGAAAGAACAGGTTTAGACTTGCTAAGGGCATGAGCACCATACAAACTAAAAACATAAAAAGAGAGTTCGATTCAGGGAATATTTCAGAGGAAAGTTTGTGTATATCAATGGTACTTGGCTGACTGCCCAGAACAAATTCACGGTGACGAATCCGGCTACTTCTGAAGTAATCGGAGAGGCTGAAAATGGTGATCGCGCGGACGCTAAAGCTGCTATTGATGCCGCCAATAACGCGTTTATCAGCTGGAAAAAAACAACAGCTTATGAGCGCTCAGCTATTCTTGAGCGAGCGTATAGCTTGATGATCGACCGCAGAGAAGTCCTAGCAGAATTAATGACCAAGGAGCAAGGTAAGCCTTTCAAAGCGGCGTTCAACGAGGTAGGTTACGCAGCTGACTTTTTCAAATGGTTCGCCGAGGAAGCCAAACGAAACTACGGTGAAATAATCCCGTCGGCACGGTCTGATCAACGCTTTTTGGTACGCCATGAGCCTGTTGGAGTAGTCGCTGCGATCACGCCTTGGAATTATCCAATATCAATGATTACTCGTAAGGTTGCTCCGGCACTTGCGGCGGGATGTACGGTGGTATTGAAACCTGCTGAGGCTACACCGCTGTGCGCGCGTGCTGTTTTTGAAATTTTGGATGACGCTGGCTGCCCTGATGGCGTTGTAAATATGGTCACCAGTTTGAAACCCGCTCCCATCGGCGAGGAGTTTTGTGTCAATCCTTTGGTTAAGAAATTGACTTTTACTGGCTCCACTCAGGTCGGTAAGCAGCTTGCAACTCTTGCAGCATCAAGTATGAAGCGTGTTTCGCTGGAGCTTGGTGGTCATGCTCCGTTTATTGTTTTCGATGACGCTGATGCCAGTCATGCCGCCAAAGGCGCATCGTTGGTCAAGTTTTTAAATGCTGGCCAGGCATGTATTAGTCCCAATCGAATTTTCGTCCAAAGATCGATTCATGATGAGTTTGTAGGTACGTTAACTAAGCGGATAGCAAAACTGCGTGTTGGTAGTGGAATGAACCTGAAAAACAATATTGGTCCGTTAGTGAATGAAAGGGCCATCAAGAAAGTTCAAAACCAAGTTGATGATGCCATCAACAAAGGCGCTGATCTCATTTTAGGCGGCCAGACTATGACTAATGGAGATCTAAAGCAAGGACACTTCTATGCTCCCACTTTACTGAATAACATTAGTACCGACATGTTGATCTATACAGAAGAGACATTTGGGCCAGTTGCTGCTGTCATCCCTTTTGATGAAGAGGATCAAGTTATTGATATGGCTAACGATACTCGTTATGGTTTGGCTGCCTACGTCTATACCCGTGATATATCGCGTGCAATGAAAATATATGAGGCACTCAATTTTGGTATTATTGGCGTCAACGATATAAATCCAACCAGTGCGGCTGCCCCTTTTGGCGGCATGAACCAGAGTGGCTTAGGCAGAGAAGGGGCTAGAGAGGGAATGAGGGAGTACCAAGAAACAAAGTTAGGAGGGTTTTCGCTATGATCACTAAGCCCTTTACACTCTATTTTCGAGTCAGATACGCTGAATGCGATGCCCAAAAAATAGTATTTAATGGTCGCTATGCTGACTACGCTGACCTGGCGGCTACAGAGTTTATTAGAGTTGTTTGGGGAAACTATCAAAATGTACTGGAATCTGGGATAGATAATCAAGTTGTGAACCTCAATATTGATTGGTTTGCCCCAGCTATGTTTGATGATGTGGTGGCGATTGAAGTAAAAACTGGCAACATAGGAAACACCTCCTACTCGCTTGAGATGAAGATGTATCGACATACTATTGATACAAAGCCTAATACTGTTTTAGCCTCTATGAGCTTAACCTATGTAGTCGTTGATGCGACAACATACATAAAAATGCCAATACCTGTTGGGCTTCGTGAATCTCTCATACAAGGTGCGGTCGGAGTGTCGGTGAACCAGTCAGGTGCGGAGTTGCGTTGACTCTATTCTGTTATGTCGAAAGGACCTTTACGAGACTATTTATCATGCAATCATGCTTATACCGAGAGGGCAAGTGGCGACCTATTGCCAGATCGCAGCATTTTTGGGTAGGCCGAAGCATGCAAGGTAAGTAGGGTATCCTTTATCAAGCCTTGTAAATGAATCCAGAGGTGAAGCTTCGCAGGTGCCGTGGCATAGGGTAATCAGCGCCAATGGCGAGGTAGTGAATGAAGTAACCGGACTACAACAGTTACCAAAGAATTACCAAAGAGTTTTGTTAGAAGAGGAGGGTATCAAGTTAGGTATCCACAGTAGGATTTCACTCGATAAATACCAGTGGCGGCGGGGCTAGGCGAGGTAAAATTAATTGGCCCCAACCTTTTATGTGGTCGGATCAACCCAGAGGCATTAATTACTAAGCCGCTCGGTTTCGAAGATAAGCAATTATGTCGTTAGACTCATACATCCATTGGGTGCCAGATTCTGAATCAATTCTTAAGCAAGGTACTTTGACTCTGCCCCCGCCGGTCTCAAGTTCAGCGCGATTCTCTTTCCTCTTGTTTAAATCTCTTATTTCTAATTCGATAGCAAGTGAATGAATCGCTCTACGAGTTTTTACACAAAATGGGCAGGCTGTTAATTGGTATAACGAGTGGCCATCAAATCTGCTTTGAACTGATTTTTGTGTTGCCGCTGATCTTTGGATAGGTTTTGGCCGACTTAACCAGTCAAAAAAGATAATGACATAGCCTAGACCGTTGCGAACCGGTTTCAAGAGTAAGGAAAGTAAAGTAGACATTGAAACTAAAATTAGGGGTGGCGTGGATCACGCGAACTCTAACCGCCTACAATAAAAAAGTAAATGTTTTGTTATTAAACCGTTTTGATCGATTGCAGTCTGATGCAGAATCTTTCAGACCAGCTGCTCGATATACGCAATCGAGTTAATTGGCACCCAACGTAATCTATCTTTTTTCGTCAGTAGTATAAATTGTTTGCCGTCGTCAAAGCCGCGATATTGCCAGTTTTTGAGCACTGACTCGTCCCCTAAGAGTTTCACATGGACCTTTGCGTGGTTTGGTACCAACACTGCTTGTCGTGACGAGTGATGTAATTCGAATGCCATACTATAAGTATATTTCCTGACTCGTTTTTAATATGTGTAAATGAAGCTTTTTATAGTATGAGCCGCTTTCCTAACCTAGTCCAGGTCACGATAATTATTGTGAATACGTATGCTTTGATCTTGCAAATCATATGAATACGTATTCATGCTCTTGAGAGGTTTGATCTGGACACCTAGTCTGAAAGTCCCTACTTTTATCCTGCTTATAACTGACAAGAATATGTTTAAGAAAACCATTATTTTGGCCGTACTCATAATCTGCTTGGGACTTAGTCAATCAACTTTAGCCCAGTCCAGAACCGCGTTTGTCCACCTATTTGAATGGAGTTGGAATGATATTGCGAAAGAATGCGAGGATCATCTTGGTCCTAAAGGATTCGCCGCAGTACAGGTGTCGCCTCCGCAAAAATCGATAATTCGCGAAGAGTGGTGGTCGCGTTATCAACCGATCAGCTATGAAATTGCTGGTCGAGGAGGGTCTCGCTCTGAATTCATCAGCATGATTAACCGTTGTACTGCTGTCGGTGTAGACATCTATGTAGATGCAGTGATTAATCATATGGCAGCGTTAGACCGCATTTTTCCTGAGGTTCCGTATGGTCTAAATGACTTTCATATGTGTACGGATGATATCAATTACGGCGATCGATATTCGGTGCAAAATTGCGATCTGGTTGGTTTGAATGATTTAAAGACTGAATCTGAATACGTGCGTCAAACCATTGCAAATTACATGAATGATCTGATCGGCCTTGGCGTGGCGGGCTTTCGTATCGATGCATCAAAACATATGCCTACTGAGGATATCGCCGCTATTAAAGCGAAGTTGGATCGAGACGTGTATATTTTTCAAGAAGTCATCGGCGCACCGGGTGAGCCAGTACAACCCGGAGAATATGTGCAGAACGGTGATGTCACCGAGTTTAATTTTGAGCGCACGCTCGGCTTCTATTTCAAAGGACGCGGTCCATTAAAAGAGTTGCGGAATATTCGGACATTTAGCGGTTGGTTAAACAGTGAGGATGCCGTTGTTTTTGTGTCGAATCATGATGATCAAAGGCAAAACACCAACAATACGCTTACTTATAAGGATCCCGGTAATCTTTATTATCTAGGCGAAATTTTCAGTTTAGCTTATCCCTATGGTTATCCAAAAGTTATGTCGAGCTATCGCTTTGAAGATCACGATCAAGGCCCGCCAGCAAATGGAGTACACTCGGGCGACGGGTGTAACGTCAACTGGGTGTGTGAGCATCGCTGGAAAGGTATTGCGAATATGGTGGAGTTTCGTAATGTGACTAATTCAAGATTCGAACTCAGTAATTGGTGGGACAATGGCAACCATCAGATCGCTTTTGGGCGTGGCGACCTCGGTTTTTTGGTAATAAATCGAGAGGACAATGCGCGTTTGACTCAAACATTACAAACTGGGATGCCAGCAGGGCGATATTGCGACATCGTTAACGGTGATTTTGATAAACAAACTAAAACCTGCTCTGGAACTACTATTACAGTAAACCAAGACGGAACCGCTGCGTTTGACGTAGCGAGTATTGATGCATCGGCAATTCATGTGGGCGCTAAAGTAGACGAGATTGATCTGGACGACCCGCTGTGGAGCAATGCCTATTTCAGAGGCACCCCTAATTCATGGGCTACAACAAGTATGAATTTCATTGATGGTCTCTGGAGAACGACTCAGTCTTTTTCAGGTAGCAATCCTCGCTTTAAAATTTCACGTTTTGACAACTGGAATGAAGCTTACCCAAGTCAAGATTACTTGATTAGTGAATCGGGAACTTATGACATCACTTTCGATGATCGAACTAAGAATATCGCTATCACCAAACGTGTAAATGATGATGCCGGTAGTACTGTTGAAGTCACGTTTGAGTGTGATAATGGGTTTACTCAGTTTGGTCAAAGCGTTTATGCCATCGGAAATATCGACGAACTTGGGAATTGGAATTTGGCTAACGCCAAGATTTTGAATCCGAGTGATTACCCGACATGGCGTAAAACAATCGAAATCGATAAGAACCAAAATGTTGAGTGGAAGTGTGTAAAACGTTCTGAATCAAATCCAAATAATAATGTTCAATGGGAAGGGGGCTCTAATAACAGCTTTATATCAAGCTCAAACCAAACTACTCAAGGTTCCTTTTAACTAACCATTTACGCGTTTTAGTTATTTTGGCTGAGTCCGCTTGTCGGGCTCAGCCTTTTATTCTTTCGGAGTGTATTTTTTGTTAGGTTTTATTTGTTCTTCAGGAACATGAATTAAACTCACGGTTTTAAAGAAAACGACGGTTTTTAATTTTCCCGAGAACTAAATGAATACACTAACCAATTTGCGATCCAGCTTTTTTCTGCTTTTGGTCTTTATGTTCGCACTGAGTAGCCATGCGCAAACATTTGTTGAAGGCGAGCACTATAGTATTGTACAAGTAAATGCGGCCAACCCCGCTAGTAAAGGTGAGTCACCCAGCGTGGTTGAGTATTTTTCTTTTGCTTGCCCCGGATGCTATTCAATGGAGCCAAGTATCATCACGCTTAAGAAAGTTGTACCCGAGCTAAACCTTCGTAGAGTGCATATGCCTTTTGGTGGTGCGAATGCTAAATACGCCCAAAAAGTCTTTGTTTTAATGCAGTTACTAGATGCTCATCAATACAAAGATGCTATCTTTCGTCGAATACACGTAGCAAGAAACTCGTTTAACAGCGATAAAGAGGTTGTCCAGTTCTATACTGAGTTGGGTTTTGAATCGAGTAGGGTAGAGGCTTTGCTTAAGTCTTTTTCAGCTGATGGTATGATTCGAAAAATGAACAAAGACGCTGTTAAATACAAAGTCAAGAGTGTGCCAACTATCATTGTCAACGATAAGTATCAAATTAACTTGGGTGCATTGCCACAGTCGAACTCGCTTGTTGGCATTGTGAATTATTTACATTCACTGCCATAGCGATTATCGATCTTTCTATTAGCCGGCACAGACAGTGGCTGCTGCAATGAGGTTTTGATAAAACTACTCACCGCTCACCATTTTTCTGTTTACCTATGTCGCTGCTAGCCCTGAGGTCTGGAGCTTGGTTTCTACATACTCTGGTTTCTAAATTCCTTGGTTCCTTTTGCTACCCTCTCAAACGGTATGCATAGATTTTGATGGGTGGATAAACGGCAATAGTTATTGCATTGTGGCTATGCGACTGTCTCGTGCTACTGAGACGCTGGTAAAACGCTTTCTATTTTGATCGACACCATTTGTTGTTTAAAAATTGTCTTTTCGCGCGCGAATTTCGGCGAAGGTAGCTACGGCATCACCGCTTGTTCCTACTAGCGTTTGCAGTACAGCATTATCGCATCTTAGAAATGGATTAGCGCCCATTTCTTTTTTTATGGTTGTGGGCACAGTCCATTCTCCACGTGATCTTTTGTTTTCTATTTCTTCACAATAGTCTATGAGTGCTTGATTGTCGGGATCCAGTGTGATCGCGAATTCAGCATTTGCTTGAGTGTATTCATGCGCGCAATAAATAGTGGTATCAAAAGGTAGATTCCTCAACTTTAAAAGCGAGTGCCACATCATGGCAGGGTCTCCCTCAAAAATGCGACCGCAACCAAGAGCGAACAAAGCATCGCCAACGAAGGCTACATTTTCACTCGGCAGATAGTAAGCAAGATGACCAATTGTATGTCCGGGCACCCCAATCACCTTAACTTGAATATGTCCAAATGATATCGCGTCGCCAGCTCTTAACTTGCAGTCAATTCCAGGAATCTTCGAGGCTTCATCTGCCGGGCCAATAACGTTGCAATCAGTCGCTTCGATAACTTTAAGGTTCCCGCCAGTATGATCTGGGTGCCAATGGGTGTTCCAAATAGAGGTTATCTTCCACCCTTTAGCATCGGCTTCACTGAGATATCGGTCGCCATCAGGTGTATCGATAGCAGCGGTTTCACCACTAGTTTTATCGTGCAATAAAAAACCATAGTTGTCATTCAAGCAGGGAAACTGATGTATTTCTATCATTGATTTGGTATTTGTATCTTAGGTTATTTAAGACTCACTCTATCACAGTAAGAAGCGGTACTATGAGAACGATTTTTTCGATATAGTGGCTCTCTTTAAGCTAGCAATCTCCAGAAAACAACATGAAGTTAATACGCTTGACACCACTTTTCTTAATGCTAATTCCGATTAAGTTCTACGCCTTGGAACTTGATTCTAAATCTGCCTTTTTTAATTCGCTTTCTGCGTTGTGTGGTGAGACTTTCGAGGGTGAAATGACATTTCCTACGCAAGGACAAGACAGTTTTGCAGGTAAGGTTCTGGTCGCTAAGATCGATGCATGTTCAGAAACTGAAATCAGAGTTCCTTTTCACGTGGGTTTAGACAAGTCAAGAACTTGGATAATTAGTAAAACCGAGCAGGGTTTGCAGTTAAAACATGATCACCGATACGAAAATAATACACCACATAAAATCAACATGTACGGGGGTGTTAGTGACTCGGGTGGCTCAGCCTTGAGTCAATCATTTTACGCTGACGATCACACCAAATCTATTATTCCCGCCGCTAGCACAAACGTATGGAGCATTACACTAAATCAGCAAGGCACAACGCTCATCTACTATCTAGAGCGCCATAATGCGCCTAGGTTTAAGGCGGTACTTAAAAGAAGAAAATAGCTTTTCAAAAGCACGCTACTGCATGCAACTTTCATTACTGCTTTACGGTTTTATTGTGTAATCGTTTTGAGGGAATTATTTAAGCTTTTAATGAGTCCGATTTATCTAAGTAACAATAAGCTTTTGCCATTAAGCTTAAGTCATACTAGAGAAATTGAGTGCTTCTCTAGGTCTTGATTAAAAATACGGCTGAAATAGTTTGTTTGGGGAAAGTTAGCTTCGCTTGTGAGCATAAACAAAAATAGCCAGCAGAAAAAATTTTACCAGGTCAATTCACAAGCTCGAAAACACGATAAAATACTTGAGCACGGCAATGGACTTATGCTGGCGATGCAGCTCAAGCAACTTGAGTCTGGAGCATCGCTTATGGTGGCTTGACTCGCAGGTAAGCTCACCACATACTGACGACCATCATCCAATCGATTCAGTGAGTACGGTTACTTTAACAAAGGGAATCGATAATCTTAGACTAAATATGATCAAACGTTATTTACGAGATAGCATTAATAGACGACTGAGTGCCCGGTCAGTTTTTAGTAAAGTTTATGACAAAAAAAAATGGGGCGATAAGGGCTCTCCGTTTTATTCTGGACCTGGCTCGGATGACGATTTTGCAATCCCTTATATCGAGCTTATTGACGATTTTATTGAAAAGCATTTCCCTACTGGCGCTGATTTTGTTGATTTAGGATGTGGTGATTTTAGAGTCGGACGAAAGCTAGTTAAAAAATCAAAGAATATTCGCTATCTCGGCGTTGATGTTGTACCAAAACTGATTGAGTACAACCAAAAGCATTTCGGTGCTGACAACGTTAAATTTAGTTGTTTAGATTTGGCAGAAGAGCCAATTCCAAGTGGAAACGTGGCCGCAATAAGACAGGTTTTTCAGCACCTATCGAACCAACAAATAATCCAAACCTACCAAAAATTTGATCAGTATGATGCTGTTTTTATTACCGAGCATTACCCTAAACAAATAGATAGACCAAATGTGGATATTGCTCATGGGAGACACAGCCGACGCAAACTAAACTCAGCGGTCTTACTGGACCATTCCCCGTTTAGCCTCAAAAATCTGAGTAAGGTTTTAACCGTGCCACATCGAAACTCAGGTGAAGAACTGATCACCTATTTGTATTTGCCGAAGAAGGGTGAATCTGCACAGTAACTACAAAGTCCAACTTATCAATGCAACTGCCTGAGACTAATTTCTCTGAGGCTTGCTGAAAAGGTGACTTTGACCGACCCTATTATTAATAAGATCGCAACCATGCTGACACATTAGTGGTTTTGCTATTATTTGCTCGCTAGAAATTCATGGACGTCGGTTTTGAGTATTGATTGCCATATATCCAATCATTATTCACGGGAGTTTACCAATTAAAAGCTCTAGCTACAGGCATTGAAAACAAACTTTTCTGCGGTTGGTCTGGGACGAATTTCAACTGGTTCTTCAGTAGTGATAAATAACTCTGCCTTTATTTTATTATGATACGAAAGCGCGTTTTTGATCATTTAAACAAGTCCATTGTATCGGCCAAGTTTATTTATTAACTCTCGGAGGCTAAAAGTCTATAGGTTCTACTTCAAGAGAAATTTAGTTACTTTCTTATATCTGGCAATTATTGGCTCGGTAGCTTTCGGCTATTTACATGATAAATTTAAAGGATCCTACATAGCATTCTGATGCTGTGTTCGTGACAATGGTCATAAATGAATAAGTGCTTTACTCGAGGTTTACGGTAAAGTGTCGAGCGGCCTTTTTTAATATGTGGCGCTCCTTCTCTGCGTATTTTAGTTACGCTCTCAGCTCTAGAATTTCGCTTTTGGGTTCATTGAGTTCCTGCGTCAACTATTCAATTTCACCTGGATTTACTGCCTTAATCTGGTTGTATAAACTGATTGCTGAAACTCCAAGTAGCTCAGCAATACCGGCAACGGTATGACCACGAGCGATGACCTGACAAATGACTTCTTGTTTAAATGCTGGGGTGTATCTTTGATTACTCACACTGATTAACTCCTACGCTTATAGAATAGCGCGGAGTGGTTAACTGATCAGGGCTAACTCCATCCGATTGATTTATTCTTTTTCGTGCCACTCTTTTGCAAGTGCGTCAAAGGTATTCTTGCATTCGTCTTGCTCGTGTTGTTTTGCTTTGGCTGGGTCTACCTCTTGGTGGAGTAATCTGATAGTTTTATCGTAAAGTTCTCTTGCTTCTGGGAGAGATAGACTGGGATATTTGCCGCGGGTTAATAGCTACTCTCAGTTATTTTAGCGATACTTTTGTCTCGATGACTTGGTACCGCTGGGGAGTACATGGATATACAAGCCATGGGGTCTGCAACCTTTTGTGCCTTGTCTCTTGGTTTTGTAGAGTCAAGCTTTATGGTATTTAGTAAAAGTACCTCTGCTTTTTAGAAGTACCCTCAAATGTGGGGGGGGGGCGCCCCCCCCCCCACAAAAAAAAAGAGTTTATTGTTTGTGAATTTTGTTATAAATAAAAATTTAGT
>JAKVBA010000049.1 GCA_022447525.1 Gammaproteobacteria bacterium
GTCTTGAGAGCAATATCTATTTTATGCGCAGCGCTGGTAATTAAAAAAATGTGCGATCGCAAGGATCACTCCGCCTAATCCGGTCAGTAGTTTTTCACCCGATGGCGATAGGAAATCATGGCCAAGCAAAGCGGCTGCCACCAGTATCAGTAAGCCAATCACGCCAGCGGAGATTATTGGCCAGCTTCTGTGTTTTACTAGTCCTGACAGCAAGGCGATCGAACTAACTGGAATGATTACAACCAATAAAATTTGATGAAATAGCTCATCCCCAGCTAAAGACAGTAGTGAAATCGCAGGTAACAGGGCGACAAAAAATGACGCTACCAGGCAGTGCAATAAGCAAGCTCCCGATAGAAATATGGCCAGTCGATCTAATTTAGCAGTGCGATTCACAGCGGAGTTATTATCAAAACAGCGGGCCGCAATATTATAACGTTTTTATGTGCAGTTAAACCTTCAAAGTAAAAAAGCAGCCTTGCGGCTGCTTTTTCTTCGAACTCATTCTGGACCTTGTCTATTGAGTGCTAAGACTGGCTTCTCGAATCGCTTTGAATTCGTTGCCTTCAGTCCATTGTGGCCAGTCGTTACTGTTACTGATTTTTACGCCGATTCGGAAATTGGCATCCAGGTCTTGTAAGATTCCTCCGTTATCCCATTTTGCATGTACCTCATCGCCTGCCTTGTGATACCGCTCCATTAAATACACTAACGTTTGTTTTTCACCGTACTCTGGACTTTTCCCTCGAATCGATGCTCCCGCCCTAGCATAGAGCATCGGAACCCCTTTCTTTGCTAAATTGAAGTGATCAGAACGGTAAAAGAAACCTTTTTCAGGCGTCGGCTCAGCAACTACTTCTCGCCCTTGTTCGCGAGCTATCTCGCGGAGATAGTCATCCATCTGCGAATTTCCGTAGCCTACTACGACGATATCGTCACTGGCGCCAATAGTCGACATGGAGTCGATGTTTATGCCCGCCACGGTTTTTGACATCGGGAAAGCGGGCGCTTCCGAGTATTTTTTTGAGCCGAGCAATCCGGACTCCTCTGCTGTTACAGCTAGAAATACGACGGATCTTGCCGGTGCTGTTGGTAGTGCTGAAAAAGCTTCAGCCATTTCAATCAAGCCCGCGGTCCCGGTAGCATTATCTTGCGCACCATTGAAAATCTTGTCGTTACCTTTAGCATCTGGCTTTACCCCAAGATGGTCCCAATGTGCCGTGTAAATAAAGGCTTCATCTGCTCTCTGCGAGCCCTTAATCATGCCAGCAACATTGTACGATTTTGACTTCTTCGAACTCGTAAACAGTTTGCTACTTGCTGTCGACGTCATAGTCACTGGCTTGAATCCTGGCTCAGTAGCGAGTTCAACCATTTTGGTGTAATCCATGTCATTAACTGTAAATAAATCCGTGGCTGCATCTTTGGTTATCCATGCTTCTACCGCGACGCTTTTACTGTTATCGGACGAGTCTTCGGTAAAAAGCTTGTACTGTGGTCCTGACCAACTGCCCGATACCACTTCCCAGGGGTACCCGGCTGCGTCATCCTCGTGTATTACGATTGCCGCTGCTGCCCCCTGTTTGGCGGCTTCCTCGAACTTGTAGGTCCAACGACCGTAATACGTCATAGTACGACCTTTGAAAAGCTCACGGTCTGGACGTCTAAAGCCTGGGTCATTCACTAAAATCACCGCGGTTTTTCCGGTCATGTCTAGGCCGGCATAATCATTCCAACCGTACTCTGGAGCAACAACACCATACCCAACGAAAACCAGTTGAGAGTCTTTTATCTGTGCGCTTTCGTCGATCCGAGAAGTAAATACCACCGACTGCTCTTTGTAAGGTAGATCAGCACTAGAACCATTTTCATGAGAAAACGTGAGGCTAGGTGAGTTAGTTACTGTCAGTTCCATTAAATCAACGCCCTGACGCCATGATGGTTGCCCCTGACTATCAGAAAAAGCCGGTTCTAAGCCTGCTTGAGCGAAAGCATTTTCCAAATATTCAACGGTCTTTCTTCCACCGGGGGTGGAGGGTGCTCTGCCTTCAAATTCGTCAGCAGCCAAGGTATTTACATGGCGCATGAAATCAGTTTCATCAATTTGTGCAGCGGCACGGTCAACGGCGGCTTTGTCGATGACTTTGACGTTGTTGTTTGTGGCGTTAGATGTCTCGTTATTTTTGGCAGCAATGGTTGCTTGAGTTTCTTCGGTATCTATTTGCGCAGGTTGATCGCAGCCCTGTAAAAAAAGAACGGTGTTGGTAACAAAAATGATTGTTCTGAGAGTTATGTTGCTATGCATTTTTTTTATTTCTTTCGTTTTGTCTGATAGCCGTCACCTTTTAGCTAGACCTTTTTGTTGGTCGGTTTTTTACTAGTGACTTTCTTTTTTGGTAATGTCTTTTTTTGTGTTGTCTTTTTCGACGTTGCTTTTTTGGTAGAGGCTTTTTTCTTCTTGACAGCTTTTTTTGCCTTTGCCTTTACGTTTGCTTTAGTTTCTGTAGGCGCAGTAGTCGCCTTGTCTTGTTGAGCTAGAGTTTGTAACTCCGCAAAACTTTGACGTAGAAATTCCATAAACAATTCTACATCAGGCAATGTTCTTCGGCAGGATGTCGCACTGAAGGTTATTTGTCCATTATAAGATGTCACAGCGATGAATAAGCCCATTCTGTCGGCCAACGGGCCGAGCCCCATCTGATTTATCACTTTGGCGCCATTCATATACACAGGAACTTGTGGGCCCGGTACATTGGATATACAGACGTTAGTCATTCGCCCAGCCATTTCAGAGCGCATGGCTAAGCGCGCAGCCAGTAGCTGGGTGCTGGCAGGAATGTGACGCGTTACGTCGGTCATAAGTCGCGCTGAAATACCTTTTCTTGCTGCTTTTTGCTCACGTGTTTCGGCGTAGATAGATTGCAACCTTGCTAGCGGGTCAGCGATATTGGTATACAGCAAAGGCGACATTGTACTGATATTGTTGCCAGGCTGATCTGAGTCAACGGCGCTGCCTTTTGGGGGGCGGACATTTACCGGTACGAATGCGCGTAAGGATTCTCCTGGTAATTCCTTATGATGACCTAAGTACTTTCTTAGCGCACCAGAACAAATAGCCAAAACCAGGTCGTTGATAGTCGAACCCTTAACTAGCTCTTTTAAAGGTTTGAAATCGTTTAAATCAAATGTGGTTGAGTCGAATACTCTATGAGGCGAAGTTTCTAAATTGAAACGTGTAATCGGCACACTTTGCTTAACTTGTTCATGTTCCTGATTGCGCTCCAAAATCTTTTTCTGTGTGTTCTGTACAATTGTTGGTGCATATTTCATGAAGGCCTTGGTCATGTTTAGTGGTGACCTTAACCCGTTGATTAAGCCGCGGGAGTACATTTGCATCGGTGTTGGTTTTTCAAATCTTTCTGATGTGATGCGTTTCTTCACTGGCATTACAGGTGTCCCGGATGTATCTAGATCCATCAGTCCACCAAAAAAATTAACGATCGCCATACCGTCCGCCGCTGCGTGATGAATTTTAGTCGCAACCGCATAACATCCTTGAGGAATTCCGGGGATATTATCTAAGCCCTCGATTACATACATCTCCCAAGGAGCGCGCTGCATATCTAATGGGCGAGTGTGAAAACGGGCGAGATGGATACATAACTGACGCCAGTCTGCTGGGTGCGGTAACCTGCCATGGCGGATGTGATATTCGATATCAAAATGCTCATCCTCGATCCAATAAGGGTAATCAAGTTCAAGTGGTACATGATATATCCGTCTCTTGTAGATCGGCGAAGTATGAAGGCGCCCACGAACATGCTCTATTATTTGTTTAAATCTGACTGTTCCACCCTCAGCCGTTGAGGGGTCTAGGATTGCGACTGATGTGACATGAGATAAGCTCTTGTTAGTTTCCATGTAGAGAAATTGAGCATCTTGCGCGGAAAGCTGTTTCATGATGTTTGCTGAAATAAGGTTAGGTTGGCCAGTTCCCTCTAATCTTACTCTAAAACCAGTTCGAACTAAAAATATGACCGCCACTCTTTCTTGTAAAACTTGTTGGTTTCGGTACTATTAGCTCACGGCGATGGTTTTACTAGACTAGTTTTTTTGTCTTGTGACGTTGGCACGGCATCCTGTCCGACCAGCGCCCCCTTTTCTAAACCCCAATTGTAGCTATGGACCTTTACAGCAAAGTCACAAAAGAAGTCGACTCCCTTCCCAAGGGATCGCAAATAGGTGCCTTCTTCGACTTCGACGGCACCGTAATTCACGGATATTCAGCTTCGGTTTATTTGCGAGAACAAGTAAAGAGAGGCGATATCAAGCCTGCACAACTGGCTGAGCTGGCGAAAGTCATGGTGCAATTTGGCCTTGGTAATTTGAACTTCTCTGGAATGCTGACCATGGCATCGCAGTTTTTGGCCGGCATTAAGGAAGCAGAGTATTTGCAGTTTTCTGAAGCGCTTTACAAAAAGCACATTGCAAAACTGATCTACCCTGAATCAAGAGCCTTGATTGAAGCTCATCTAAAGAAAGGCCATACCGTTGCGCTAGTCTCAGCTGCAACGCCTTATCAGATTATGCCTGCAGCTCGGGAGCTTGGTATTAACCATGTAAAGTGTTCTCGCTTAGAAGTTGTTGATGGTGCTTTTACTGGGAGTGTTTTACGCCCTACTTGCTATGGAATGGGCAAAGTACATGCCGCGGAAACACTCGCGGAGGAACATGATCTTGATATTTCGCAGAGTTACTTTTACAGCGATAGTGATGAAGATCTGCAACTACTCGAGTTTGTCGGTAAACCTCGCCCACTAAATCCCAATAAGCGGCTACGTCATATAGCCAAAGGTAGAGGATGGCCAGTTCAAGATTTTCATAGTAGAGGTAACGCCAAGCCGAGCGACTATCTGCGTACATTAGCGACTCAAGTTAGTATGGTCACATCTTTTGCAGCAGGGTTACCTATATACGCTTTGACAGGCTCCTTGAATAAAACTAGAAATTTCTCTACATCACTTTTTGCCGATACTGCTTGTGCGTTAACTGGTGTTGAGATTGATGTGACTGGCGAAGAAAACGCTTGGAAAGCACGACCTTGCGTTTTTGTTTTCAATCATCAAAGTCAAGCCGATGTCCTGATTTTGCCCACCCTGCTCCGCAGAGACATCGCTGGGGTAGGTAAAAAAGAAATCGGAGACGTTCCCGTCCTAGGAAAGTTGATGCAATTTGGCGGAACAGTGTTGATTGACAGAGAAAACACGGCGTCGGCAAAAGAAGCCATGGCGCCCCTTGTTGACGTCATGCTAAAAGAGGGTCGATGCGTTTGTATTGCTCCGGAAGGCACAAGATCCACCTCAACCAACCTTGGACGGTTTAAAAAAGGAGCATTTCACTTAGCGATGCAGGCCGGTGTTCCAATTGTGCCTATCGTTATCCACAATGCCATCGATGTTGCACCTCGAGGGCAGTATGTGTTTAAAGCGGCCACGGTCAAAGTTACTGTTCTGCCTCCCGTGGAGACAACTGACTGGTCAATCAGCACTATGGATGAACATGTCCACGACGTGCGAGATATGTTCCTACGAGAGTTAGATCAAATGCGATTTCAGCCCAGTAGGGCAGAGCGCATGAAAGCCGAGAGAGTAGCTCGGCGGATTGAAGCTAAGCGACGAAGCGATGCGAAAAAAAAAGCGACGAAAATAAAGCCGTCCAAGGAAGCCGCTGAGCCAGTACTCTCTAAGGTAAAACAAACCGCAGTGTCGTTGATTGGTGGAGCGGGCTCAACAATTGGCAAATCCAGTGCCTCTGAATTGAAAAAGTCCTCTGCCAAAACCGCTGCATCTAAAAAGTCAGCTGCCGATGCAGCAACACAACGAATATCTGCAAAGCCCAACAGCGTCAAAACAAGTAAAACTAATGAGCGCAAAATAACCAGAAGAAGAAAAAAGAAACAAACGCCCAAGGTCTCAGCAAGAAGTCTAAACCAGAATTAGTGATAAAGACTTAGCCAGACTTAGTATTAGCGATCCATGACAACACTAATAAAGAATAATAATTATGTCTAAATCACCATGGCAATCTATCAAGGCAACAGACGTGCTTTTTATCGTCGATGCCGCACACTCAGTAGAGGAGCGAGTTTTGATGGACTGGTTAAATCGAACCCAGTTAGACGCTGGCTTTGATGGAAACGTTTCGCATTGTGTGGTTCCAATTGCTCACGATCCAGAGAATATTCCCACTGATAGGCTCTATAGTGCATTGGACGTTTCTGACGACGCATTGGTAGTACCTGTTCGCGTTGTGTGGAGAACTTCGTTGGATGACCTCAATAGAAAGCCTCATTTGCGAGACCTACTTCGAGGAAACCCGCGCAGACCAAATCAGAAAAGGGCGGAAACACTGCTATTGAAAGATCCAACTCGCGCGTTGTGCATCGCGGGTAATCCAGCGACGCTTAAAGATCTTGAGACACGCTACCGAAAACGTAAAGAAATCGCTTCGATTGATGATAATTTGGCGGAATATGTAGCAGAGCAAGCTTCATTAGCCCTGGAGGTGGCTGAACGGCGTTTGCGTGGCGGTCGTTATAAGGTGCCAAGGCAGGTTTCAAAGCAGGTGAGAGCTAGTCAGAGATACAAAATGGGCTTGCTGGAGATTGCCAAGCAGACTGGCTCGACAGAGGAGCAGTTGAGAAATCGTGCCTTGCCGTACTTCAAAGAGCTGGTCGCGCTACCTCACATTTTTTGGCAAGACGTTGCAGCGGCTTTTAATCGATGGGTTATTTCTCTTGGTTATGAGGATAAGCTAGTGGTAAATCATCAACAGCTAGAAAAGTATCGCGCTATTGTAAGGGAACATCCCACCGCGTTGCTGTGGACGCACAAAACACACATGGACGGTATCACCATGCAGTCCATTTTGTTCGAAAACGATTTCCCGCCGCCACATACCATGGGTGGTATTAATATGGCCTTCGCCGGCATTGGTTTTTTGGCTCGTCGATCCGGTGCTATTTTTATTCGTCGTTCCTTTCAAGATAATCCTCTTTATAAACTAGTGCTCAGGGAATATCTGTCCTACCTTCTGGAAAAACGCTTCCCATTGACTTGGTCTTTTGAGGGCACTAGGTCCAGGGTGGGTAAGCTAATGCCACCAAGGTACGGTATGCTTAAGTACGTGATGGATGCTATGCAAGAATCATCGGCAGATGATCTACATATTATTCCTGTGGCAATAAATTACGACATGAATAATGATGTCAAAGACTATGCCGCCGAGGATAGTGGATCCATCAAGAGGCCAGAATCTTTAAGTTGGTTTATTTCTTACTTGCGTCGCATGCGCCAGCCGTTGGGACGCATTTATGTGGATTTTGGAGAGCCCGTTGTAGTCAGTAAATCAAGCTTTCAAGACGATCACCTTGCCTTACAAAAAACAGCATTTAAAGTTGGTGTTGAAGCCAATCGTGTGACTCCAATCACTCTGACCTCACTGATGTCTTTATCCTTACTAGGGGCTGCGCCACGAGCCCAGACAATTGACGAAATGCTGGAAAATATGAATGCACTTCGCGCTTGGGCAGAACACAGAGGTGTTAAATTCACTAGTGATTTTGACGACGATCAGCAGGAGCATATGCTTGATTTGATCGATAATATGGTTAACTCTGAATTGATCAATCGCTATGATGAGGGCCCGGAAACGGTTTATGCTGTAGCTGCTGATCAACAGGTTATGGCAAGTTATTATCGCAACTCGATTGTTCACCACTTTGTTCCGAAAGCCATCGCCGAGTTAGCGCTGCTCGAGGCGGCGCACACAGCAGCAGACCCTTTGACCGCTTTTTGGAATGAGGCAGACCGTTTAAGAGATCTATTTAAGTTTGAATTTTTCTATGCACCTACTGACGAGTTTCACCGCGAAATACGTCAGGAGTTATCTTTTTTTGATCAGGATTGGGAGAAGACGATCGAGGAGCATGGTCAAGCGCTAGCTTTGTTGCGAAGCATGAAGCCATTAATTGCTCACGCCACAATCAAACCCTATGTTGAGGCGTACCGCATCATGGCTGATGTTTTTGCGCGCTTGTCAAATACCGAAACGTTGGACGAAAAGGCGGCGGTGTCAGCAGCCTTTAAGTATGGACGACAAGCTTATCTACAACGTCGAATCTCGAGTAAGGCGTCAATTGGGCAGATTCTATTCAAAAACGCCTTCAAAGTCATGACTGGACTAAAAGTCGTTGAGGCTGGTGGTGCAGAACTGGTAAGACGCAGAAAAACTGAGAGTCAACGGTTCCGAAATTTATCCCACAGGATAGAACGGATCAGAACCTTGGCAATGCCAATCGATCTAGACCTTTAAAGATATATGAATAAATTGCAAGTTAGTGTTATTGGTGGAGGCTCTTGGGGAACCACGGTCGCCTCATTGATGGCAGAAAATACCGATGTCTCAATTTGGGCAAGATCGGGCGCTACCGTAACAGAGATAAATACTAATCATACAAACGAGAAGTATCTGCCAGGAGCCAAACTGCCCAGTAATGTGAAGGCATATGCTGCCATTGGAGACGCAGTAAAATCGGCTGATGTCTTAGTGATGGGTGTTCCATCAAACTCTTTTCGTGATGTTCTTAGTGAAGTGCGTCCTCACCTGCGTGCTTGGGTACCAGTTATTAGTTTAACCAAAGGTCTGGAACGCGGAACCGATTTGCGTATGACAGAGATTATTGAACAGGAACTACCAAGGCATCCTGTCGGTGTACTTACTGGGCCAAATTTGGCGAGAGAGATTATGGCTGGTCAGGCGGCCGCAAGTGTGCTCGCTACTGATGACGATAATATCGCCGCCGAGCTACAAAGACTGTTTAATTGTGGTTTGTTTAGAGTGTATACAAACGATGACGTTGTTGGTTGTGAGTTGGGAGGAGTACTCAAGAACATCATCGCCATAGCCGTGGGCATGGGCATTGGTCTTGGCGCTGGAGACAATACTCGATCCGCTTTGATAACAAGAGGCCTGGCTGAAATCACCAGATTGGGCGTTGCATTGGGTGGCAAGGCCGAGACATTTGCCGGTTTGGCGGGTATGGGAGATTTACTTGCGACGTGCATTAGCCCTCAAAGTAGGAATCATCAAGTTGGAGTACAGCTTGGTAAGGGACGTAAAATTGATCAGATTATCGCTGATATGGTCATGGTTGCCGAGGGAGTTAAAAGTGCACCGACGGTCATGCGACTGGCGCAGAGGTTTGGCGTTGAGATGCCAATCGCCACTGATGTATTTGAGGTCATTGAAGGCAGAATGACGCCTGAGGAGGCGTTTAGAGGCTTGTTAGCCAGAGAGGTAGGCTCAGAAAATTAATAGCTTGTCCTTGAAATTAGAGAATTATAATAATATATAGGGAAAATCTATAAATCGGATAGAAACAAACGATTTAAACTCTAAAGGACTCATTCGTATAGTGGTTGGGTAGCATAAGCATTGCGAGTTTTAAATAGAAATTCGATGCTCGCTAGCAGTGATTATAAAGCGATATCAAGATCGTACGTAATCAAAAACTAATCAACCACATTTGAGGAGCGCATGAAAACTAATCGAGTTGAATCAAGAAAAACCCGACGACCATTTTACAAAACCGCGACGGCACTAGCTGTAGCGATGATCGTCGGTTCTAGTGCCGTCTGGAGTGACGAGTCGACTATCAGCAAACCAGTGGGAACCAAAGCGCAGGGTGTCGCTAACACTGGTACCGCGAAGACCAACCAATTTTGGTGGCCAGACCAGTTAAATCTATCATCACTTCGAGATCATGACAGCAGATCTAATCCACTCGGAGCTGACTTTAATTACGCGGATGCCTTTGCGACCTTAGATTTAGATCAAGCAAAGGCGGACATCGACAAAGTACTGACCGAGTCACAAGACTGGTGGCCGGCCGACTTTGGTAATTACGGCCCGTTTTTTATTCGTATGAGTTGGCATAGCGCTGGGACTTATCGTACGCTGGATGGCCGCGGTGGCGGCGACGGCGGTCAAATGCGATTTAATCCGCTCAATAGTTGGCCGGATAACGGTAATCTTGATAAGGCGAAAAGGCTTCTCTGGCCAGTAAAGAAAAAATACGGGGCTGCTTTATCATGGGGTGATTTAATGATCTTAGCGGGTAATGTTGCGCTCGAAAATATGGGTTTTGAAACCTTTGGTTTTGCTGGTGGTCGAGCGGATGATTGGGAGCCCGATCTGGTTTATTGGGGGCCAGAAGTTGAAATGTTGGCTAGTGATCGCAGAGACGAAGATGGCAAGCTAAAGAGACCGTTGGGGGCTGCGCACATGGGCTTGATCTATGTAAACCCTGAAGGACCACTTGGTAAGCCAGATCCAGTGGGTTCTGCTCGGAGTATTCGAGAATCATTTGGTCGAATGGCAATGAACGACGAGGAAACGGTCGCGTTGATCGCCGGAGGACACACCTTTGGCAAAATGCATGGTGCACACTCGGCGTCTAAATGTGTGGGTGCAGAACCCGGTGCGGCGGCAATTGAAGAGCAAGGATTAGGTTGGACAAATAAATGTGGCAAGGGTCACTCCGAAGACACTGTGACTAGCGGTCTTGAAGGTGCTTGGACGCAAGCGCCCACTCGGTGGACGACTCTGTATCTATCAAATCTATTGAATAATGATTGGGTTCAGGTCAGAAGCGCCGCTGGTGCGATCCAATGGATACCAAAAAATGAAGCTTTGCATGAGTCGGTGCCGGATGCACACGTGGAAGGCAAGAAAAATCCTCCAGTGATGACTACTGCGGATTTGGCTCTAAAGTTTGATCCTCAGTACAAGAAGATATCAGAGCGATTCCTAGCCAATCCCGATGAGTACCGTCTAGCTTTCGCTAAAGCTTGGTTCAAGCTTACACATCGTGATATGGGGCCCAGGAGTCATTATCTAGGCAATGAGGTGCCCGACGAAGTGTTGGTTTGGCAAGATCCGATTCCTGCTTCGACAACTTCAAAATTAACTGAGAAAGATATTTCGACACTAAAAAAGAAGATTATTGATAGTGGTCTCAGTACTCAATCTTTGGTGAGAGTGGCATGGGCTTCTGCTTCGACTTACAGAGCGAGCGACAAACGGGGCGGTGCAAATGGGGCGAGACTAGCGCTTAGTCCGCAGAGAGAATGGGCAATTAATAATCCCAAAGAAGTCAACCAAGTAGTCTCAGCACTTCATAAGATAAAGAAAGGCATGAAAGGTAAATCCATCTCACTCGCTGATCTGATTGTTCTGGCCGGAAACACAGGTGTAGAGCAGGCTGCTAAGCAAGGTGGCGTCGACGTCGAAGTGCCCACGACACTTGGTCGAGGAGATGCGACACAGGATCAAACTGATGTGGCGTCTTTTAACTTTTTGAACCCCAGTGCTGATGCGTTTCGTAATTATTTTGCTGATAACGAGGCTTATAAGTCACCTACTGAAATGATGATTGACAAAGCCGACCAGCTCAATCTCACGGTCCCCGAGCTCACGGCTTTAATCGGCGGCATGAGGGCGATAGGAGCCAATGCTGATGACAGTGATGTCGGCGTGTTAACCGATAGAAAAGGCGTGTTGACGAATGATTTCTTTGTAAACCTGTTGGATATGTCGACGGTTTGGAAAAAGTCTCAACAACAAGGACTCTACGATGGTTACGACCGGGTAAGTGGTGAACGCAAATATTCAGCGAGTTCGGTAGATTTGATCTTTGGATCGAACTCAGAACTACGGGCGGTGGCTGAGGCCTACGCCTATGATGGTTCAAATGAACGCTTTGTAAGAGACTTTGCTACGACTTGGAATAAAGTGATGACCTTAGATTTAAATTAGTTTTTAGTTGCAAAACAAAAGGGGCCCTACAAATTGTAGGGCCCCTTTTTTGTGAACCGTAAACCTATTTATTATTTAAGCTTGTCAATTTTAACCAAGATTAAGAAGAGCTACCTTGAATTGTGTCTATTGTCTGAAGTGGTAAATCGCGGGCGGTTTCTTCTTTGTTCCACCATAAGCCAATCTGATGAAAGATCAGGTAATTCACTGGAATAATCACCAAAGTAATCAATGTTGCAAAAATAATACCGAACCCGAGTGAAACCGCCATCGGAACCAAGGCTTGGGACTGCGTGTCTGTCGTAGCCATTAGCGGCAATAGGCCGACAAAAGTAGTTAAAGAGGTAAGCATTACCGGCCGGAAACGAACCTCACCGGCCGTTAGTACCGCAGATAAAATTTCTTCGCCACGCGCACGTTGTTTATTTATGTAATCGACCAACACCAAACTGTCGTTTACCACGATACCAGTCAAAGCTAGTATTCCCATGACACTGAGCATCGAGAAAGAAAGATCCAAGATGAGATGGCCTATTATCGCGCCTACTACGGCGAGAGGAATAATAGACATCACTATAAATGGCTGTGAGAAAGATTTGAAAGGAATCGCTAACAAAGCGTAAATCGCTAAGATGACCAACACAAACCCGAGAGCAAAACTGGCGTTGGCATCGCGTTCGCTCTCGGCTTGACCCTCTAGGCTATAGTCTAATCCTGGCTGACCAGCGAAGTAGTTGTCTAAAAATTTGGTCAAATCTCTATTCAGGACGCCTTGATCAAGTTGATTTCGATCTAAATCGGCGCTGACTGAAACATTGCGGCGCTGGTCTTTGCGATAAATGGCCGAGGGCGCAGTGGCTGCCTCAAACTTAGCTAGTTGTGATAGTGGAATAGTATTAACACTGTTTGCTACGCTGATTGGTAGATTTTCTATATCATTGATTGACGATCTATCCTGCAACGGGTAACGAACCATTACTTTGATTTCGTCATGCCCACGCTGAATTCGTTGTGCCTCAAAGCCAAACAACGCTTGACGTACTTGGTTGGATATATTGCCCAAAGAGAGGCCCAAAGAATCAGCCAGCGGAAGAATTTCAAGCCTGATTTCTTCCTTCCCAGATGTTAGATTATTTTGTACATCGAACACACCTGGGTAAGTTGATAAGTAAGCTCTAATATCCTCCACAGCGGCGCTAAGACGATCACTATCATTGCCGTATATGGCAACTTCAATCGGTCGACCAGCGTCGTTGAAGTTTGAAGACAGGCTCAGTTTTTGAGCACCTGGTATTTCTCCTATCTCCTCTCTTAGTCTTTGTTGTACATCTTTTATGGAAATATCGCCGGTGATATCTTTATCTGATTCCAGTTCGATTATTACTATTCCACGGTTGGTGCCAAACGAAGGCGGTCCAGCGCCATCAAACGTTAAGCCAGCTACTGAGACGTTATAGCGAAAAATCGTTTTCCCGGTGACAGGGCTGACAAATTCATCCTCGATTTCTTCTGCTGCCTTAACAATCTTTTGAATATATTTCTTAGTCGTGGCATACCCTGTTGTTGAGGGCATTGAGAGGCGAATAAATACCGCATTGTCCTCGAACTCAGGCGCAAAAGATGACCTTAACCACCCTGTGCTGGCAACCGTCATAACTACTACAAAAACACAAATTGCAGAAACGGCCGTGATTGTCTTGTTATTTATGCAGCTATCAAGAAACGGTCGGTACAACTTTATGATGGCTGATTCAAAGCCGCGCGAAAACTTTTGCTGAGCCCGACCTAGAGCATTAATTTGGTCTTCCTCTCTCACTTTAATTGTGCTCATGTGAGCGGGTAAGATTAGCTTGGATTCAACCAATGAAAAGGCCAGAACCGGTATAACAATCAGCGGTATTTGTTTGGCAAAGCTTCCAAGTACTCCGTCAATAGCTAGCAAAGGAGCAAACGCGACCATGGTAGTAACAACCCCAAAGGTAACGGGAGTAGCAACCTCTTGCGTACCGTAAATAGCTGCCTCGGGTGGGGGCATGCCATTGCGTATGTGCCGATAAATGTTTTCCCCGGTGACAATCGCATCGTCCACCACTATTCCGAGAACAATGAGGAACGCGAACATAGTGAGCATGTTCAGACTGGTATCAAATTGAGGCATGACAGCAAAGGCACCCAAAAAGCATATCGGGATACCGATGCCAACCCAAAATGCAACGGCTGGACGCAAGAATAAGGCGAGTAGTATCATGACCAACAGCCCGCCTTGCCAAGCGCTCGTTATTAAAGTCGACAGCCTGCTCTGAACCACCTCTGAGGTGTCACCATAAGTACCAATTTTGGCTCCAGGTGGGAGTTTGTCTTGGTAGTTCTTTAAAAAATCTTTGACCAGGTCGGCAATGTCAATGGTGCTCTGCTTGCCAACGCGATACGCCTCGAATGTCAGAGCAGACTCGGCGTTGTACTCAGTTTCGACCTGCACTAATTGATAGCCGTCAACGACGTTAGCAATGTCCCCAAGATAGACAACCCGATCGCCAGAGTTGGTGACAGGTATCTTACGAAAGTCATTGGCAAAATATGCTTGACCATTGGTACGAACCAGAATGTCTCCGTCTCGCGTCTTTAGATTTCCAGCTGATATATCCACCGAGTTACGCTGAATTGCTCGCCCGATATCCGCCAAAGTCAGATTGTATTGCTCTAATGTGCTGGGAGCGACTTCGATGTGAAGTTCGCGCGGTGGTGCCTGAATAGGACCTACCCGGGTTATCCCGTTGACTTGTTGTAAGTCTTCACGCATCTGTGAAATTGAGTCGAATAATTGATCGTAATTCATCGACTCACCGTACATAGCAACACCGATTACCTGAATCGGAACCTCGGCAATTTGTATGATAGGGCGTTCGGCATCCAGCGGCAGCGTTGTAAGCGCATCAACTCTCACCTTGACATCACTCAACACGTCTTGCTTATCGTAATCAGGGTCAACTTGTGCGAACACGGTTGACGCATTCTCAGCGCTGCGTGAACTTAATTCGTCGATGCCTTCGATATCAGCTATGGCTTCTTCAATCCTTGACGTAACGGTTTGCTCGATTGACGAGGGGTTACCACCGGGTAACACAGTCGTAATCGTTATCGTATCTAAATCAAGATCGGGTAGCAGTTCCAGAGGGATATCTCGTTTTATAGCGAGCACTCCGGTGATGATTATTCCAAACATTAGCAGGTTGGCTGCTACGTGGTTTTTTGCAAACCATTCAATCATTATTTACTCCAGGAAAAAGGCGATTTTGATGAGCTTGGCTCGTCCTCTTTATTCCAAAAATCCAGTATCGCATGCTTTGCTTGATAAGCGATCAGGTAGTTAATTGGCACTATCACTAGTGTTATCACTGTGGCGAAAAGAATACCAAAGCCAAGTGAAATAGCCATTTGCTTCAGGAATTCGGCCTGTGTGCTGAAATCTAGCAACAATGGGGTCAAGCCAGCGAAAGTTGTCAACGATGTAAGCAAAACCGGCCTAAAACGTGTGGCTCCGGCTTGATTAATCGCTTCCAGCACAGTTAAGCCTTGTTTTCTCTTTTGATTGATCGTATCTACCAGAACCAAACTGTCATTGACGACTACCCCGGTTAAAGCCAGCATCCCAACTATGCTAAGAAATGAAAGATCCCGGACCACGATGATGTGCCCTAAAATCGCACCAACAACACCAAAAGGGATAACTGACATGACAATGAAAGGTTGTCCGTATGATTTAAATGGCGTCGCTAGTAGTGCATAGATCAGTATAAGCACGAGAAATAAACCGCTTAAAAGGCTTTCGTTGGATCGCTCTTGTTCCTCAGCTTCGCCTCGATAAGTGACCTTAATGTCAGGGTACATCGACATGACTTCGGTCATATATGCTCTCAAATCACGCATGATCGAGGACATATCACCGAGCTCTTTATTTAAATCGGCGGTCACATTTAAGATTCCTTGTCGATCGAGTCGGTAAAGGGTTGTAGGACTTGTGCTTGCCTTTAGAATCGCGATATCCGATAAAGGCAGTTCCTTGGAGCTACCTTTTACTTTAATTGGCATTTGAGTCAAATCCTCAACCGCTGAGCGCTCGCTTAAAGGGTAACGTACCATGACTCGTAATTCGTCCCTTCCACGCTGAATCCGTTGTGCTTGATAGCCGAAAATAGCATTTCGTACTTGGGCCGCAACATCGGCACGATCAAGTCCGAGTGCATGCGCGGTTGGCGTCAATTCAATGTTAAGTTCTTCTTTGCCACCTGTGTAGTTGTCCTGAATATCGTAGACAAATGGGTAAGTATTTAGTCGCTCTCGAACAAGATCTACGATTTCCCCCATTCTCTCGTAATTGCTACCTGATAACTCGATATTGATCGGGCTACGTCCTCCACCTGTTTCAGCTCTTACACTGAGTTTTTCGAAACCCGGTATTTTAGGCGTAACAGCGGTTCTTACCTCTCTTGCCAATTGCGTGGCTGTGATCTCAATATGTCGTTCTGGTGGTGGAATGATTTCCACATTGACTCTACCAACAGAAGCTTTATTGCTGCGCCCGCTGCTACCAGAGGTGGAATAAATATGTCGAATAACAGAGACTCCTGTCTCTGGATCACGGTACTTTTCTTGTAAACGCTTTACCTCATTAGATATGGTTTCGATGTGCCTGTGCGTGGTGGCGAAACCTGTGGTATCCGGCATGGTCAGCGAAAATCGTATTTCCTCTGACTGCACTCTTGGGAAAAAGGTAAATTTAATATGCCCTAGCTGAGCGTAAGAGATGACCAGCACTGAAACGCATGCAAGAGCAGTAAGTGTGACCACCTTATTGTTCAAGCAGCGAGATAAAAATGGTTGATAATAGCGAACGACAGCACCTTCAAAGCCTCGAGAGATGCCCATTTGAATCTGTGCCAGCCTCGATTCTTTTTGTGCATCATCCCTAGGCTTGATGTGGCTAAGGTGAGCGGGTAATACGAGTTTTGACTCAACTAATGACATCAAAAGTACAGGAATCACGACCATTGGGATTTGCGAAGACAAAAATGCTTGTCGCGTGCTACCCATATCTCCTAGTGGTGAAAACGCTACCACGGTAGTTAATATGCCGAACGTGACCGGCAGCGCTATTTGTTTGGTACCCAGAATTGAGGCGGTTAACGGATCCTCCCCCTCGCGCATGCGTCGATATATATTTTCTCCGGTCACGATTGCATCATCCACCACAATCCCTAATACGGTGATAAACGCAAAAAGGCTGATCACATTAAACGTACCATTTACGAATGGCATGAATATAAAAGCCCCCATGAAGCTGACCGGTACGCCTAAAAACACCCAGAATGCTACAGCCGGGCGCAGAAATAAGGAGAGCAACAATAAAACCAAAATGCCGCCTTGTATGCCGCTACTGATAAGCGTGGAAATCCGTGCTTTTACTACCAGTGAATCGTCATCCCAGAACTCAAGACTGACACCAGCGGGGAGCGTGTCTTTACTCCGAGCAATGTAGTCATGAACCGCATCAGCCACTTTTATCGCGCTTTGATCACCAACACGCAATACTTCAAGCATTACCGCAGGCTTGCCGTTGAATTTAGTGATGAGTGGTTGTTCTTCAAAGCCATCTTTGATCTTGGCGATTTGTCCAAGGCGAACTGGCTGACCAAGACCATCGGCTAAGATTGGAATATTAGCGAAATCTGCCTCGGTAAACGCCTGACCGTCTGATCGCACCAAGATATCACCAGCTATTGATTGAATGTTTCCGGCCGATACATCAACTGAGCTTTCTCTGATCTTCTGGCCAATTTGTTCTAGGCTCAGGTTATAAGCATTCAGAGTTTTTTGATCAACTTCAATACTGATCTCATAATTCGCCACACTGTCGAACTCAACAAGAGTGATTTCTGGCGAAAGTAACAGATCGGTTCTTACTTTATCGGCTGCGGCACGCAATGATAGTGGGCTGATATTTGATTCCTCATCGCCCATTATCGCCAGAAAAATCACTCCAAAATTTAGTTGGCTCAAGGAGACGACGGGCTTCTCAGCCGCTTGTGGTAGGGTGCTCAAAGAGTCTACTCGTAACTTGATGTCATTCAGTAGCTCTCTTTTGTCATAGCCTGACTCAATATCCGCAATCACCACAGATGACCCCTCAGCGCTTCTCGATTCGAGCTTATCGATGCCATCAAGGTCGTAAATTGCCTCTTCTATGCGATTGGTAATTCCGTCTTCAACCGAGCGCGGTGTGGCCCCGCGAAATTGCGTTCTAACAGTTACCCTATCGGGTTCAAAAGACGGGAATGTCTCTAAAGGAATATAGTTTGATGCCGAAACAACACCAGCAATGATGATCGCCACCATTAAGATATTGGCGGCAACTGGGTTTCTGGCAAACCATTCGATCATCGTGCTATCTCGCTAGTTCTTTCACCTTTAATTGGCAGCGGGGTTTGTTGGTGCTGACTCGGTGGCTGGTTGGCTATCCGCTGCTGCGCTTTCAAGTTCTGCTGTTGAAGGCGCAGGCGTTTCGTCTGCAGGCTTCTCAATTATCTCGGCACTGGCGGCCTCGGAAGCTGCTTGGCTCTCCGTTTGCAATCGGTTTTGAAATTTGACACTAGCACCAGCGAGTGTGCTGTTTAGTGACGTTGTAACGACAATATCGCCTTCCGTCAGCCCAGACTCAATCACTGCGTTTTGGTCATCCTGCCAAGATAAAGTAATTGGGGTCCGCACTAACTTTTTATCTTGCGAGGTAAACACATAACTGCCTTCTCGTAAGGATTTATTCGGGACCGTGATGACCTGGTCTAAGCTTCGGCCTTGCACGCTGGCGTTGACAAACTGCCCGATTTTCAATGGTGGTTTGGTACCATCTTTGCTGAATGGATCAACCACCTCTGCAATGATATCGATCTGCCTGGTGTTTAAATCAAAGGTACTATCGCTTCTTGTGACAAAGGCATCCCATGTGTAAGTATTGGGACCCAATTTACTGCTTAACTCGACTTTAAATTGACGTTCAGACTCGCCTGACAGCTGATCAAGCCCGAGCTGAGAGTACTCTTCCTGGCTCAGGGGTAGCCTTACCTCTACGCCGTCGGTGGCGAATATTTCAGCTAGGTTTGTGCCTACGCCAACATATTGACCTAACACCGCATTACGGCGTATTACGCGCCCCGAGTAGGGCGCGCGAATGTTTGTGCGCTCAAGATTAAGCTTTGCAGTTTGATATCTCGCCTCGGCCGATTCTAGTTGTGCTTTCGCAGCGGCGAGCTGAGGTTCGCGAGCTACCAGAGATGGTGGCGATCCAGCATTACCAAGTCTTTCCCAGTCTGTCTTTGCTTGTTTGGCGAGTGCTTGCTCTTGTTTCAGACTTGCTTTGGCTTGCGAAACTGCTGAGAGAGCTTGACTTACTTCTGCACGATAATCTCTTTGATCAACTTCGATCAGAATGTCGCCCTTGCTGAAGGCCCCACCATTTTTGAAGCTTTCAGAGACCGACACTATCTCGCCCCTGATCTGAGAGACTAAATTTCCCCGTGTATTGGCTTGAATAGTACCATTGGTGTCAACAACAATTGGGTAGTCGCTTCTTGTTGCTTCAATAACCTCAACCGTTACCACAGTTTCAGGGGTAGGCCGTTTTTGTGCTTGCGGTCTGGTGGCAACAAAAAATGATACCAGCAAAAACGTGGTGGCCAGTAGAATCGTAACGATTCTGACCTTTCTAGGCATAAAACTAAGAACGAGGTTGATGGGCGCAAAAATAAGCCCAATCAGCCCGATTATCTTGGCGAAAAAGCCTTTTTCGTTGTCTTCTTGGTATGTGTTTGAATCGAAGTTATCACTCATTGGAATCTAGTCAGTGTCCTTCGATGCCCGTAGGCATCATGGTTTTTCGTCTGGTAAGTCTGTTAGCGTGGTGTTATAGGTCGGGCTCGGCAAATTGTTAGTGGTGCTTTGTTCAGTAATGGCACTAAAATTACCGCCCAAAGCAAGATGGAGCCCAATTCGATTTTGTAACAAAGCATTTTTAATATTGATTTCGTTACTCATAGAATTAAATAAACTTCGCTGCGATTGCAGCACAGTGTTGTAATTTTCAATACCCGATTGATATCGATCAAGCGCCAGATTTAGACCGCCTTCAGCCAGCCTCACGGCTTCTTGTGTCGCTTTGTATTGATCTTTAAGCAAAGTTTCACGACTCAGAGTATTTTCAACTTCTTCAAAAGCGGTAAGTGACGTCTTAACTAGGCTTGCGTATGCAGCTTCGGCGTCGTTGAAGGCTTGTTGCTCTCGTGATTTTAACGCGCCAGCGGCAAAGATAGGTGTGGTTAAACTCAAAAGAGCTCGTTCGATCATATTGTCACTGTCAAAAATACTATTAAAAGTATCTCTGCTCTCACCTATCGATCCAGTGAAGGTTAATGATGGGTATCTATCTTTTCTGGCCGCTTTCGCATTGGCAATACTTGCCTCATAGCGTAACTGACTCGCTTTTACATCTGGACGTCTGGTTAGAAGTTCTGCGGGCAAACCCGTTCCAACCGCGTTCTCCAGCTCAGGTAGCTTGGCATTAAACGCCAAAGATGTACTCGGGTATTTACCAAGTAATGTTTTGAAAGCTCTTAATGATCGAAGATAATTGAACTTCGAATCGGCTAAGGCGGACTGTTGTACTTGCACATCGGTACGACTCAAGTAAACATCTAACGCTGAGCGTAGCCCTCGCTCGTAATTTTCTTCAATCAGCTTCGCTGTTCGCTCGAAGCTATCCAAACGGCGTTGAGCGAGATCTAATTGAAGTTTGTTTGCTATCAGATTGAACCACGCACGACTCACATTCGCCGCCAGACTCAACTCAGCGGCTTTAAATAGCTCAGCTTGTGCTTGTGCGCTTAACGCAGAGGCTTTTTTACGATCGCTGAGTTTGCGCCATACGTCTAATTCCCAACTTACATTTAGGGTGCCACCGATACTTCGTATCTCTTGGGTCTCTGTTCCGCCGTCACCTTGAACAGCACCACCGGAAGCTGCCGCCGCGCTTGACTCTGAGTTGCTGGCGGTTCCATCTAGCCTCAAACTCGGCCACAACGACGAACCAGTTACAGTTACTTGCTCAATCGCATTTTTTAACTGTGATGCAGAGGCCCATAAATCAGGATTGTTCAACAGAGCAGTTTGAACGTGTGAGGTCAATTCAGCATCTCCAAACTCCGCAACCCAGCCATCTATGACTGGATTAGCAGGCTCTTCCTGTTCTTTAGTAAAATTCTGACTAGGCTCAGCGGTAATCACCTCAAAAGCCTGAGGTAATGCAATTTGCGGCGAGTCCGGCAACTCTTGTATTTTAGAGGCGCAGCCCGTCAAAACAGTCGCAATGGCAATTACACTCAACCTTGCTTTGTTTTTCTTGGATATTAAATGCGGCAATACAGTGTTGTGGTTTTTTATAATCATGATGATTAATGTCCTTGGAATCTAAATTATTGGCGTTTCATCACTTAGATGCAATCGGTTACCAAATGGATTCAACTAAAGGCATTCATTTTATAAGTTCTTTAATTCATGGGCCGGCATCTGCAATTTTTTATCAAGGCCAGCATTCATACTATTGTTATAAGTTCGGGATTATAGAAGAGTAAGTTGTCAGTAATGTGTATTTATTTTCATATTGTCTTTAAATTCAAATAATCAAGTTGCTTTTTAGGAAATTCGAAAACTCAAAACCAGCTATTTACCTTGTTGTGCATTCAACTTAATGGATATTGGGTCGTTCGCCGATGATATAATAACTTTAACTAAAGTTATTCAAATAGATCTAAGTTACCAATGAGCTCTATAAAAGTGGAAACCGTACAGGAACACACTCAACAAGTCGCTAAAATTCTGATAGAAGCATTGCCTTATATCCAGCGTTTCCATGGCAAAACCATTGTTATCAAATACGGTGGTAATGCAATGATAGACGATTCTCTCAAAGAGAGTTTTGCGCGCGACGTGGTCCTTCTCAAGGTTGTAGGTATGAATCCAGTGGTTGTACACGGTGGCGGCCCTCAAATATCCGGCACCCTTGAGCGAGTTGGGAAGCAAACCGAATTTGTTGATGGCTTGCGAGTAACCGATTCTGAGACCATGGATGTCGTTGAAATGGTGCTGGGCGGTTTGGTAAATAAAGAGATTGTAAAACTGATCAATTCTCATCAAGGTAATGCGGTGGGGCTCTCTGGCAAAGACGGAGACATGATTCGTGCGCGAAAAATCAGTTCAGGTAAACCTGATGTCGATTACGGACATGTGGGTGAAGTACAAAGCATTGACCCAAGTCTGGTGAGCACCTTAGAGCAGAAGAATTTTATCCCGGTGATAGCACCCATTGGAGCCGGCTCTGATGGGCGTACCTATAATATAAATGCCGATTCTGTTGCGGGTGCTTTGGCGGCTAAACTCAAGGCCGAAAAATTAGTATTGATGACCAACACCCCAGGTGTTTTGGATAAACAAGGGAACTTGCTCACTGGTCTTGACCAAGAACAAATAGAAGCCTTAAAGGCAGACAAAACCATCAGCGGCGGCATGATGCCCAAAGTAGACTGTGCCTTGGATGCAGTGCTTGCTGGGGTTAAAACATCACATATTATTGATGGTCGGGTAAATCATGCGTTGCTGCTTGAGGTGTTGACCGACAAGGGTGTCGGAACTCTAGTAAAATAAGCTCTTAAAAATCAACTTTTCATGTCATTTAAAAGCCTTTTATATACCGCAATTGTCCTCGTAATTTTAGTTAAATCGGGAGTGTTGTCTAACCCGTTTGCTAGTAATCAAGACTATGTAGAAAAGTACGAAGGGCAGGTGATTTTGTATGCCACTACGTGGTGCGGATATTGTAAAAAAGTCAGACAACTGATGAAAAAAAACCGCATTCCTTTCACTGAGTACGATATTGAAAAATCACCTGAAGGGTATGCTGAGTTTAAAGAGTTGGGTGGTAGAGGCGTACCATTGATGGTCATTGATGGAGAAGTAATTCGCGGTTACAACCCGAGCGCCATTTTAGAGGGCGCTAACAACCTATGAGCTTCTTTTTTTATAAAACCTTACTTTTATTAGGACTGTAAGCGAATGACTAAATGGACTAATAGTTGGGCTTATCAGCGGGCGAATGCCGCGGTTAAGACACTACTGTCAAGTCCAAAAAAGCTCTTGGCTTTAGTCGAACGGGCAGCCCAAAAAAGTGAGAAGAACCAAGGCAAGTTTGGTCTGGTTGGTCAGTCGCTGGAAAGTCTTAAAGTTTTGATCCGTATGATCGCGGCCTATGCAAAGGGTGATTATGATGCTGTCGGCGCAGACAACCTAGTGCTGATTATAGCGGTTGTGGTTTACTTTGTTATGCCATTGGACGCGCTGCCAGATTTTATTGCTGTACTTGGACTAAGTGATGATCTGGCCTTGCTAACTTGGACATGGGGGCGAGTAAAAACAGAAGTTGAGAGATTTCTCGCGTGGGAGCTAGAGCAAGACAGAGAACCAAGGAAACTGAGTGATAAATGATGTGTTTCTCCTATCACGATTATCAGCCACCCCTAATATTGCCTCTAATACTTGGGTATCTTGCCCATCGTCAAACCAAGGGGTGATGCCTGCATGCGGCTGTTTTTATATAACTTAGATACCTGTGACCTACACCAATGCTATCGATAAAAGGTCCGTGAGGTTTAGTCCTTCAAAGCCAAACATGAGGGTTACTGTCTCGATTGGTCCTTAACACTGCAAAGCGTTAGATCATTACTTAATTCGCCATTTGTAACGACTGGGTGTAACAACTGGGTGCGAGAGTAGTGCCCAGTGCTATTTGGGTTTTGTTAGGCTCCATCCATCTCCACCATATTTCCCATCATCACTTCTAATATTTCGGCAAACTCCTTAAGTTTTGCTTCATCGATTCCCTTCCAGAAATCTTGATTCAGTTTTTCCACGATAACGGTCATTCGTATAGTTGCATCCAAGCCTTTGTCTGTGACGATGACACGTTTTACTCGGAGGTCATCGGGGTCGGTGTCTCTGCTGATTAAGCCGGCTTGTTCTAAGTGCTTAATAGTCGCACCGAGGCTGACTTTACCAACATTCATGGCGCGTGCTAGGTCAGACTGGATCATACCCTTAGATCCTGCTCTTACGATGTAGGCCAAGGCCCATCTTTGTGTTCGGGTCAGTCCAATATGCGCGAGCGCATTATTGACAATATTTCTACGCAATCTGGCTACGTCATGGATCAAAAATCCAGTGGATATTTGCTCATTGAAAATCATACAGTCACGTGATGCAGCGATCAGTTGCCCAAATTTAAGAAGCTACCACAATAGCGATAGTAATTTAGGCATTTCTTCGATTACATGACTGGGCCGCTCCGAGAGTTCAGAAAAGGCATGTTCAACATCGTGTTGCTTGGGGTTGTAGTAAACCCCTTTCATGCCAATTCGAATTGAGCCTGCGACGTCGTTGGTAGGATGATCGCCGATCATCATTGATTCTGCTGCTATGCTGCCGGTTCTTGAGAGTGCTAACTCAAAAACTGGTGAAAGCGGCTTGTGAGCCCTTGCTTGCGCACTGACCGTAACGGTGTCGACTTTATCTGCTAAGCTTAATTTTGCGATCTTTCCCAACTGAATTTTTTCTATACCATTAGTGATAATTCCGGTTTTATAACCAATAGCTCTAAGGTCGTCGAGCACATGCTCAGCTTGATCTTGAAACCGAACGTTGTTTGAACTCAAGCTCAAAAATTGATCAAACATGTCTTGGGCCAGACTAAATTGACGCGCCTTGGAAACTGTGCCGGTTGCATTGATACTTTGCTCAAAGCACTGAATTAGCTGCTGCTCTGGCGTCAAATCTACCTCGAACATTTGTGACCAAACGGTTTTAGCACATTCGCGCAAGGTACCAAAAAATGGTTTCTGATTGTTGGGGCCGAGTTCGTTCTCAAAATCGGTGTACATCCGACCGAACACTTCTGTGACTGAAAGTCGATTTTCAATGAGGGTTTCGTCTAAGTCGAAAAATATCGCTTTTAATTTTGGCACCGTGTTTTTCCCTGGTCGCAATAAACTGTACAGAGGCTATCAGAACAAACGGAACGGCTCAGCCCCTGAGCTAAAAAATTATATTAACCTCATTAAGTGGGGTTGCCAAACCAGTTTGTTTTACAGTTTTTAAAAACTCGTATTATTTTTGAGTTTATTGCGCTCATTGCTTGTGTTTTGGGTCCAAGGCCACTATAAACCATTCCTTATATTTGTTTTGCCAGATTGTGTGGCGTAAGTCGGAGAAGGTCATGTCAGACTCGAGAATAGAATTGGTCCAGCTTCAAAATGGAGACATCGCTTTGCGCCGAGCAGACTCTCCTGATGATCCCTTGGTGACCATAAGAATTTCAGACGAGGTCCAAGATCTCCTTCCAAGCGACAAGATTGATATTGCTCAGTCTATGGTTGAGGCAGGTATTGAACGCTATAGAGATATTCAAATAGAGCGGGTAGAAGAAGCCCAATCTATTCAAGGAATGCTTCATTAATTGGCGCTAGACTCATCTGGATAGACATAACACTCAATTTTTAGGCTATTGGCTATAAGGTATATCGCATGTGGTTTGCAATCTTCGGGCAAGATATTGAAAACAGTTTGGAGCTTCGAAAAGAGCTCAGACCAGCGCATCTAGCCAGACTCAATCCGTTAATTGAAGAAGGCCGAGTGCTAATAGCAGGACCACATCCGAGAGACGATAAATCCGATCCAATGGACGTTGGTTTTTCAGGGAGCTTGATGGTGATTGATTTTGCGTCACTTGAAGATGCTCAAGCTTGGGTCGAAGAAGATCCTTACAAAACCGGCGGCGTGTTCGACAGCGTTATCGTCAAACCGTTTTTAAAAGTTGCCCCTTAATAGAAAATATTCTCAATCACATAGCGGCAGGCTACCCGGGTTGGCAGCCGAATATAACGTAAGCTCAAAGCCTAAGGACCGTCTTGGTTATCTTGGTTATCTTGGTCTAGGAGTAGCTCCTCGGTGACCGGTTCTAAACGACTGACCTGAATCAAAACTCCGAACTTTGGGTGGTCAAAATAGTGTTTCTCTTTTAGTTTTAATCGTCTTTTCTCGAAAAGTCTAAAGCCTTTGTAGTCTATGTCTATGTTGGCAAACAAAAGCTGGTCAGCGTAGACCTTGATATACCCTCTGGCATCGTTTTCAACCACAGTATAGGTTGCTGAATTTCTATAAGGGAGCGACTCTTGGCCCCAAGCAAAATGATATCTCAACTCATAATCGGGTGACGCCTCCAGTGCGTCCGCTTGTTCCAACAAAAGTTGTTTTTCTAAAACCCAGGCTTTAGCACCTGTCCTGGGTTTTTTGGGGGCTTGATAAGCGTGTGGTTCTGTGATGTTTGAATCAAGCGCATTCTCGAAGATGATTGCCTCGACTATATACTCTTTAGCCACAACCATCGGGTTGCCTAGAATAAATGGCACGGCTAGGGCGATTAGACTTAAAATTTTGCAGGCTCTTTTCATCATCACTCTTTTCTATGGTGTCGCTTAATGTAAATCAACTCAGACTGTGTCAGCAGACATTGTCTCTCAATCGCCAAGCTTTTAGAATGCCAGTTGATATATTTTTACCGATCATTTTGCGCTTATCTCCATTCACCTCATGTCAAATACCAACTCGCTAGCCACCAAAAATCCAACACCCGTTATTCCATTCGAGCCTCCATTTGGTTTACGAAATGCCCATTTTCAGACTGTATTATCAAGTCAAGGGCCACGTAAAAAAAACCGCGATAGACGTTTTGCTGAGTTTGAAGCTCGCCAGACTGAAATTATATTAAATGCGGGGGACGGAATTTCTCTGGTTGGACATCATAATACGGTGACGGAGCAGCAGACCAGCCACCTCGTTATTTTGATCCATGGTTGGGAAGGAAGTCATGAGTCGACTTACATGAAATCGATGGCCGCAAGCATGCTCAAAGCAGGCTACGATACGTTCAGATTGAATCTGCGTGATCACGGCGATACCCACCATTTAAATAAGGGAGTATTCAACTCCACGCTAATCGAAGAAGTGATGAACGCCATTGTTGATCTGCAGTCACGCTTAAACTATCGACGATATACATTAGTGGGGTTTTCTTTGGGTGGTAATTTTAGTTTGAGGGTTGCGGCCAATGCACATGATAAAGAGATAAGCCTCGAACGCGTAATCGCGTTTTGCCCGGTAGTGCACGCAGCGCAGAGCAATCTGGTTCTCAATTCTAAGAAGAATCGTCTCTACGGAAAATACTTTGTAAGAAAATGGCGCCGATCTTTGCGCAAGAAGTGTGAATATTGGCCAGAGTATCAATTTTGTGCTGAGTTGGATAAGTACAAGACACTGGATGAAATGAATGAGGCATTTATTCCTCGTTACACACAGTATCAGCAAGTTGCGACATATTTTGATGCCTACGCCATCGATGGTGAAAAGCTCGCGAAAACAATTTGTCCCTGTTATTTGCACTTCGCCAAAGACGACATGATTATTCCAGTCGAGGGTGTTGAATTACTATCGGACAACCCTGATTTGCATGTTACGGTCACTGCCAGGGGAGGGCATTGTGGGTATCTAATGAATTGGCGAGGTGACTCTTGGCAAGACATAAGGGCGCTGCAAATTATGCAAGAATCTAACTGAGATTAAGTGAAACCCAATCGAGGTTTTTACAATAGCTATTATAGAAACCGATACAGAAAAAGCACATGCAAATACAGCGCGAGATAGAACAGCCCTTAATTGATCTGATTGTGTCCGTAACCGGTGCCTCATCAATTTTATCTCAAACCACAATTCAGTCCTTATGGAGTGGTTATGGTCAAATCGTGCGTCTGCATTTAAATAGCCAAAATACAGTACAAAATCCGGCCAAGCTTTTCGACGATAATCAAACAGCATCATCGGTGATCTTAAAGCACATAAGACTACCTGAACGGACGAGGCATCCACGCGGATGGAACACGGATTGGTCTCATCAGCGAAAAGTGCGGTCTTATCAGGTCGAAGCGCATTGGTATCAACACTACGCCCAAAACTGTGATCGTAGCTGCATCGTACCATCTTGTTTGGCAGTCCAGTCGAATGCAAATGAAACTATCTTGGTGCTCACTGATCTTGATGCACTGGGCTTCAGTGAAAGGAAGACTCAGGTTGAAAGTCAAGATATCCATTCCTGCTTGAAATGGTTGGCTAATTTTCATGCCACGTTCTTAAATAAAGAGACCCACGGCTTGTGGGAGTGCGGTACTTATTGGCACCTCGATACTCGTCCTGATGAACTTGCTGCTTTAAATGATGAGATCCTACGACAAGCAGCTCCCTTGATAGACCAAAAGCTCAAACAATGCGAGTTCCAAACCCTAGTGCATGGCGATGCTAAATTAGCCAACTTTTGTTTTAAAGCAGATTGGTCTGAGTCGACGAATACACCCAAAGTGGCGGCTGTAGACTTTCAATACGTCGGCAAAGGATGTGGTATGAAAGATGTAGCTTATTTTCTAGGTAGTTGTCTCTATGAAGATGAATGCGAGCATATGGAGGCTGAGCTCTTGGATAGTTATTTCTCTGAGCTATGTGAGCAAGTTGCTCTTCGGCAGCAACATGTTAACGTCGACCACTTAGAAGCAGAGTGGCGTGCGATGTACCCACTGGCATGGGCTGATTTTCATCGTTTTATCAAAGGATGGAGTCCTGGGCATTGGAAAATAAATAGCTACAGTGAACGTTTGACTGCGCAAGTAATAGCAAGCCTAGATAATAATAACTCGATTATTTGAGTCTGAACCTATGACTATCCGCGTTACGCTATTGAATGCTAGACCATAAGAAATGACTGGCATATTATCAAACCAACAGTTGCTAATTTTGTGCGAGTCAGCGATTGCAGCCGCGCAAAAAGCCGGTGAATCAATAAACTCGTTTGACAGAAAAAAGTTACAGCAAGTCTACAAACACTCCGGTAGTTCTGCAGCTTCTCAAATTGTTACTGAGGTAGACATCCGTTGTGAACAAATTATTCGCGTCTATCTTCAAAGTCTATCGTCAAAGTTGAACATCGCTTTTATTGGTGAAGAGTCGATATCTAAGTATCCAATTTTAGCCAAGCAACGGTTTGAATCCCCATACTTTTGGTGTGTTGATCCACTAGACGGCACACTAGCATACACACAAAACCGTAGCGGTTATGCTGTATCTATAGCTCTTATTGATCGATCCGGTCGCCCTTTAATTGGTGTGGTATACGATCCGCTTGATAAGGCCACATACCATGCGATCGCTGGTTTTGGCAGCTTCATAGGCAGCGATGTTGTCTCGCATAGATGGCGTCAGCGTGATTTAACTCCAGACGCTCTTACTTTTTTCAGTGACGAGGGCTTCCAAAGTCACAAGAGCTTTGATGTGGTAATCGAAAAGCTTGAAAGTATCGCTAGCGCCGAGGGCTTGGGTGAAGTGTGTGTTGTGTTTGGTAGTGGCGCGGTTATGAACGCGGTGCAGACACTAAATTATCAGCACGCATGTTATCTAAAATTGCCAAAACTAGCAGAGGGTGGCGGCAGTATTTGGGATTTTGCTGCCACTGCGTGCTTAGCTATGCAGCATAATGCGTGGGTCAGTGACGTTTACGGTGCACCCTTATCGCTCAATCGTAAAGGCTCGTTGTTTATGAACAAAGAAGGTGTCTTATTTGCTTCAAATAAAGCCCTTGGGTACCGAATAATATCAGCGCTCTCTTCTTTAGCTATGGTCTAAAGTGGCTAATATTCTTTTTGGCTTACTGATACCCTCATGTTTCAATAAGCCAAAAAGAATATTTTTCGAAGTTTGTCTATAACCCAAGTAGTTACCGTGGTGATTATTGCGATGCTTGCTGCGATAAGAAATGAGAATTGATAGCCTTAGCGACGAAAGCCCTCTTGCTTTTAAGAATTGGTAGTCACTGGGTCTTTAAAAAATTGGTCATGCGATACCGCAAATTCGACGACCCCCAAGCTAGTTGTATCCATTGGTTATCGTGCTATGAGCTTTTAAATGATGCGTGCAAGCGCAGTGGCGGCAAAAAATCATTCGCTTAATAGAAAAGCTAGATCGCTATAAAAGTCTAGTTGTGCATCGCTGGCGAGTTTGTAGTCAAGATTAACCAATAGACTAATTCTATTTGCGCTACTTCAATTTGACAGCATCGGTGGCGCCAGTTGATCGCTAGGCTGGTTGGCTAAATTAGCTAAATTGGTAAAAAGGTCGTGCCCAAGAAATTAAAACTGAAGCCGACTAGTGTAATAAATAATACAAGTTCAGCGCATAAAGAAGGTTGTAAATGCTGCTTCTATATCCTAAAGAAGCTCGGTGATATGCCACATTTCGCCATCAAGCCCCCATAAATAGATAACCCTACCCCAGCGCTCTTGTCGAATTGGTTCGTATTTGAAATTAAAATCGTGAAGGTTTTCAATTACTGCGAGCGATTTTTCTATGTCAGATACGACTAATTGGAACATACAGTTGCTTTCAGTACAGGGTTTATCATGGCTGTAAAGAAAGAATGCACAATGATCATTGCTCAATAACACTAACTCTTTATGAGCGTACTCACCACTGAACCCCAGAGCTTCATAAAAAGCCGTTGATATCTTCAGATCGCTTACTTGTATAAAGGGTCTAATGTCGGTGGAGTTCATCTGTAAACACCCAATGCGTTACTAACCATCTTCGTCTAACTAAGCAATAATGAGCTGACTAAGATGGTTATTGATTTCAATCTCAGTGTTGGTTCAAGGCTAACATACTCTTTCTCGACTTGGATCTGCACAGGTGGTTTTTGTAGCCATTCTCACTGTAAAAAAGGACGATCTGCCGGGATGAATTTTGCTCGCCTATAGTCGATAAAGTAGTTCGCTATTAAGAATACTCGGCACAACAAGTCTAACGCGAATAAGATATTGCAGGTCAACATTGCCCCGGTGATCTGAGACCAACGTTTCAAGCTCTCGAAGGGTAGACAAGCGTTGGGTAGACAAGCGTTGAAGATGTTTCTTAGCATTCGATCAATTGTGGGCGTTTTAGCGCTATCAAAAGGTTAAATTCGATCAAGAGTTGAAAAAAAGAGCCATCTTAGTGGGTGGTTGGCTTACCGTGACAAAGTGTCCGTAAATTTCGTTCCTTGTTGTTAAAAGTGTAAGTCCTGGAGTGGGAGAACAATCAACTTA
>JAKVBA010000005.1:0-20596 GCA_022447525.1 Gammaproteobacteria bacterium
TACGTAAACGATTTGATTAGGTGGCGGTGGCGGAGAATGTAGACAAGCTCCAAAATACGGAACCAAGAAAAACTCACTTACGATGAGATCGTCATTAAATTCGATCGGGACGATAAAGCCAGGCAGTTTAACGTTTCTATCGTTAAACTCTGGTACCACAGCCGTAGACACCAAGGCTTTTTCATAGTCGCTTTGAGGCGCCTCGTCGAAATCACTTTGCATCATGCTATCGATTTGATCGGTCTCTGACCCGTCTAAAATATCGCTCAAATAGTCAGGCGGGTTCATTAATGCTTTCAGATCATCAAGAGGAATCAGATCTGTCCATTCGATAGCCTCGTACTCGAGCACAGTTGCCCTGTCCTCAAGAATTTCAGACTCACCTTGATTATTCTCAGTGCTACACCCGCTTACGAACAGAGCTAGTATGCTGCTTACTAAAGCGATCAAAATACGGCTATTTATTCTACTACTTGTATTCAACTTTTCGATTTCTCGTCGATTTCTGGTTTTGCTGAGAGTCAGCGGACAGTCTATCATATCGATGTCTATTCATTCGTTGATTTTGTTTCACTTGCAACTACTTTCGCTTTCGCTTTTTTTACCTCCGTCTTGATCTGATAAGTGAGGCAAGCACAACAATTTGATATTACCTTGTCTCAGCACTGATCAAATAGTTACGACAATGTCGTAATGCTCCCTCTTCTTTAATGATTTCTAAGGCTCTTTTTCTCAAATTTTGAGCTCTTTTGCTGAGTAAATTCACAAGATCTGGATCCTTCAAATTCTGAATGCTACTCAGCGCGATATTTATCTGCGCATCAACAAACAACCGCTTTAGACCCGTTTTGAAATGCTTTACCGAGATCACTTCGAAACCAGACGATTGTAGTTGATCTGAAACCCATAGAGCTGGGTATTCTCTGTACGGGTTCGCACCAGAGAGAAGCACGCATGCGTCCCTTAATCGGCCAATCTCCCATATAATTTGTCCTGCTGGAGATTTTGGTCTGGATACCGGTACGTAAGGCTCTAATCCAGTAATATACAGTCTTTTTAGCGTTAAGGGTCTCAAACGTTTAAACAGATATGATTGGAAGAATGGCGCGAAACCATCGATAGCCCCTAGTAGATAATCAGCTATCACGGTATCAAATCGTTGATTAGACATGAAGTCGACGTCTGACCAATTGCCCACCGTAATAGTATCCTGCTTTCTGAGAATATCCGGATGTTGATTCAGCATAATACGCTTTTCAACTTTAGAACCAGTAACTCCAGTGATCGAGTCGGTTGTTAAACCAGCTAACCATTCAATCGAGTTTACCCCCGCACCAGCATCCAGGACATTACCCCATGGTAAATTTCCTTGCTCTTCTTCAATTGTCCTAAACAGCAATGATCCTTTTGATCTTCTTTTTTTTTCAGTCATTTAATTTTAGCTTTGCAGATAAAACTGCAGATATAGATCTGGTGCTTTTCTCATGTAACGACAACACGTTAAATGTTATATTATAACGTATTCGTTTCCACCAACCCCACTCAAGCAAAAGGTTTAACATGGAAATTAACCCATTACCTCAACACCAAAAATTACCAGTCACTGTTTTGTCCGGGTTTCTCGGCGCTGGTAAAACTACAGTGTTAAGCCATATTTTAAATAACCGCGATGGTAAAAAGGTTGCTGTTATTGTCAATGATATGAGCGAAATCAATATAGACGCTGCGATTGTTCAGAACGATGTGTCTTTGAATCGTAGCGAGGAAAAACTAGTAGAGATGAGTAACGGTTGTATTTGCTGTACTTTACGTGAAGATTTATTGATCGAAGTGAATCAGCTTGCTAAAGAGGGCCGATTTGACTATCTAGTGATTGAATCCACCGGTATTTCTGAACCATTGCCGGTGGCTGAGACTTTTACGTTTGCTGATGAAAATGGAGTTTCCCTATCTGATGTAGCCAAATTAGATACGATGATTACGGTCGTCGATGCGGTAAACTTTTTGAAAGATTACGAGGAAGCAAAACAGCTACATGAAACTGGCGAGTCTCTTGGCGAAGACGATGAACGTAGCGTTGCCGACCTTCTGGTCGATCAAGTCGAGTTTGCCGATATTTTACTTGTGAGTAAGACCGACTTGGTTACTGACCATGACAAAAGGAAAGTTGAGGCGATACTTGCAAGTTTGAATCCTGTTGCCAAAATAATTCCAATTTCGAACGGTCAAGTCGAAACCGATCTTGTGCTGAACACCGGGTTATTCGATTTCAGTAAAGCAGAACAAGCGCCAGGTTGGCTAAAGGAGATGCGTGGCGAACACGTACCGGAAACTGAAGAGTATGGAATAAGCAGTTTTTCATATGTAGCTAGGAGACCATTTCATCCCGAGAAATTTCATAACTTTTTACACAACACTCAAACCTTTGGAAAATTGATAAGAAGTAAAGGCTATTTTTGGCTGGCTACTAGACCAGAATTCGCGGGTACATGGAGTCAAGCCGGCGGAATAGCTAGGTATGGGTTTGGCGGAATGTTTTGGATGGCTGTTCCCAGAGACCACTGGCCTGAAGACGAAGAATATTTGGCCTCTATAAAGGCAAACTGGGTAGAACCTTTTGGCGATATGCGCCAAGAATTAGTTTTTATAGGTCAAAACTTAGATAAGACTGCTATGACCGACGCATTAAACGACTGCTTACTGTCTGAGGAGCAATTGGTTCAGGGAAAAGCCTATTGGGAAACCCTGAATGACCCCTTCCCCTCTTGGGAACAAACCGCATAGGGAGCAAGCGTGTGTTAGAGAGTCGCTTAAATACCCCTCAAACAGAGCCAAAGTTAAACCGTCATTGTGCCTCTGGTCCAGATCCCGATATCCTCGCAGATATCTATCGTCCAGATACCAATATAGCCATTTGGCAACGGACAAGAAGTGAAAATGTCGCACGGTCGGTTAAACAGTTTTTGGCTCAGACTAAGCATTTTGAGCGCACTAAGACTGTTTCTGCCCGTAATATACAGAGTGACATCGCTAGTTTATTCGGCTCCGGCGACTTCTCTGCGCTAGCGGATGATGTAGTCGAGGTAGTTGATATGTTTTGTTATTTGTTTGAACTAGAACGAACTGGACTACGAATGGCAATATTGAACCGGGCAATGTGCCCCAGATTCCATGTTGACAACGTTCCCTGCCGACTTGTTACGACCTATCACGGCGCCGCGACAGAATGGTTAGCTCACCACTCAGTGGATCGATCTAAATTAGGCCGCGGGAGTAATGGACTTACAGATGACGAATCCGGTTTGTATTTAGATAGCAAAGAAATTAATCAGGTGAACCGTTTTGATTTGGTACTAATCAAAGGTGAAAAATGGGAAGGAAACGAAGGAGCCGGTTTGGTGCATCGTTCTCCTGAAGTAACCGAGGCGAACAAACGTCTTTTTCTTTCACTTGATTTTAGCATTTAGTTGTATTTGCACCTATACTTGCCTCAGTTAAAAAATAATTAGAAACAAAATAACCTCTTCAAGAGTCCATTCCACATGAAATCTCAAACTCTCTTAAGCTTGCGAGCCTTCCGCTTGTTAATAACCTCACTTGCCCTCTTTTGCGTTAGCATTCCAGGAATTGCTGCAATTCAGCAAACAAAAGTAGATTTTGAAGACAAGTTTAGGCAACTTGACGAAGTACTTCCAACCCCCAACGATTACCGAAATGCAGCTGGCGAGCCTGGTAGAGATTACTGGCAGCAGCAAGTTGATTACACCATGGACGTAGTGCTGGACGAAAGAAAGCGTCGTTTAACAGTTAAACAAGAAGTAAATTACACCAATAACTCACCTTATCGATTAAAGTACCTTTGGGTTCAACTAGAGCAAGATCGTTTTAAACCCGATTCAATAGCAGAACGTTCTGCGGCTTTCGGAGGGATAGGTCGAAGAGGACCAAAAACGGCGTTACCAAGTGGTGATAAACCGGCGAAAATCAGCATGACTGAGTTACGTCGCAACCACTTCTATGCGGACAATGAAATTGGCTATTCTCTAAGCAACATTGTTGACGCCAATGGTGACCCGCTGGAATACATAATCAATGGCGCCCAAATGCGTATTGATCTGCCAACTCCACTCGAAAGTGGTGAGAGTTTCAAATACAGTTTGGATTTTGCCTACAACATTCTTGAAGAGAATGCAGTCATAGCCAGAGCTGGCTACGAGCACTTTCCAGACGACGCCCGTAAAGGTGGAAATGATATATTTCTATTAGCACAATGGTTTCCAAGAGTAGCTGCCTATTCAGATTACGAAGCATGGCACAATAAGGAGTTTCTAGGTCGTGGTGAATTCACTCTTGAATTTGGTAACTACGATGTAAAGCTAACTGTTCCAGCTGATCATATTGTTGCGTCAACAGGCACTCTACAAAACCCTAATGATGTACTTACTGCAGCCCAACGTAACCGCCTCAAAAAAGCAGAAACTGCCAAAAGACCTATATTTATCGTTACTGCTGATGAAGCATTAGCCAATGAGGCAAAAGGAACGAGCAAATCGAAAAGTTGGCATTTTAAAGCAGATAATGTAAGAGATTTCGCTTGGGCCTCATCACGCAAATTCATGTGGGATGCAAAGGGTTATGACCAAGGAGGTGATGAGCAACCACTAGTGATGGCAATGTCATACTTTCCTAAGGAGGGAGGCGACCTCTGGAAGAAGTATTCGACCGAATCGGTTATTCATACCATGGAAGTTTACTCACGCTTTTCGTTTGATTATCCCTACCCCGTGGCGATAAGTGTAAACGGGCCGGTTGGCGGTATGGAATACCCAATGATCACGTTTAACGGACCAAGGACTAAACTACAAAAAGACGGAACTAGAACCTATACCCTTGCCGAAAAACGTTTTTTGATTGGTGTGATCATTCATGAAATTGGGCACATATATTACCCAATGATTGTCAATTCGGATGAAAGACAATGGACTTGGATGGATGAGGGCTTGAATAGTTTTCTTGACGGTGTGGCTGGTCGCGAGTGGGATCCTAACATTCCTTGGGGCGTTGAACCCCGTGACATCGTTCCATACATGAAGTCTAACGTGCAAGTGCCGATAATGACGCAATCAGATAGTGTATTAAAGCTTGGACCAAATGCGTACACCAAACCTGCCGCAGCTCTGAACATTCTTCGCGAAGTAATTCTAGGTAGGGAACTATTCGATTTTGCTTTTAAGGAGTACTCGGTGCGCTGGAAGAATAAGCGCCCAACGCCATCTGACTTTTTTCGAACTATGGAAGAGGCATCCGGAGTAGACCTAGATTGGTTCTGGCGTGGTTGGTTTTATTCAACCGATCATGTAGACATTTCCTTAGATCGTGTCTACAAAATGCGTCTTGATACTCTCAATCCAGATATCGATCTGAAGCGTCGCCGTCAGGAAGAGAAAGACGAACCCGGCTCTTTATTTGTGCAACGTAACGAGGCTGAGGGACGCAAGTTATGGGTCGATTTGAACAGCGATATAGAGGATTTTTATGATACGCATGATCGTTTCACGGTCACCAATGCGGATCGTAATAAATACACTCAAATGTTAGAGGATATTGATCCACGCGAACGCGAAGCACTGGAACGTGCGGTAAAAGAGGATAAGAACTATTACGTAATGAATTTTTCTAACTTAGGTGGGTTGGTTATGCCAATCTTGCTTGAACTTACCTATACCAATGGTAAAACGGAAGAATTAGTATTACCCGCCGAAATCTGGCGTCGTTCTCCAAAAAATGTCAGCAAGTTGATCGTTACGGATAAAAATGAAGTTTTGGAATCTGTAGTAGTTGACGCTGGCTGGGAAACTGCAGACGTAGACATTGAGAACAACTACTATCCAAGAAGATTTGTTCCTTCACGCCTTGAGGCCTTCAAAAAAGAGAAACGCGAAGGTCGCGTTTATCAAGATCTTATGCATGACGATACGAAAAAGGTTAAAAAACCTAAGAAAAAAGAACATCGTAAATAGATCCTTTGGCCTACCGTGTTATGAGCGGAATTAGACTATTGATCGCAAAGACTATATCCATTACCTACGTGGCTATAGTTATGTTGGTGTGCAGCGGCTCCAGTCTCGCACACCAACAAAAGGAGTCCTATACGTCGATTAAGTTTAATACTAAGACCGATAAGCTCGAAATTACGCATCGCATAAAAATCCACGATGCCGAGCACATAATTGGACGTGATGCCGATTTCCTAACGACCAATTCAGCGATCGATCTTCATCAAAACATTAACGCACAGCAGCGCTTCGCGGACTATGTTGAAAAACAATTCAGCTTAGCCGGGATCGATCTACGACCACTGGCATTGGCCTCGATAGGCTTCGAGGTCGATGGCAAATATTTTTGGGTATATCAGGAGACTGATATCCCTGATGGTGGGGTGTTGTACGTCAAGAACTCAGTTTTCCATGAGTACTGGCCGGAGCAAGTAAATCATGTAAATGTCGAAGTCGATAAAAGAATCTACTCCGCTAGACTTAATAAACGTGATCAAGACAAATGGCGACGAGTTTTGGCTGGACCTAAGGCACAGCCAGTCTCTGGCAAAAAATCAAAACTATAAATTCAGACCTACCACTCCTATTCGAAACCTATGTTGGCTCATCAAAAAGTGATTCTGCATACATCTAGCTCTATGACGAGGCCAGCTTAACGCCTGATTGCCGATATATAGCAGCCACCTTAACTGATCTTACCGCAGCATTTTTTATATTTGCGCTGACTACCGCACGGACATGGCTCATTTCTACCAACCTTGGGAGCCAATCTCTCATAGGTGGAGGAAGGTGGACAGCAACTGGAGTTGGAGCAACAACTGCTTGCAGATGGGGCTTGTTGCTCCTGTAAAGGCTTTGCATTGTTCATGATATTGATATTATTTTGCTGGCGAGTTTGATAGGTACTGTACCTAACTTTTGCTGAATGAAACCATCAATTTAGACATTCAAATAATTGTGGTTCCCAGCTATCGTCAAGTGTCGCAGCGATTATTTCGACTCTGCTATCCTTACAGTCTTCGAGTGGAATTTCAGTTAAGGTACCACTCGCAAAGTTATAACCCCAAGAACCGTTAGGAGTCACCACGGTGGCTTTTACCCGAATTACATCTATCCCGCTTAAAAATGCGAATAGTTTGCTTCTATTAAAGGTTTTATACTCATCAAAGTACCAACCTATACTTGTAAAACCGTCTGCAGTATTAATCGCTTTTTGAGGTGTTTCGATTTCATTTTCATCATCGCTTGTCATTTTAGATCGATTAATCAATGATTTCGCTAAATGTTGTTGCTGAACTGAGTCGAGGTTTGCACCCTCTAGGAGTAATGGATCGATCACACCATGCTCGGTAAATATCATCGCTTTGGCAGGACTTTTCTGTATTTTCTCATAGTCTCTGGCGAGCTTGAAATCGACATCAGAATAAAGATCCTGTTTGTTTGCTATAATCACATCAGCTATTTCCAATTGCTGTACGTAAGTTTGATGCGTAGCGAACCTCTGATCGGACAAATGTCTGGCATCAATGAGTGTAACAATCTTTTGCACGTCTATGGTCTCAGCGAAATGACTACTTCTTAGAGTTTCCAGTACCTCTCTTGGGTGCCCTAAACCTGTCGGTTCAATCAATAACCGATCTGGTCTTGCTGATCTGATCAGTTGAGCTAAGGCCACCTGCATAGGCAAGCCGGCGGTACAACACATGCATCCCCCGGGGACCTCTTTGACAAAAATACCCTCGCCTTCCTTGGACTGTCCCTTAATTAGCGACCCATCGATCCCAATTTCACCAAACTCATTGACCAAAATAGCCCATCGTTCAGCACTTGGTTTACTCGATAACAGATTCATTATTGCAGATGTTTTCCCAACACCTAAGAAACCAGTAATTATGTTGGTTGGAATCCGCTTAATTTTTACTGACTGAATCTTCACGTCGATAGCGTTGGCAATTTCGATTTAAGAGAAGTATTGTGGGGGCTGCCTGAACATCCATCTGACAAACGAACATCAAACTAAGACGTCTGTATTTTGACAAACTACAGCATAAAATCAATCACTTATTGCTAAAATTTAAATACCTCTGATAAAACACTTTTAAATCGGGAGATAAGGAGATAAAAGGGGGAAAATCAGTAAAAAGAGGGGTAAACTTCGTAAATGCAAACCAAAGGTTCGGCTACATTCACGTCACGCTGTCATCGAGGCAAAGTAAAGCGCAACAATCAAGATTGCGTCTTATTCGACGCCAATCTAAATATCGGGATTGTTGCCGACGGAGTAGGAGGAAAGGCATTTGGAGAAGTAGCAAGTCAACTGGCGGTTGATGCATCCAATCATTATTTAAATGCCGAATTAGAAAACTTACTTGTTTCCCCTGAACGCGAACTTGCCAACGCAATCAAAGTTGCAAACGAAGAAATAATAACGATTCAAAGGAACGAGCCGAAATACGAAACGATGTCCACCACCCTAACCTGCTTTTATGTTGCACAGGGTAAAGTTTTCTTTTCTTGGGTCGGTGACTCCAGAGTTTATCTGATCAAGCCATATGCTAATTCGATTCAATTACTGACTATAGATCACACATTAGATCAGTCAAAAATCGATCCTATAGCCTCACCTAGATTATATAAAAGAGCGCCACATATATTGACTCGAATGGTTGGTAGCATTCTGTTACTAAAACCCGATACTGGTACTGCCAAAGTTGAAAGCGGCGATTTGATATTGGCATGCACTGACGGTTTGTCTAATATGGTTCCGGATGACTTGATTTTAGAATATGTCATAACGGCTAACCGAAACGACCCTAATGACGTCGAAGCCCTTGCTGATAGACTTCTTGATCGAGCCCTTGATTGTGGCGGTTTAGACAACATTGGCTTTATTATAACCAAAGCCGATTTTTAGCAGCTTTTAGAACAATAAAACACTTTCTAAATAGCTAATAAGCTACTGTTTTAAAAGTCGAATAAATTCAGCCGCTGTCTGAATTCGTTGATCAGGATCTTTCTCTAAACATCTCATCACAGTCTTTTCGACGACCTCAGGCACTCTGACCTTAGATAGCTCAGACACAGAGGGCGGTGTATTGTTCAACGTCCATTCGATGACCTGACTTGCGGTCTCCCCCTTCGTTGTAAGTTCTCCAGTGAGAGCCTCGTAAAGTATTGCCGCTAGACTGTAAATATCCGTTCTTCCATCTATATCTACCTGCTTGTTTATTTGTTCGGGTGACATGTAACAGACAGTTCCTTGTAGCTTTTGGTAACCCGTCATAGACTTATCTTTGGATCCGGCACCAGATTCGGAAAGATCGAAGTCGGAAACATCGCCACTTTCGCTTCTAACTTTAGCTAAGCCCCAGTCTAGCAAAAGGACCTCTCCAAACGGTCCAACCAATATGTTCTCTGGCTTTATATCCCTGTGCACAACTCCATGCGTGTGAGCGTATTCTAAAGCATGGGCAACCTGAACGATAATGTCCAGAAGTTGACCGATATCATATCGTTCCCGGTAATTAATGATTTCCCGAAACGTATAACCATGCACTAACTTCATAGTGAAATAGTAATGCCCCTTACGATCTCGCCCCAACTCATAGGTTGGCATGGTATTTGGGTGCTGCAAGCTCGCCGACACTCTAGCTTCTCTGAGTAGTCTTTTCTGCTCAATTGGATCGTTGGCAAACTCTGGTAACAGCGATTTGTAACAAATTACACGCCCCAAATGCTGATCACGACAGGACTGTATCAGTGACTTACCGCCCTTCGCGATTGTTTTAAAGTGAGAGTACCTAAAGTTCGGATTGATTTGTTGAGCAAGATCCTTATCCGTTTGCTCTATGTAAAGGGTTGGGTACTCATCCTGCCTAAATTTTGGGAATTCACTCATAGGGCTATAACCAATAATTACCAACCAATAGCATACTTTAGTTCTTAACTTTTGTCCTTAAGCGATTGAATGTAATAATATTTCTCAATTTAGCTTGGACGTAAAAAAAGGGCTGTAATAACAGCCCTTTTTTATAATTATTACTATTAACGATTAAGACAAAGCTTCGTTGGTAGTTTTAATTACAGCCGCAGCTACTTTATATGGATCGGCGTTAGAAGCTGGACGACGGTCTTCTAAGCGACCTTTCCATCCATCTTCAACCGTACCAACTGGGATTCGAATTGACGCACCACGATCAGAAACACCATAGCTGAACTCATTAATTGATTGCGTCTCATGAGCACCAGTCAAACGTTGATCATTGTCTGCACCGTATACGCTGATGTGACGCTCGATATTTTTGCCGAACTCTTCGCAGATTTGGTTAAAAACATCTTCTTTACCAGACTCACGCATAACACCGTTTGAGAAGTTAGCGTGCATTCCAGAGCCGTTCCAGTCAGTGTCGCCAAGTGGTTTCGGATGCCAATCAACGGCAACACCGTATTTTTCGGCGGTTCTCTCGATTAGGTAACGACCCAACCAGATTTCGTCGCCTGCGCGCTGCGCGCCTTTAGCGAAGATTTGGAATTCCCATTGACCAGCAGCAACCTCAGCGTTGATACCCTCAACGTTCAAGCCGGCTTCTAGGCAAAGGTCTAAATGCTCTTCAACAATGTGACGGCCATAAGCATTTTTGCCGCCGACTGAGCAGTAGTAAGGGCCTTGTGGTGCTGGGAAACCGTTTGCCGGGAAACCAAGAGGCAGGTTAGTCTCAGGATCAACCAAGAAGTACTCTTGCTCAAAACCAAACCAGAAGTCATCGTCATCTTGCTCAATGGTTGCTCGACCGTTTGACTCGTGTGGAGTGCCATCAGCGTTCAACACTTCAGTCATTACCAAGTATGAATCTTTACGATCAGGATCTGGGATAATAGCAACTGGCTTCAACAAGCAATCAGAATCGTTACCGTCAGCTTGCTCAGTAGAAGAACCGTCGAAAGACCACATCGGGCACTCTTCTAAAGTTCCACCGAAGTCACTGCGAACCATTGTTTTACTGCGTAGGCTTTGAGTTGGCTTATAACCGTCTAGCCAAATGTATTCCAACTTACTTTTCATATTCGAGACTCTCCAAGAAGTACGTTTTTAAGTGTTGATCTCTGCCTAAATTAAGTAGCCAGAGCTTATCAATTAATCTGATGCGGAGATTTTAGCAAGAAACGTTCCAACTTTTTTTAGTTTCATAAAAAAGTTTTAAAAGTAAAATATTTTGTTTAATCGGAACAAGTATGTAAAAAAATCAAACATTTACATAAGGCTTTATAAGCAGTCTTTTACTCTAAGATAACCCCATGCTCGAATTTGGTGCAGGTTGACCGAATCAAATGCACTTTTATGGTGCTTTCGAGATTTTGGCGCACTATTATAGTGCGACAATAATTTGATCTAAACCAAGAAACTTCATATAAAAGATCTAAAGACTAGCAACTCTTTAGTTGATAATAGCCCTTCAAAGTCTGTAGCTCTTGTTCAAGTCTTCGAGTTTTGTCTAACTCCGATTGGGTCATACTAAGACACTTGAGTGTATGGAGAGGCATACAGCAACAAGTGGCACACCAATGACGCCAGCAGGATGCCACTAAAGTGTCAGCAACCGTATCATAAAGAACCCGGACGATCTCTTCTTGGGCATGCCATTGTAGCTCTCTGCTTTCTTCAGCATAGTTAACGGTTTTGCGACGTATGAATTCTGGCACAATACGAGGGTCTGATCCGCAGCGACCACATCTAACTGCATTTGATAAATCATCTTTATAAAACTTTTTGTTTACTTCTTCTAAATAGTTTGACTTGTTCATTTGAGATTTATTGAGATTATATTTACAAGACTTATTGAGGTCAGAGTCGACTTGTTAGTTAGAGTTAGACATTCCCTGGTTGCGACGCAATGAGAAAATCATAAATATTAGACAGATTAGTAATACTGTGAGCACGCTCAGGCTTGGCGATGAAGTGACAACCGCATAATTCGTTATCGTATAGGAAACCATAACCAGCAGTAGGCACAAGACAGTAAGCGTCCTCAATAGACGATTAATAAGAACATAGTCAGCAAGCACGGCTGCCAATATCGGAGTTGCGACCATCAGAATCCAGAAAGTGGCAACCAGACTGAAACCACTGAAACCAAACCAAAGTGATGATAAAAAGGTGAGCAGGAGCGAACTAATGGTACCCCAAGTAATTCCCTCCCATGCCGCTTCCAATTTTGGTGCGGGATTTCCCTTCTGGCGTCGACGCAAAAAATACATACGGAGACCACTAACTATAATGATGCTAAGCACGAATCCGAATACACCATAAGCAAGTTTTACCGGCAACCCTCCCCAATTACCAAAATGAATGTTGTAGACTGAACCAATAATCTGTTGACCTATCGTTCCATCTGAAATACCTACGTTTCCTTTGTATCTTCCACTAGCATCAAAATTGTAATATTCCCCAAAAATGAGTCTATCCTCATGTTTAGCTATTAAATTAATATGTTGGCCTGCGGTCGCCGGATCGTGCAGAATAAAGTAAGTTGGTGGCCTGTCTGGAAACTCCGTCTGCATAAATTTCAAAGGCGCTTCTATATTAGCTAATGGTGCTCTACCGTCAATCATTGGAGGTTCCTCTCCAAATACAGGAGCAAAGACCTTTTCGATATCGCCATCGAAGTTAAAGGCCGCTATCACAAACGCCAAAATGCTGGCCAAACCCAATAACGAACCAGTAAGAGCGTTGGATATATGAAATGGAGCCGTCCAGACACTTAGTCGATTGTGCAAGTCAGTAAGAGTTAATAGCCCCCTACCACGACGAAAAGTGAACGCGTCTCTAAAGATTCTTGGGTGTGCCATAAATCCCGAAATCGACATTGCCAAAAGAAATGCACCCAGTGCACCAACCACAGTTAATCCTAAGATTTGCGGTAGGTGTAAGTAATAGTGCAAATCTAAGAGAAACTGTGTCCATGGAAAATCTTCTTTTTGCGCTACCGTGCCATCAGCACGCACAAAAAACGCTTGCGTATCGGTGGTTACCACGGTCCTAGGAAGGTCTGCTTGGGGAAAGTTGATATACAAATGCGATGTTGGTTTCGGCTCACTTTCAAATACAGTTTTTGCCGCAATTGCGGCAGCCTGAGGTGATATAGCCTGCATTTCGGGCGCGTCTGGCTGTTCCCATCTTTGCAGTTCTCGATTGAAAACAGACAGCGTCCCAGTAACGGACAGAATATAAATTAATGCTCCAAGAGCGAGCGCAACTATCTGGTGTGCATGCAAAGAGCGAGCTACCCTTTGGGATCCTTTTCTGTTACTCATTTTTATGTTTTTAGATTGAACCATTGAATGCAAGCAAACCTAAAAAAGGTGTGATACCCATGATTGATAAGCTCAGATAACGGTACTTAAAACTCTTCTGATAACCGATCATTACCGCAATGCCTGCCCACAGTAAGGGAAAGGATATAGACGCCGTGGTGAGATTAGCTGAGTACTCAACGTCAAAGTTGCGGAAAAGTGTAAAAAGGAACGACGACATCAATAAAGCAACCAGACCGGACAAAGGGCCGACGGCTAAAAATGCCGAAATGTTTGAAACAATTTGTTTAATGTCTAATTCTTTTCTACTTCGTACCGATCTAGTCTTGGATCTATTTGATATTCTATCGACCTTGGGAGACTTAATCGCTATCGCAACTAGAAAGAGCAAAACGATTACCACCCAGGCAACTAAGCCGAGCGCGAACCCTTTATCAGCGGCTGTGGTTTGGCTCCAGGCGAACAAAGAAACAAAAACCAAGCCCCAACCAAAAAAAATAAGGGACCAAGTTCTTTGTTGTTTGCGCCACGCCGTTTGTAGAACCAAGGTTCCACAAACGGCTGTGATCAAACCAATAGTCTGAATAATCGAGTACGAATTGACTACGTCCATAACACTAGAAACGCATTTCCAAGCTACCGACAATGCTCCTTCGTTCACCCGGGAAGCAATCACCGCGCGACAAACAAGTAGCATAGAAATCGTCGTCAGCTAGATTCCTAACATTCAGTTTAAGGTCATAGTTGTCGCTACGATAACCGATCAAGGCATCAAATACAGTGTATCCGTCAGTCACTACCTTGTTTGGTGTTGGTACGAAGCCATTTACTAATAAAAATGATGTACCGTTGCTTTCATTTTCACTGGCATAGCGAGCCCCTATTCCAAATCTGAACCCATTTAGAGTCTCGTTACTTGGTTCCCAGTTAAGCCAAAGCGAGGCGGCATCATCAGGTAAACTTGGGCGAGTTGTTTCAGTACCGTTACCGTCCACATTCTTGGCGTCTAAATGCCGGTAGTCGAAGTCAATTGAGAATTCATCCCAAGCCCACTGAGCCTCTACCTCAAAGCCTTTTGTATCAACGCTTTCACCGAGTTGCGTTTGCCCGCCTGCTACAAAGGTGATCAGGTTGTCTTCCGTTAAATCGAAATAGGCAACCGTGATCGAGTTTCGAGTATTAGGTTGTTGATACTTAAAACCAATTTCAGTTTGTTCACCAAATCTTGGCTTTAGTGGTGTGGTTGTGGCGACGTCTGTACCCACCGACGCTCTGAAAGACTCGGCGTAGCTAATATATGGGTTCAAGCCAAAGTCAGATTTATAAAGAGCACCGAATGTTATCGGAGTTTCATTATCATCCTGGTTATTCAACGTGTCTTTTGACTCAACTGAAGAAAACCTCACACCGGCACTGAGAATCAAATCACCTATCGTCATGTGGTCTGTGAAGTACATGTCCTTAGACACACTCTGGCTTTCTGTGCGAGTACGAAATGAATCGAAAATTTGCGTACTCGGTATCTCTGAACCATCGTACGCTGGATTAAAGATATTAAAAGTGGTGGGGAGCCCGTATAAAAATGCACGGTTTTCACTGGTTTCCACATCTTGATAATTAATCCCAGCCAGAATCTCATGCTGTACAATTCCGGTATCAAAATTTGCTCGAAGTCGTGCATCGAAGGCAAACTGTTCACTGTCTGCGGGCGAGCTATTCCATGATCGAGCTATCGCAGTTCCATCAGGTAATATTCGCGGATTTCCATCACCTAAAAACGAAATCCAGGTTTGATCGTATTCTGCTTCACCATCGCGATGTCTGATCGTACCCTCGAAAGATAGACTTTCATTAAAATCGTGGGTTGCGAACAAACTGATGGTAGTCGCTTCCGTATCATATCGATTAAAATTTGGGTCACCTACGTACACGGCAGAATCAACGCTTTGGCCACTTGAAAAGGCGCATACGTTGGGCTCGGAAATACTAATTTCAGACGACCCACAAGCTACGGCAGACAACGGGAGAAATTGACCAGCCGTATCTCCTTTTCTGTCTGTAAAGTTAACAAGAGCAGTAAGTATAGTGCTGTCATTTTGGTATGTGATAGAGGGTGCTAGGACAGTCGCATCTTCGTCCACAAACTCTAATTGAGAGCCACTATCACGCAGCAAGCCAACGAAACGAGCAGTCCATCTACCGTCCCCAGTCAGATCAAATCCCGAGTCAATTCCCGCCTGTAAGCGGTCATTGCTGCCGGCAGAAAATGTTATTTCATGATCCAGTTTCTCTGAACTAGCCACTTTTGACACGGTACTAACAATACCTCCTGGTGCCGCTTGACCGTAGAGCACTGACGCTGGACCTTTTAAGACTTCTACCTGCTCTAGAGTGAAAATATCGGCCCTTGCATTGTTGTAAAAGCCAAACAACACCTGCAAGTTATCTTGATACTCAGGTGCGTCTAGCCCTCTTATACTGGTGAAATCACCGCGTGTGGCAAAGCCAAACGCATTACCGGTAACACCAGCAGTGTAGTTCAACACGTTGCTTAAACTCAGAGCGCCTCTATCAAGAAACTCAGACGCAGTAATAATAGATACTGATCTGGGCGTTTCATTGAGTGGTATTTCTGATTTTGTTGCTCCAAAAGTCGTAGATTGGCCAACCACTACCACTTCCTCTAATTTTTTTCCCTCATCATTAGACTGTGCTTGAGCGTTTACGCTCACTAACGCATTTATAACTGCGAGGCTGATTCCAGTTCGAATCATCTTTTTCATATAAAACCTTTAAATTAATCGTGTATTCGCCTTACTAAAGCGTATGTAATAAATTCTAGACAGACCACACACCACCACTACCGTTTGCGGTTAGTGTTTGGTCCAGCCTAAGTTGATGAGACGATCTTGAGTGTGGATAAGACAAGATCGTCTCTATTTTCTAGTTTTTTAAAAATGTTAATGGTCTGCGCCGAAAGAACTAAAGGCAGCACCATCAGAGTTACGTTCCTTATTTCAGATATGAGTCGATAACTTCGTTGACCTTTTGTTTCGCGGTCTTTTCATCGACTTCACCATTAGAAAATTGGTCAGCGATATTAAACAAAGGTATGAACATCGGTTTTCCATCAACACTTTCATGCAGACTGACTGATTCAGACTCTGTAATAATCCGCTGCCATCGATCCCTCACGGTAGTCCATACAGCTAGAGTGGTGTCGAGGTACTTATCGCCTTCAGAAAAATCGAAGTTTTTAATTAAGCGGTAACGTGCTAGACCCTCTTCCTTAGCGACATATGGAAACGCGTCATCAGCAACTCCATTATCAGTAACAACTAATTTCCAGTTCTCCTCTTCCTGCACCCAACCGCTGTTAGTCACTGTGTGTCGGTTAAATCCCTCCAATAGATCGTAATCATCTCGCACACTGTATTCTCGACGAGGTAGCGGGCGCCGAGTCTTTTCACTAATCCAAGTCGAGAAGCTACTATTATGCTCCCACGCACCAAAAGATTCGTATCGTGGTGAGTCATCGACTTGGAATACAGCTTGGCTCCAAGTGCCCTTGACATCATCGTCCTTGAGTTTTCTGACTTGCCAAATGCGATCATGCGAATACTCAAGCAAAGCATTGTCTTCATAGGTCCAATCTTGCCGCCAATGTTTCATCACCATTGGTTCAGAGACGGTGCCATCCTCTTTCTCGAACCGCATTACCATAACGTGCTGAAGGCTGATGAAGTTGCCACTATCCTCAATCACATAAACATACTCTGTTCCCCACGACTGATAAGGACGATCTTTTATATAGTCTTGTGCGTAACCAACGGTTTCAAGAAAATCAAAATTTACTTTATATCCGCCCTGCATCGCTAAAATTGCTCGTCGATCTCTCTCAAACTTAGCTAGACCGACTTCTTGCAACTTTAACCACTCTGGCCGAAGATCGGTTGCAAACTCTACTTTGGCACCCTTACTAGTACCACCACGAGGTTTATCTTCACAGCCATCAGAGATAGGCCAACTAAAGGTAAATCTATTATTCTCATTTGCTTTGCAGTCTGATGTTTTGTCGTATGAGAATGCATTTTGGCTCTGCATCAGGGCTAAAACAACAAGTCCCGTCGTTATGTTTTTGTTCATTCTTTCAAAACCTCAAAAGCTCTAGAAATTGTATTTAATAGACACAGAGTAGTTACGCCCAGCTTCGGATAAACGATCAAAGTTGGTAGTCGAGAGATCTTGTACGAATTCCTCACTCCATGAAAAGTATTTCTTATCAGACAGGTTAAAGACGCCGTAATTCAATCTTAAGTTTTCGCTAAAGTTATAGAACCCAATCAAATCGATGGTTGTGTATCCAGGCGTTTCAAAGGGCAACACGGTGGCGGTGCCGCTTTGGAGCGAACCAGCATCGATATCTGAAGATGACTTTCTATCACTTGCGGTTAAAACACCTTCAATACCCCATCCATTTTCTGGGTTGGTGTATCCAATTCCTAAAACTAATTGATCTGGATCTATAGAATTAATAGGTGTATTGGTAGCCTTATTTTCACCCTCTGACTGCGCGTACGCTGCGCGCACTTGAAAGCCTGAAAAGCGCTCGTAAATACCACCCAGATCGGCCAACAATTTCATTTCTAAGCCCTTGATTTCAGCCTCATCAAGATTCCTTGCTTGAAACTCCAAAAGCCCAGTTCTGAAGTTAAAGCCCTTAACTGCCAGTGATTCAATAAAATCCGTGTAATCATTTTGATAAGCCACAACATCAAAATTTATAAACTCGCTGCTATGTCTAAAACCAAACTCAATACCCTCACCTCGTTCTGGCTTTAAATCTGGGTTAGGTATCGCGGTGTATCCACCAGCAAAGTTAGTAAAACCGACGTTAACAGCATCCAATGCTGGAGCTCTAAAACCTTCTGCAAATTGCGCAAATACAGACCAAGAGTCATTGATATTAAAAATAGTACCGAACTTAAAAGAAGTTTCTGACTCATCAAAGCCCGCAGGCAGTGGTGAACCTGGATTGCCTGATAAGTAAATTGGATCAGCGCTGGGGTTTAATTCAAAACTGTCGTGTCTGACGGCAGGGATGATACTGAGACGTCCGTCGAATAATGAAATATCGTTTTGAAGGAATACTCCTGTGCTTTTGTATTCAGATAAGGGAAAATCTCGAGTAGGAAATGCACTGAACTCAGGCACTGGTAAACCCGTGGATCTGCTGATGGTATTACCATCACGACGCGTGACTGAATCGCTTACATCATAATCTAAGCCATACGCTATCTGATGCTCTGATTTTCCCAAATCGAAAGATTTGTTAAATTGTAAACGCAAGCCATCATTCTCCTGCTGATATTGTGATGCTCTAGTCCGATCCTGAATGCCTGAAGAAAACGACAATCTCTCCCTTAGAGTAGTCTGTATGGCTTCACTCTCTTGCGTGTATAAAAGCATTGATAATTCATCAAATATTATTGCGTCAGCAAGCAACCTATAATCTACACTAAACCGAGTACGCTCCCTCTCATCTATACCTGTTTCGGAATTGGTTAACACCCCTCGAACAAGCGTTCCTGCCGCAGTCAGAACATCAGTTTCGGTCTCACCACTGTAGTTCTCTGCTATTAATGAGAGTGATTGATTATCTGACGGTTGAAAAACAATTTTTGCAAATAAGTTAGTATTGTCGCCATCTTGTGGATTCTGCGAGCGCCGTTCTGGACCACTGACATCATCGTCAAAAAAAGTATTCGTTTCTGAAAAATCTCTTTGCGTAGCCACTATCATTGCCGATAATGTTTCTGTTCCAAAAGCACCGACTACTGTGGTATTTAGACCGTCATCAATTGAACTGTAATTTGTTTTCACCGACCCTGCGAAATTGCTTTCAGATAAGTAATCAATTGGGTCTTTAGTGACAAAATTTACAACTCCACCTATTGCATTACTGCCAAAGGAGCTTGAACTGGGACCTCTCAAAATTTCAACGCTTTTGATGGCGTCCAAATCAACAAAGTTACGACGTGAAGAAAGAAATGGCCCGAATGAGAATTCGTCTGCAGTAGGTGTGCTATCAACCAATGTTAAGACACGATCACCGCTGATGCCGCGAATCGTAAAACCGCTTAATCCAAAACGACCCCCGCCAGCGACTGAAACACCAGGTTCATATCTAATTAGATCATCGATATTATTGGCAATTTCTCTTTCGATTTGTTCAGCGTCTATGACTGAGATGGTTGCCGGCACGTCTTCAATTGATTTTTCTGTTCTAGTCGCTGTGACAACAACTGTATCTTGGATTTCTTTAGATACACCTTCATTCGCATAAACCATTGAAGAAACGCCATTCGCGATAAGTGATAACGTGACCGCGGCCGGCACCTTACTTCTACTTGTTAGTAAAGTGTCTTTTGTTAATTGCTTTAAGTTTTTCATTTTTAACCCTGCTGCATTCATGAGTAGACAAAAATTGCTTATCCATTCATGAGCTCTAATTGTGTCTGGTAGGCTTCCTAAACGTCGGGCGCAAATATACCAACTTTTATTGCAAATGCAAATGATTCGCATTACAATTTTCATCAATTAATCATAATCCTTTTGAAGTAACATGTTCTCTTACTTTTCTTTTGCGCCAAAAACTGCTTTGAGGAGTGCATTTTTCATTGCGCTCATAAGTTCCCGGGCGATTGCTAACGTAGATAATCCTAGTAGCTATCAAAGGATTGTGTCCGCAGGCGGGAGCATTACTGAAATACTTTATGCGTTGGAACTTGGCGATAGAATCGTAGCTGTCGATAGTTCAAGTATGTACCCCGAGAGCGCAACCAGGCTTCCTAAGGTAGGTTACTTTAGAAGTCTAGGAGCGGAAGGAGTATTGTCTTTGAACCCAGACCTGCTTGTTACGGCACGTGGGGCCGGGCCTGAAAATGTTCTGAGGCAAATTCAATACGCCGGGGTACCAGTAAAAACGTTTGAGCAATCTGTATATACGCAAGAGTCATGGAAAACGCTTATTAGCAATATTGGCGCTCTTTTCAATAAAGTAAACGAATCTTCGCTCTTAATAAACAAGGTCGAACAGAACATTAGAAGAAGTGTTGATAGGCTTCAAAAACCAACCAACCAGTTAAACGCGATTGCGTTACTAAACTCCGGAGATCGTGGAACCACATTGGCAGGTAGAAACACCATGCCCGATTTCCTATTTTCAT
>JAKVBA010000005.1:20606-41670 GCA_022447525.1 Gammaproteobacteria bacterium
AAACAATCTTGCCACCGATTTAGAGGGTTTTAAACCATTCAGTCCTGAGGCTCTTGCTGCGAGTGATATCAATTTAATACTGGTTCCTGCCCACAATCTAAAAGCGATGGGAGGTATCGAAGGTATTTGCTCTTTGCAGGCCATTAGTTACGCGACTAAAGGAAAATGCAATGTAGTTGTAATGGACCCTCTTCTACTGCTGGGATTTGGTGCCAGAATCGACCAAGCTGTCGATAAACTTGTGGACCAAATTAATTCTCTATCCAGTTAGTCAGGGATATTGTTATGTCAGTCGCTACGCAAATGACATTGCCGTCATACCAGAGTCATCGCGTAAAATTCGCAGCTCTACTTGTTGGTACTGTATCCCTATCAATATGGATCGGGTTGTCGATTGGCGCTATCGGAAACGACTTTTCACTGCCATTCACTTTGCTTTGGTCTGTATTTGACGTCGATGTTGGTCAAAGTGGCATTGAGAATATTATTGCCAATATTAGAGCACCTAGGGTTGTAATGGCCTTACTTGTCGGAGCCGCTTTAGCCGTTAGCGGAGCAAGTTTACAAGGTGTTTGCCGCAATCCCCTCGCGGACCCAGGGCTTTTAGGTATTTCATCAGGGGCTGCCGTAGGCGCGGTTGCGATGATTTTTATGACTCAACCTTTGCTGACGCACTACCCGCAATTACAAAGCGTAGCACCTTTTCTAATCTCAAGCGCCGCAGTAATTGGCGCAGGCTTGACCGCATTTGCGGTTTACTTCTTGGCACAGTCTAATGGCCAATTACAGATTCCTACACTCTTACTGGCTGGGGTGGCTTTAAATTCTTTAGGAGTGGCGATTATCGGCAGCTTTAATTATATGGCCGACGACCAAGCACTGAGACTTATTACATTTTGGCTTATGGGTAGTTTGGGAGGAGCTACGTGGACTACAGTGGCCATTTTAGCCCCGGTTGTAGGACTTGCTATTTTCCGTATTTTTCATCATAGGCATGCCATCAATCTTCTTTTGCTAGGAGAGGCAAATGCCAGATTTTCGGGAGTTGATGTCGATCGAGTGAAATTTGAACTGATCTGGTTGAACGCACTAATCGTTGGGGTCGCTGTCGCTTTTAGCGGCATCATTGGGTTTGTCGGATTAGTTGTTCCACATATCTTACGACTCCAATCTGATACAAACTATCGTTACCTCATTGTAAATGCAGCACTACTCGGGGGCGCCCTTCTGGTTATTGCAGATCTAGTTTCACGCGTAGCCATAGCGCCCGCTGAATTGCCAATAGGGATACTCACTTCCCTCATCGGTGCTCCATTTTTTGTGGTGCTTCTAGTAAAACAAAAACGCAATTTGGGTTTTGCTCTATGAGCCTGGTTCTCAACAATGTTGCTGTGGCTGTATCAGATAAGCACCTGATTCAAGATATTTCGATTTCCTGCGAGCCAGGTAAGATTCTAGGCGTGGTAGGTGAGAACGGCGCTGGTAAAAGTACTTTGCTAAACGTGATTTCGGGCATGACTTTGCCCTCTCAGGGCAGCGTGAGTCTAAACTCCAAACCAATGACTAATTATTCCAATAAGGATCTAGCAAAAATCAGATCGGTACTTCCGCAGGGTAACGAGCTGACGTTTCCACTGCCTTGCGTCGAGGTGGTAAGGCTAGCTATCCAGCTTGGCGATCTGAGTATACCGGAGCAAAATGTATTGATACAGGAATGCCTGGCCATATTCGACGTATTGCATCTAGCCAACCAAAATTATTTATCTCTCTCTGGTGGCGAGAAACAGAGGGTGCAGCTGTCGCGTGTCCTGGCGCAGTTACAATGTCATAGGGTTCGAATGGCAGGATATCTTTTACTTGATGAACCAATATCAGCCTTAGATGTATACCAACAATACAAGACCTTGGCTGTGCTAAAACAATTGGCAAGTGACGGTATCGGTATCATTGTAATCCTCCATGATTTAAACCTAGCTTCGATGTTTTGTCATCATATCGCGGTAATAAAGGGCGGCCGACTAGTAGGTAAAGGTGAACCTGCAGACGTAGTTACACCAGCAACGATTAAGGATGCTTTTGGGATTGAAGCTAATATCCAAAATCATCCTGATACTGGAACGCCTATGGTGTTACCTAAAGTTACACACTCTAACGAATCGATCAAAATCACCTCATTGTTACCATGACTAAGCCAAATAAATCTCATTCAATAAAAAATGCTCGTCTTTTACTAAGGCAATCAGAAGTTGGGGTGCTCTCAACGCATTCAAAGGCCTGCTCTGGTTATCCTTTTGGCTCTGTCTCTACATTTATTAGTACTCATGAGGGCGACATTATTTTTTATATCAGTGATCTAGCTCAACATACTCATAATATTAAACACGATGCCAAGATGTGCTTGACCGTGTTTTCAGCGGAATCAACTCGTGGTAGGCGCTCCGACGATCCCAATGCTGAAGCACGGTTGAGCCTTTTGGGCACGGCCGAAAAAGTTGAAAAAGAATCTGAAGCATCTGTTGCCGAGAGATACTTCAGTCTCTATCCCGATAGTAAAAAGTATCAAGGAGCGCACGACTTTGCTTTTTATAAAATGAAGACAGAACGAGTTCGTTATATTGGTGGCTTTGGGGATATACATTGGATCAAAGAAGACGACTGGCGTCTACCAACACCAGAATGGAAATCTGGAGAGTTGGGTATGATTCATCACATGAACGAGGATCATCTGGATGCAATGCAAGCGATTTGCAGCCATCACACCCAGAAAGATTGTAATGATGTCAAGATGTTGGCGGTAAACCCCGATGGCGCCTTTTATCAATGCGGTGATGCAAAACCAGTGTTTATTCCATTTGATTCACTGGCAATCGAATCACAGTCAGTGCGCATGGAATTAGTAGCTCAGACAAATAGCGCTCGAGAAGCGCTGGGTATAGTCAAAGAGGCTGTTTAGTAAATAGTTTTTTGATCTGCGTAAACATTTATTACCCATCAGTTTACGCAGAAGACCAGCCTTGGGCTATGATATAGCGACCTGTCATAAAAGAGGCAAACCGTGGTCGTTAAATCTGTTGTAACAAAAGCAAGTGGCGTCAAAAAAAGGGTCGCAGAAACCAGAGCTGTAGAAACAAAAATAGGCTCCAAATGGCGGCTATTCATTGTTTGTGCAGCTTGTTTTTTGACTAGCAGTTGCAATCAAATAAGTAATGAAAAGGAATACTCGATCACACTTCGATTGAGTCATGTATTCAACGTCAATGAGGAACTGGCTCAGTCTATTGAGTTAGTAGCCGACCGTATCAATACCAAGACCGATGGAGCGGTTCGTATACTCACCTACCCTGGCGGCCAGATAGCGACCTATAAAGATGGTGTTGAAATGGTATCCAGAGGAGCGTATTTCATCTCTGTTGAAGACCCATCATATATTGGTGACTATGTTCCAGAATTTACTGCATTAGTAGGGCCAATGCTCTACAAAGACTTTGATGAATACACTGAACTGGTAAAGACTCCCCTTGTTCAAGGATGGTTAGAAAAAATCGAGGCCAAAGGTATAAAGGTACTTTCACTAAACTATATTTTTGGCTTTAGAAATGTGATTACAGACAAGCTCGTTGAAACCCCAGATGACTTACAAGGAGTAAAACTAAGAACCCCAGGAAGTAAATTATTCATAAAAACGCTCAATGCAATGGGAGCAAACTCCACCCCTTTGCCATGGGGTGAAACATTCAGTGCTTTACAGCAAGGTGTTGTCGACGGTCTGGAGGGCTCAGAGTTCACAAATCTCGGCACTAAAGTCTATGAAACAGGCAAAAAGAATGTGGCTCTAACTAACCATTTTCTTGGAGTTTGTGGGGTGTATATTTCGACTGATGTTTGGGCAAAGATACCGCTGCAATACCGAAAGATAATTCAGCAGGAATTTGATTTTGAGGCAAGCCAGATGATTCAACAGCTTAAGAACAAACAAGCTGACGTTGTCAGGGAGCTAGAATCACACGGGGTTGAGTTCAATAATATTGATCGTGAAGCTTTTGAAAGTCGAACTCTTGCCTTATTTGATGGGGAGCTACCCGGTGTTACGTTGGAAATGTACGAACAAATCCAAAAAGAATTAAAAATCATACGGGCGAGGAAATCTAATCAATGAATGCACTAAAACGATTACTTACTAACCTAGAGGAAATCGTTTGTGGTTCCTTCTTAGTCGCTATGATTGCTTTAGTTATACTCAATGTCATCTTAAGGTACCTCTTTGACACCTCTATCACATGGTCTGAGGAGGTTGCCACGATCTGTTTCGTTTGGTGTGTATTTTTGGGTGCCAGTGCAACGTACAAGCACAAAATGGATATGGGAATTGATGTGTTGGTTAAATTGACGCCTCCTAAGATTGAAAGAGCTATTAGCATTTTTACTAAACTTCTGTTGTTGACCTTGAACGCCTACCTCTTTTATATCTCTATCATCTTTACCACTATCGCGTGGGAAAAGCCCACGGCGGTAATCGGTATCAGCTCTGCCGTATTTAACAGTGCCCTGATAGTCAGCTTTGCTCTAATAAGCCTTCATTCTTTGCGTTTTGTTTTGCAGGATCTGAAGAAAATGAGAAATTGGAGTTAATAATCAATGATTTATCTTCCAATTTTAGTGCTATTTATTTTATATTTTTTAGGAGTTCCTATAGCCTATTCGTTGTTTGGTGCCGCTATTTTCTATTTCACTTTCTTCGATGCAGGCATGCCTGTCGACTTGGTTTTACAAAAGTTCATTACCTCAACCGCTTCCTTTCCACTACTGGCTATACCGTTTTTTGTGATGGCTGGATCGGTAATGAATTATTCCGGAATTAGCGCTCGATTAATGAAAATGGCTGAAGTGTTGACGGGCCATTTATCAGGAGGTATGGCTCAAGTTAACGTTGCTTTAAGCACCTTCATGGGTGGAGTGTCGGGCTCGGCCAATGCCGACGCGGCTATGCAAAGTAAAATACTTGTGCCTCAGATGCAAAAACTGGGTTACAAGAAAGAGTTTTCAGCAGCCATTACAGCCGCCTCTTCCGCTATATCCCCCGTTATTCCACCTGGAATAGTCTTAATCATTTACGCGCTAATTGCTCAAGTCTCGGTCGCTAAGGTATTTGTCGCTGGCTATGTGCCAGGATTAATCATGGCAGCCTCACTTATGATTACTGTGAGTTTGATTGCTCGTAAAAGAGGATACAAACCCAGCAGACCAGAAAAAGCAGGATTGCCCGAGGTGGGAGCACAAATCGTTGATTCGATTTGGGCATTGTCGCTGCCTTTTGGAGTGATTTTAGGTTTACGCTTTGGACTATTCACCCCAACGGAAGCCGGAGCTATTGCGGTATTGGCCTCGGCTATTATCGGGCTATTTATCTACAAGGAGCTTGGGCTGAAGCACGTAAAACCAATATTGCTCGAAACGATTTACGGTACTGGCACGGTCGTTCTCATAATCGTCGCCGCATCGGTCTTTGGCTATTATCTAACTTGGGAGCGAATACCTCAGGAGTTAACCTCGGCGCTGATCGCGTTTACCGAAAACAAGTACCTGATGTTAGCGGTAATCAATATATTGTTGTTGGGTTTGGGTATGATTATTGAGGGTGGGGCCGCGATGATCATAGTTGCGCCATTACTCGTTCCAGTGGCAACTGCTCTTGGTATCGATCCCATTCATTTTGGCATGATTATTATCGTCAACATCATGATCGGTGGCGTAACACCACCTTTCGGCTCAATGATGTTTACCACCTGCTCGGTAACAAAAGTTCCGGTAGCGGCATTCGTAAAAGAGGTATGGCCGTTTATCATTGCCCTACTCTGCTCGCTCATTATTATTACTTATGTTCCGGCTCTGGTGATGTTTTTACCTAATCTGATGTAGGTAAAATCGGCACACATTTGTCAAAACATACTCGTCGGATGCAGAGCATAATTAGTGAATACTTAAACTAACTTAACTTAACGATGCGAAGCGCTAAAAGAAGAACTCAGAATCCTCGTGATTCTCAAATGGCTCTAACTCGATAATCTTTAAGCGATTGGTTTTTCTAAGTTTTTCGCTAAATAAAAACCGGATTAGAATGAAATAGACATCCAAATCAAATAACTTACTTTCAGTTGGGCTTTTTGCCCTACTACGTTCAAAAAGAGACTCATCTGACTCGCTTGGGTTGTTATCTTGAATTGGACTATACCCAAGTTCTGCTAGTTCAAACTCTGAATGTATCTTTTGCCGGTATATCCAGTTTTCAATGAGATGAAAATCACAGGTCTCACCCGATGTACATGGCTCTTTAACCAGTATTGCGTGTTGCCAAGGCCAAGTGTGCAACTGAAACACATCCAAGGCGTCTAAGATGCGCGTATTGTATTCATGCGCATCTTCTTCTCCGCAACAGGCGCCAGCACATTTTTTAAGCTGATACCTAAAGCAGGCTCGGTTTGAAGGGCCACTCTCGAGTCCCAAAAGACGATGACACAAGTGATGCTCATCTGCGATATTTTCTATTTTTTTCTGCGCTTGCCTTTTAGAGCGAAATAGACCAAAACGCTCAGCACCTGATTGAGAAATGGCGCTGGTTTCCACCATGGTTATCTGTGGAGTCAAAAAACCAGTGTTGTTTTCATTGAGACGAATTTGCCAAAGATTACGAACTCTCCTCAGACGACGATTCATTGAGGGCATCAATTCTTTTACTTGCTGAGCTTCTAAAATTTGAGCTCCGAAATCAGACGGAGTCAAATCGTAATCTACCCTAGCGATTCGTTGGCTCATTTTCAGATCTTTATAGTTTTTATGATCTTGTGAAAAATGGCTTAGTACTCTGGTTTTTATATTGACGCTCTTGCCAACATACAACAAAACGCTTTTATCGTCGTAAAAATAGTAAACGCCCGGAGAGTTGGGTAATTTATCTACTTCTCGTTTACTTAAATTAACAGGTAGAGTGGCTGTTTTTGCAATCTGATCGCAGGTCGCTGCAATGTCTTCGGCACTGAAGATAGACGAGCAGCGATTGAAAAACTGAAAAACCGCCAGCGCATCGTCCATTGCTCTGTGTCTATCCTCCATTGATAGGGCGAAACGTTTGATAATCGCATCTAGACTATGACGCTTAAAATGTGGAAACAGCACCCTACTAAACTTGACCGAGCAAAGTAACTTAGAACTGTATTTAATTTCCGCTCGCTGGAACTCATTTCTAAGAAAGCCGTAATCAAATCGAGCATTATGGGCAACCAATACTCGATCGCTTAAGAGCACTTGCAACTCTGACGCTATTTCTTCGAAGGACGGTGCCAGGGTTAAATGTGAATCTCTTATACCCGTTATCCCTGTGATGTGTTCAGGGACAGGCACTCCTGGGTTGATAAAAGACTTCCATCGTTTTGTCTCTTTGCCATCATCAATCAATACCACAGCAACTTCGATTACTCTATGAAATGTTGGCTTCCCTCCTGTGGTCTCACAGTCTACGATAGCGAGTTTTTCGGGAAACCCCTCTGACAAAACCAGTTCTGAACTGAGCTGATCATTAAACCAATCTGACTGTCGTGGATTCATTTAGTTCTGTATTTATCTCTATTTATGTACATTGTTAGAGTCTGAGACCTTTGTATTAAAAATATTTTCACCCTGAAGAGCACAGGTGTTCAAGAACAAGGCAAAAATGCACGGAAATACCCTTAAGGGCACGCTGAGCGAAGTTTACTCATTTTAAATGAGCATTTGCACCCGAAGACTGCGATAAGTAAATCATCGTACACTTAAGGGTATTTAACGCTGTCATTGAGCAAAAGGGTTTTAATGCACAGGTTTCAGCCTGTTTAACAACGACGTAGCAAGACGGTCTCCATGTAAAAAGGCTGACTCTACGCGAGCGTTACCGCACCAGTCGCCTACCGCCGCCATTTGTTTTTCAACATCGATAAACGGCTCTCCATTGTTTTTGCGATGTTTAACTGTGTTGGCATACAACCATCTATGAACCGCACTGTGTTTATGGTGACTTAAATCTATATCAATTAATCGAGAACACTCTTCGATTAGGGTCTTTTGAATGTCTTCATGATTATCGTCGACGTGTTTTTTGGCCCAATCATTAGTGGATTGGACAAGCACAGAACAGGAAGTCGGCCTGCCTGGCTTAGAGCTATTTTTCGCCACCCAACTTATTGGCGAATTTCGTACCAAGGCAGCGTCGAATGGCAAGCTAAGATCTTGGTCAAATCCAAGCATTAGCGAAAAACACGGTAATAACTCGATATTGCTAACGTCCTCAAAGTTAGAAAATGATTTTGGTAGCAACTCTATCGCTTGTTCAGGCGGAGTGGTGACAATCACCCAGTCATAAGCGCCGCAACTCGTATTTTGATCATCAAATAACTCCCAGATACCCTCAACAGGTTGCGCTGTCTGAACTAGCTTTCCGATCCTGGTGGCCGTTTTAATATTTTTATCTCTTGATAAAAACTTAGCAAATGCGTTCATTCCCGGAACGCCAACGAAATGCGGGTACTCCTCAGACCAAACCTTTGTATTACTCATTTCGCTTGCCAAGCCGGCTGCATCAATTTCGGCAAACCTAGCGTCCCATCGCTGGAGTACGCCTTCATTAAGAGCTGGCTTTAGAAATGATTTAAAAGCTTCTGATTTTGCAACAAAATATTGAGCGCCATGATCAAAAGAATACGGGGCAGCTCTTCTAGTAGCTGTCCTACCCCCAACCCCGCGTGCCTTGTCGAAGACGGTAACATCGGCAGTGTGCTTTAACCTTTCAGCCACCGTCAGCCCAGTTATGCCTGCGCCGATTACTGCTATTTTCATCAAACTAATAAAACGTTAACAATTTACCGCAGAGTTTATACCCTTGGTGGCTTTTATTGCGTGAATCTTGTATCCCTAGTTGGGGTAGTCACCTCATAGCTACGTGAAATGTCAACAATTTCACAATAATCGCCTATTCGTTTATGCTCAAGTTAAAAATGAGAGCACCCATGAAACATATTTGGGATGGGAAAGAGCTAGCGGATCATTGGTCTCTAACCTTCGAAGAACTTGAGTTACTGACATCAAAGCCGGCTCGTCATTACTTGCCTTTTTGTGTGCAGCTCAAACATTATCAATCTTCCGGTGCTTTCCCATTAACATTTTCCGACATCCCTGAAGTTTCTTTGCAATACTTTTGGGGTAATTGGAGGTCGTTCAAATTGAAGATTATGAGTAGGAAGTAAGAATCGCAAAACGACACCGGCTCGAAATACTCCGCTATCTTGGCATTAGAAAATCAAAGGACTCTGATCGAACAAAATATAAGGAATGGTTGATCAGCGAGTTAATACCGAAAACAAACAATATTAAAGAATTGGCTGCTCGTTCAGAAGAATGGTTTCTCAACCATAAATTAATATTGCCTACGAATATCATGTTAGAACGGCTGATTAGATCAGCCATCGTCGCACATGAGGAGCGTATATTTGAGCTAATATGAAATGAATCGTTAGAGACCTGCATAGAGGCAATAGACTCGTTTCTGATCGAAGGACGTGAAAAAGGAAAAATCACTTTCTCAACCTTAATAGCCGATCCGGACAAAATTGGCACTAGCAGTATCGTTAAAGAAACTGAAAAAATACAATTCATTTACTCGCTAAATCTACCATACAAAACGCTCAAACAATTGAATACTAAGGCTCTATCTACTTATAAGATGCGAGTCGCCAGCCAATCTGCCTGGGAAACCAAACGCCATCCACCCAGGACGCGCTATGCACTAGTGGCAATATTTTTATATCTTAGAAAAGCAGAAATAATCGATGGTTTAGTCGAATTACTTATTTAAATTGTTCACCGCCTGTCAGTTCGAGCAGATAACAAAGTTAAAAAATCAATTCTCAAAGACTTTAAGAAGGTCTACGGTAAAAACAACATTCTTTTTCAAATCGCAGATGCAGCAATCGGAAAGCCGGAAGGATTGGTTAAAGATGTGATCTTTCCAATTGCAACCAAAAGTACGTCGGGCTATCTGGTCAAAGAATATAAATCAACTGGGCCGGGTTACAAATACGAAGTTCATAAAGTGATAAGGTCCAGCTACAGTATTCATTATCGCCGCATAGTACCTATGCAGCATTGAACAGCTTGAAGCAATCAATGCCTACTAATTAGAAAGTTAAATTGAGGCATACGCATAATAATCGCATATGTATTACACCACTTGATGAGCAACCAGAGCCACAAAATATCAATCGAATGAAGGGAGAAGTTCAGGCTCAATAGCCAGCCACTGGCTTGTTGGATATTTTAACGGAAGCTGACATGAAAATTGCCTTTACCGATTATTTCCAGACTTAACGCACCAGTTAGCGGCTTAACAAAGCCGAGTTACAAAAGCGCCTTATACTCGGATTATTTGGGATTGGAATCAATGCCAGATTAAAGAGCGTCAGTGCGGGTCGTCATGGGATCAGCTATAAAGAGCTATTGAATATCATGCACATCTACATAAATAAATATTCGCTATGTAGAGCGATAGCAAAAGTCATTAATGCCACTTTTGAAATACGAGACCCTGAAATCTGGGGAGAAGGCACAACCGCATGTGCGTCCGACTCAACACGGCGTGGCACGCCAGATATAACGGACGTGGCATCATGATTTATTGGCATGTTGAAAAGAAAAGCACTTGTGTCTACTCACAATTAAAAAGGTGTTCATCATCTGAAGTGGCCTCAATGATTTAAGGTGTGTTTGCAGAGTTTGAACGTTCTATGGTTCAGGAAGGCGTCAAAGCGGGTTTAGCGCGAGCGAAAGCGAATGGAACAAAGCTGGGGCGAGCAAAAGTGTCAAAAGACATTGAAGCACAAATGTTAGACCTCAGAGAAAGCAATGTACCGCCAATGGGAATGCTTAAAATTGCCAAAAGTCTTGGCATTGGTACTGGTGCTGTGCGGCAAGTGATCAATGAAAACTCACAGAGAAAGAGACTATTGTGTGACGTAAATGATTCATTTACTTAAACTAGTGCTTCCGTGTTATTAATCTAACATCTGGGCAGGTTTCAGGATGGTTATCTAGGATATGCTTACGCTACAATTTAAACTTAAGGGATTAGAGGAAAAATGGGTAAAGTGTTATTTAAGAGTATTTGTCTTTATGTATTTGACTCCTCTTCCCTGTCAATCCGCACATGCTCTGGCATGGTTGCGGTTTTGCACTCGCTTACATGGGACTTGATACCTGATTGATTCAAGATTACTTAGGGCATAAAAATATCATGTACAACGTCATCTACACTCGCACATCATCAAAACGATTTGAGGCTATTTGCGATTAGCACATTGCTTCCCCTACACTCTCAAAGGCTTTGATAATGTCTTTCTGATACACAATTGTATTTGGGTGATAAAAGCCTTTTTCCGTCTGAAAGACGGAGGCTTAGACCAATTGTTGGAAAATTAATAGATAAATGAATCATAGCCCAATAACTAATTTGAACAAGTCACACCAACATCCTCTCCATGATCACAATTATGAATGAAAAGATCATTTGAACTACAATCAGAAAAAGAAGTAGCACCAGAAGGACAAGAAATATCATCTAAGGCAATTGGAACACCCTCTCCATCAGAAATATTTTCACTGCCCCTTAAAACACCCGATGCATAACCTAAGTCTTGGCAAATAGCATTGGCCGCATTATCGTTGTCGTCAAAATTATCATCACAAACTGTACCCCAAGAATAATCATTTTTATCAAGGTCATAAAGATTTCCAATACGATATTCCAATCGCCCATCTGACGCTTGTCTCCCATCCCCTTCAGTATCTTCTTCTGGAACAATTCTAAATTTGCTTCCAACTACTTTAGGTAAATCATCACCGATGGGAACTACCACCACTTTATTTTGTGCAATAGATACAATTGGAAAAACAAACAGAAAAAGGTAGAAAGACCAGTTTTTTTTATTCATAAGAATATTCTCTATATTTATTAAGCGAAAGACATAGATTATAAGCCAAACATAATCTGGCACTAGACATGCACAGTGTGATTCTGCTAGATATTTTCCAGAATAAGAATTTATTGGCCTCTAAAGTAATTCCACACACTTCTGCTTCAAAACAAATGAACTACCCCGCGGCAAGCGGCATGGTATCAAAATAGTGCCAACTGACTATCATAGTGCACCTTTCTATACTCCTATATTCCTGGCCTTGATTCTTAACATAGTTTGCAATCATATTTTCATCCCCGAGCTTTCCTACTGTACTGGAAAAATAACCATCAGAGATTAAAAGAGTACATATCTGGACAATTTCATTACACATATAACAGAGAGTGAAATATGTCACTGGTATGATATTCAAAGAATAAACAAAAAGCCTTGAAGAGATATTCAGAGACGTTGGGGAAAACTATTGAAAGAAAAAATGAGTCTAATGTTGATTCTCTAACAACAAAAGTCGGTGATGGTACTGCATCTGGTAACGTGGTGGGAACGCTCACATATCGAGGCATCCCAATTCAGGTATCCGGTACAAGGTTAGCAACCCGATCTGGGGCGGTAAAACGAGGTCCTGACAACGGGCTTCATACATTAATCCGTTTAACGAATGAAGCGATGTAAGCACAATAAATGGCCGCCCTTGTTGTGATGGTGTGACGAGGGCGGGCTTCAACTTTTAGCTTCATGCTGAATGACGTTTGTCTCAATATAATAATTGTTGGCATTTTACGTAGCTATTAGGTAACTACCTCTAGTTGTAAAAACGACGTCTAAAATAAGACGATCTTTAGGTTATGTTTAAACAACCGTCTTGTCAGTATTACAGCTACTTGTTAGTGCTAATCAGTTCCTGCATGAAACTCGATATTTAATGTGATCACCTACTCTTTTCAAACTGTTTCAGCTAATTCGAAACCCCATCAATATATTGCTAATCTGAGCCTGAGTTATGAAGTCAAGCTAAAAGAGGTTTTTGACTGACAATAAGTGATTTCAGCCTACTCACTGGTATCCCCAGTCATGAGCCTCTGGTCACAGTTCTAAATCCTAAGTAACAGTCTTGAGCATCCTTGACCACTCGCGAGCTTTCCTAGTTGCAATATTGTTTGGCAGTATGGCACAAAAAGAACAGTGCCTTGATTTTCAAAATAGATCCTTAAAAAATGATTTATACTTATCGTTTATTACTGGGGCTCTGGCACCATAAGATTGTCATTGTCCTATAAAAAAACACTGTAACTGAGTTATCCCATATACATGTTTAATTCCGTTTTCAAAGCGACCCTACTAATCATCACACTCTGCTTGTCGATAAGTACGGTGAATTCCAAAACTATCGATGTTGGTCTGCTGCTAGACTTTAGTGGCGAAGAATATACTCCATTATTAAGAGATCTAAGGTCAGAAATAAAAGCTGTGGTTGGTAGCGATGCAGAAGTTAGATTCAACCAAAAATACCAGCTTGTTAACGATTTCGACGCCAATACTGCCAAATCTCAATACGAGACGTTAGTGAAAAGTGACGTCGACATCATTCTGGCCTTTGGACCAACTAACAATAAACTGATCACCTCACAAGAGTCGTTCCCAAAACCTACGATTTTATTCGGGGTGGTCAATAGTGATTTGATTGACACTGCCGATAATCGACAAACTTCTGGCGTTGAAAACTTCAGTTACATCGTCACACCCATCTCATATCAAAATGATTTAGAAACCTTTAAGCAGATCTTCCCCGCTAAGAAAATCGGAGTTATCGCTGTACATGGGACATTCGATAACCCTAGAAGTCGCGCATCTCTTGACAAGACTTTCGAGGAGTTAGACGCCAGTTACGAATTGATTTCATACACTTCAATAGAATCTCTCGCTGAGCAGATAAACGACGTTGACGCCGTCTATTTAGCTGAAGGATTTGGTATATCAAACTCTGAAATGGAAGAGATGGCAACACTCTTTCTAAGTAAGAACTTACCTTCTTTTAGCAGCTATCAACCCAATGTTATTGAACTAGGATGGCTGGCCACCAATTTAACTGAAGCAAGTCTAGAGAGAATTTTTCGTCGTTTGGCTCTGAGTGTGGAAGCCTTTGTTAATGGTCGGAATTTGTCATCGTTACCGGTCTTTCTAGATCTAAATCAAACATTAACGGTAAACTTTAACACGGCAACGAGGTTACAAATTCCCATACGGTTCAGCCAAATGGGAAATATAGATTTCGTTGGAAACTTCGAGGAATGGGTCGCTGATGAAAGTTATTCTTTGAACGAGGCTGTTGAGCTTGCGCTAAGTCGCAATTTGACATTAAAGGCTAGCGAATTTGATGTATCTCTGACAGAGCAAGGACTAAGGCAAAGCAAATCCTCTTACCTGCCCGACTTTACAGCGACGGCAAATAGCCAGTACACCGATCCTGATCTTGCACGCTTGTCTGGTGGGCAAAATCCTGAACAACAATTGAGCGGTAACTTGTCACTCAGTCAGCTCCTTTACTCCGAGGACAGCACAGCCGCTATATCCATCCAAAAAAATCAATTAGCTGCGCAAAGAGAGCAGTTAAATACTGTCAGACTGGATGTCATTTTGTCCACCACACAAGCTTGTTTCGAGCTCTTGCGCAGAAAGAACTCGATGCTATCGCAAGCCGAGAATCTTAGTATCACCAAACGAAATCTGCAGGTGGCCCAACAGAACTACGATGCAGGTGAATCTAGCAAGGCTGATATTTTTCGTTTCCGCAGTGAAATGGCAAATAACTTACGTAGTTTAATCAATGCAATCAGTAGTTTTCAGCAGGCGCAATATTCGCTGAATACAATTTTAAAAAACCCTATTGACCTTCAAGTTGGGATCATTACTGAAGATCTAAGTGACGGGCTACTAGAGAGCAATGACATTGGTTACGACTATATCCGAGAAACTTTAGACAATCCAAACCAAAGATTGTTATTTGAAAGCTTTCTACTAAAGGAAGCTCTACTTAACGCGCCTGAAGTAAAGGCACTTAACTATCGTTTGAACGCAGTAAAACGGGAGATGAAACGCTACGGATGGAGACGCTACATACCGACTGTTAGCGCAAATGCTCAATATAATAATGTATTTGATCGCAGTGGCGTTGGTGTACCAGACCCGAACCTAGCTCTTGATGATTACTACAGCGTTGGCTTAATTTTCTCGTTACCCTTATTTAACCGAAACCAAGATAACATCAACCTCAAACGAGCCAAGATTCAATACCAACAATTGGAAGTTCTCATGCAGCAGCAAGAACAAGAGATTGAAAATAGACTGCGCTCCGCCACGCTTAACGTAACTACCAGTATATCTAACATCGAATTATCAAAAGTTTCAGAAGACGCTATCAAGCAAACCTTGGCATTGATTCAAGCCTCCTATGCGACTGGGGCTGTGACCGTGACTGAATTAATCGACGCGCAAAATAGTTATTTACAAGCTCAGATATCGAGTTCAAACGCATTTTTTGATTTCATCGATAATGTCATCAGTCTAGAACGGACTCTCGGAGACTATTTCTTTTTTGACACAGACACCAATCGCAGTGAAGAAGTAATCCGTCGTTTCGAGCAATATCGCCAAACTCATCAGCCAGAACATTTGAGGAACTTCAATGAAGACAATACCTAAAACGATATTTGCCCTTTCAGCTTTAATAGCTCTGACCGCATGCACAAATGAGACTGTGGAAGAACCCTTTCTTCGACCAGTGCGCTCAATGGTAATTGAGTCTGGTGTAAGTGAGGCTTCTCATGATTTTTCTGGTACGGCAAAGACTGACCGAGTAATCGACTTAAGCTTTAGAAGCGGCGGCGTCATCACCGTTTTTGACATCAAACTTGGACAACGCGTAAATAAGGGTGATCTCCTCGCTGAGCTCGATAACGTGTCTGCCAGACTGGCATATGAACAGGCCAGATCATCACTAAATAGTGCAAAATCAACATACGATACACAAAAATCCTCGTTAGAACGTGTACGAGACTTATACGAAAAAGGTGGCGCCTCTTTGAGTGACTATGAGGCGGCAAAAAATGGTTATCGGACCGCTCAAGCAAGCTTTCGGTCGGCGCAAAGAAGTGTTGATATACAACAAGAACAGATACGATACGGAAAGATAATTGCACCTGAAGATGGTGTAATAGCTTCCCTAAACAATGACATAAATGAGAATGTATCAGCTGGTCAGACGATTGCCGTATTAAACGCCGGATCGGAAATGGAAATTGAAGTTGGTTTGCCTGAAAGCATCATCAATTTAGTTGAACTGGATTCCGCTGTAGCAATTCGCTTCTCGGCCTTAAATGGCATTGCCTTTCCGGGCAAAGTGAAAGAGATTTCGCCGTCGCTTAATCAACAAACGGCTACCTATCCCGTCAGAGTCTCTATCGAATCACCAGATCAACGCATCAGAGCTGGCATGGCAGCTAAGGTGCGCTTTGAGCTTAAACAGAACGAAACAGGCACTATATTTGTACCGGCCTCGTCTGTTGGTGAGGACGGCAATGGTAACTATGTTTTCGTAATCGATAGCACAAAAGACAAAGGAAGTGTTGTTGCTAAACGTAAAGTAAAAATAGGCGGCTTAGTTGGAGACAATTTTTCAATAACAGAAGGTTTGAGCACCAGCGACAGAATTATTACCGCTGGTGTACACAGCGTTATCGACGGTCAAGCGGTTTTGGTGACAGAATAAAATAGGAACTTCATCGTGAATTTAGCGCGCTTATCTATTGAAAATAATCGGATCACCTGGTTTTTACTGCTGATGGTGATACTGATGGGCTATTCACTGTTTCAAGGTCTTTCGCGAGACAGTATGCCACCCATGACTATTAGGGTCGCAACCGTAGTGACTTATTTTCCTGGTGCCAGTCCGGAGCGGGTTGAACAACTGGTCACAGATAAAATAGAGAAAAAAGCACAAGAACTCCCTGAGCTTAAAGAAGTATCGAGCACATCGAGAACTGGTCTTTCCGTAGTCACTGTAAAACTAAAAGACAATGTTACCCAAATGGAGCTACAACCAGTATGGGATCGACTCCGAAGAAAGCTCGATGATATAGAAGGCATGCCTCAAGGAGTGTCCTTGAAGTTAAATGACGACGATATTGGTACTACCTATGGTATCGCTATCGCCATTACCAGCGATGGGTTCAGCTACACCGAAATGAAAGACTATGCTGATAAAATTCGCGATGACCTTATTCGATTGGACGACGCAGCTGCAGTCGAACTTAACGGAGAACAAGAAGAGAGAATATTCATTGAGGTTGACGACGCTAGGCTTGCGGAATACGGATTAACTGGTAATCGCCTCCAGGCGGTCTTAGCAGAGCTGAATATTGTGACTTCAGGCGGACAAATCAGCCTAGGAGAGGAGCGAATAACGCTTGAGCCCTCAGGTAACTATAGCTCTCTTGATGATATCAAAAACACACTTATCCCAATCGGCAGTGCGAATCAAAGGGTGTTCTTGGGTGACATAGCCGAGGTGCGACGAGCCTATGTGGATCCGGCTTCTCAAATAGTCAAAGTGAACGGTTTACCAGCCATCTCTCTGAATGTTTCATTGATAGACGGAGCTAATATCATTCAACTGGGTAAGGCGATAAATGACCTTGTTAACCAATGGCAGCGAAAACTACCAATCGGTTTAGAGTTACAACGTATCGTCTCGATGGATACTTATATCGATGAAAAAGTAAGTAACTTTACGACTAATTTAATGCAATCAATCGGCATTATTTTAGTAGTTATGTTGTTATTTCTTGGATTAAGAACAGGCCTAATTATAGCCAGCCTCATTCCAACGGTGACCGTGTTAACGTTCATACTGATGAGTGTTAATGGTCTTGGATTAAATCAAGTGACATTAGCAGCATTGATCATGGCACTGGGTATGATGGTCGACAATGCCATAGTCGTAGCTGAAGCAATACAAGTAAAAGTCGAGCAAGGGTTAACGCCGAAACAAGCGGCAATAGAATCGTTTTCTGAACTTTGGATGTCGCTAATGATATCGACTCTAACCTCATCCATTGCTTTTCTGGCCTTTTACTTAGCAGAATCTAATATGGGCGACATTATTGGCCCCATTTTTCTGGTGATCACCTATGCCCTGATGGCATCATGGCTTGTAGCGATGACGATAATCACACTATTGTGCGCGCTGTTTTTACACGTAGATTCGGACCAAGATCCATCTTTTATCGATCGGGTTATAGAAACGCTCAAAGTAAAGTACAACCAGATAATTTTATTCGCCCTACCGCGTCGAGGTCGCGTCATTGCAATTACATTTGGTTTGATGATTTTGTCTATTTTTGGATTTCGCTATGTGCCTTTCCTTTTCTTTCCCGACAGTGATAGAAATTTAGTTACGGTTGATATCAATTTATCACTTGGGACCAAAATAGAATCCACTCAAGATGTCATTTCAAAATTATCTGACTATCTGACAAAAGAATTGTTAGTCAATGAACAAAGGAGTATTGGAGTCACAGGCTGGGCTAGCTACATCGGTGAGGGCCCCTCTTCCTATGATCAAGGCTACACCGCTGATGAAGCTAACTCGAGCTATGCGCATGTGTTGGTAAATACCACCTCATATAAGGAAAATGCCTACGTTATCGAGAAGTTAGATAACTACGTCACCGAAGCTTTTCCGCAAGCCGACATTCTAGTCAACTCACTTGGGTCCGGAGGTACGGGAACACCGATTGAAATTAAGGTGTCTGGAGACAGTCCGGATCAACTAGCCAGTATTGGAGAAACGATTAAATTGAAGCTTCTCGCCACTCAGGGCACCAGAAACGTAAAAGACGACTGGGGCCCAAAGAGTAAAAAGTTTGTAGTGAATATTGATCAATCCAGAGCACAAGCCGCCGGGGTAACCAGCAGTGATATCGCGACTTCTCTGCAAACCAATTTAGATGGTTTTACGGCTGGTGAATTTCGCGAGGGCAACAAAACTATACCCATAGTTCTAAAAGGCAGTCTGTTACAGCAAAATCTACAGTCGCTTGAGAGCATGAATGTCTTCTCTCAAGGATCTGGCAACAGTGTTCCGCTATTGCAGGTAGCCACCATTGAACCAACTTGGCAATACGCAAAAGTAAAACGTTTAGATCTCAGCAGAACGATTAATGTCTCCAGTGAGCTTACTGCCTCCGGAAATGCATCTGAAATAATGGCTGAATTGTTACCCTGGTTAGAGCAACAAAAGGCACTTTGGCCTGACGGCTATTTTTACTCAACTGGTGGTGATGCAAAAAATAGTGCCGAAAGCATGAATGCTGTCGTCAAATGGTTGCCGCTTTCCGGAATACTGATCGTAATTTTACTGATCTTTCAATTTAATTCGTTTAGAAAGTCTGTGATGGTCTTAATCACCATTCCGCTCGGACTTATTGGGGTAACCGCAGGATTATTGGTGATGCGGGAACCATTCGGATTCATGCCATTTTTGGGGCTGATTTCGTTAGCGGGTATCGTGGTAAATAACGCTATCGTACTCTTAGACAGAATAGAGTTTGAATCAGCCCAACTCGGTCATGAGTTAAAGGATGCAATCGTGCACGCATGCTTACAACGTTTTCGACCTATTCTACTGGCCACTTTTACTACAATACTAGGTCTACTCCCACTCTATATATCAGGCGGTGAAATGTGGCAAGGTATGGCGGTCTGTATAATGTCAGGTTTACTGTTTGGAACCATGATTACCCTGATTCTTATTCCTTGTTTATATAGCTTTTTATACAGAGTTGACTTTACCGAGCCCTCAACACTAGTGGAACAATCAGCTTAACTAAGGGCTGATCAATTAACCCTTGGGGAAGCCAAATTTTAACGTAGGCCTTGCTGGGGTTCAGCTTGCTGCTTATCCAGCCCACTAACAAATGGAGCCCGAAGCTGCCCAAAATATGATTTCGGGTAGTCTGGATTCAATAATCCTATCTGGCCTAACTGCTTACTCTCACCATTATCGTCTAGAATATCCTGTCTTTCAGGGTGGTAATAGCTACCAAACAACCTGTCGTAGATAATTAAATTGTTGCCGTAGTTATTATTAGATTGAGCGATTTCTTTAGAATGGTGCCAACGATGTAATTCCACCACATTGAAGAACCAATATAGTTTGCCAAGCTTAAGATGAATATTGCAATGCTGAGAGTAACCGCAGACCGCCGTTACGCCTAAGTACATAGAAAGCACCACGCCATCCGCACCCAAAAGAACGGGAAATAGCATCTCGGTGAAAGTAAACCATGCCTTGTCCACTGGGTGCTGTCTAGTGGCATTCCACCACCAAAGCCGCGTTGCTGAATGATGTACCGCGTGAAAGCGCCACAGAAACGGGAATTCGTGGGCTAAACGATGACCCCAGTATCGGCCGGCATCACCCAACACCAACATTAAAATCAATTGAGCTACCAATGGCCAATCACTAGGCCATAAAGAGCCACCCGCTTGCACAGTCAACCAAGCCGTAGCGCCTGCCAATAAAGCAATATAAAGCGGTTTTAAGAAAATAGGCAAAATCACATAAGCCACAGTACCGCTGATCAAATCATTGCTGACGTCACCCTGCGGCTTATTCCATTCGCGACGATACGGAACCAACCATTCGGCCAACCAAAACAAACCACCCAAACCAACAACGGTAGTGTATGTGGCGACCGCAACAGAATACCCCGCCTCAATCAAACCATAGATCATCGAGGGAGTAGCAATGAGAACAATGGGGAAGAATCCCCGCTGAATCAGTTTATAAACAACGCTGCCTTTTTGTATGCCCATAACTGCAGCTTAGCTTATATCTAAATCGAAAGAAAAGTCTTGATCGAATGATTTTAATGTTAGAGTAATGAGATCTGCGTAGATGATTCGACTTTTAACTTCATTATTAAGCTGTCATAGCTAGGTACTTTGTAGCTCTTTTACGGGTCTTTTTCGTGACTACTTTTTCACAAAAAAAGGCCGCTCTAAAACCCGTT
>JAKVBA010000005.1:41680-63959 GCA_022447525.1 Gammaproteobacteria bacterium
CCAATATAGTTTCTACGGCGGCTGCTTCAGGATAGCTGGGCGGACAATCATCTATCACTGCTTTACCTAGCAGCTCCCTAACTACAGTAATTTCGACCCCTGACTCAAATTTTTGCCGATGATATAAAAAGGGATAGATAAATGATCATAAGGCCCCAAACTTTGAGTCTTCTTATTTGCTTCAATTCAACCTTGAAGTATCATCTGGAGCCACTTTTATTTATTTCAAAATCATCTCATGGATAGATTTATTAAACCGCTGACCATTCTGAGTTTAGTTTTATTTTACACCGAGGCTGTTTTTGCTAAGCAACCCTTGCCTTTAGATACATTTCTAAAACAAAGTGATTATCTAGAGGTCAAACTTTCGCCGGATGGTAAGCATTTTGCCACTAGAGTTCGAGATGACAATCGGGTTTTTCTTGCCATGGTTAGGCTCGCCGATGGAAAAATAGTTGGTGGCGTTAATCCCGGAGACAACGATGAAATCGGAAGTGTTACGTGGGCAAACAATAAAAAACTGATCTACACTTTTGCAGATAAAGACGCTCGTGATGACAGTGCTAGCCACACTGGCGAGTTAATGGTTGTAGATGTAAATGGCAAGAACATTAAACTGCTAGCTGGTTATAGAGCAGGAGAAAGCTTTGCGAGTCATATTAAAAAAAGCGAATCATCGCATGCTTCGCATTACCTATTAAGCACGCTCCCTGATGAGCCGACAAAGGTATTGATCGTCGAGTACCCATGGACCCTCAGAGGCAATACATATTACGATGATCGTACGCGGTTACCGATTGTTAGCAAGCTTGATATAAGTTCAGGAAAAAAATCAAGACGAGAAATAATTTCCAAGCGTGATGCCGACCTATTTGCAGATAGAGAAGGTAATATTAATTTTATGACGTGGCCAATGGATAATGGCTACTTAAATGCGTCCTACAGAGAATCCCCTAAACATGATTGGGTTGATATAAGCGACGCATTCGGTGAAGACTTCGATGATTTTGTTGCGTCAAGGATAAACAATGATGGAACAAAGGCTTATTTCTATGGTACGAAAGAAGATGACCTAGCAAGAACACTCTATGAATTTGACCTCAAGAGTCGCAAGTTAACAAAGTTATTTGATAACATCGTAAACTTGCATAGCTGGGAGGTTGACACTAACGGTGAGCCCTATGTAGGAGTCAGTTTTCCGAACAAGATCGCTTATCACTATGTTAAGGGTAAGATCTCTTCACCCGAAGTCAGAATGCACAGAAGTTTGGTAGCGGGCTTTAATGGTGAGCAGGTTTGGTTAAACAGTCACTCCAAGGATGGCACCAAGCATACGTTCAAAGTCACAAGTAGTGTTAATCCTGGAAAGTACTTTGTTTATGATTCAGTAGCCAAAAGAGCAACATTTGTCTGGGCAAATTACTCCTGGATAGATCCTAAACAGATGCAGAAAAAACAAGCTGTTGAATACCAAGCCAGTGATGGTGTATTGCTACGCGGTTACCTAACCCTACCTGAGTTAGCAGCAAATGCACAAGCTCCCTTGGTTGTTGTTCCCCACGGTGGTCCGCACGGCGTTCGCGACTATCCATTTTTTGACTATGAGACTCAGCTATTGGCCAATAGAGGGTTTGCGGTTTTGCAAATAAACTTTAGAGGTAGCGGAGGATACACTGCAGATTTTGAGGAATCCGGTTATAAGAAATGGGGTACCCGAATGATCGACGATATTTTGGACGCAACAAAGGCTACTTTAAAGAGAGACGATATTGATAAAACTAGTGCGTGTATCTACGGGGCTAGCTATGGTGGCTTTGCTGCATTGTCCGCGGTAGCAAGAGAACCAGGATTATTTAACTGTTCAGCAGGTTATGTAGGTGTTTACGATCTGGAGGCAATGCGTGTAAAGGGCGATATCCCAAAAAGCTTTTGGGGTATGGGCTATCTTGACTATGCAATTGGCGATGACATAGATGATCTTAGATCGCAATCTCCGATCTACATGGCAGACAAAATTGATGTGCCGGTATTATTAATTCATGGCGACAAAGACGTAAGAGTGCCTAGTTATCACTCCAAAGTGATGCGTGAAGCATTAACTAAGGCTGGAAATGAGCCTGAATGGTTATATTTAGGAGCCGTTGGTCATGGCGCAGTTAACCTAAAGAATCGCACAAAAGTTTACGAAAAATTGCTGGGTTTTCTTGAAAAGAATATAAAGAAAACAAAGTAAAAAACTTTATGGGAAAGACTTTAGAAATCTCTGAAGTCTCTCCCTTTCTTTATAAGTTGACGGGTACTTTCGATCTTCTTTTCCGGAATAGATTAATCAATCGAACGCCTCTATCTTTAATACCTTTTCTAAAATGAGCTCAGCCAAATCGATTTTAAACTCGCCTGACTGAATCATTTTAAAAAAGTTCGCCCCATGTTTTCACATGATCCCGATTCCAACCAATGGGGTAATGAATGTAAAGGTTGTCGCATTGAGTGCAGATAGTTAAACCTTCTTGTGGAATTTTTTTCTCTACGTATTTCCCAGTCAGTTCGTCTCGGCCTTTAAAAAGTAGTGGCTGATCTTTTAGGGTAACTTCCAGCTTGTCGACGTCTATTCTTTCTATTGGGGTGTCTGTCAGCTTCACCATATTAACCCTACTATACGCTTTGCATCGGTGTATATAATCAAGCTAAACAACCTCTAACTCTTGCGGTCGACTCAATAGGTTCACAGCTAATACCAACATGGCTAACGGATAAATAAAGATGGTTGATAGCGCGAAGATAACGGTGATTTCGACTATGCCTTGAATCAAGGTTAGTATCGCGAAAGCCAGCATTGCTCCTGACATTTGCTTGGCATGGGTGATCAGTAGAATACCCAGAACCAAATCTAATACTCCAAACACGATCAACGATATAAACAGCGAGACAGTAACGCCGTTGTATGAACCCATATGCCAGCTGAGAAAGAGTTGATCGCCGAAAAAATGGGTAATCAAGTCCATAAACAGTGTGCCAAGGGTAAAAACCGCTGTCGTCACAGCCAATAAAATTAAAATTAGGTCGGCAGAATGGTAGGCATAGCGTTGATTGAGAAAACGTTTTAGCCCCAAGTAAATCAATGTACCTAATGCCCCAATAATCAGAAACACTAAATCACCCGCTGACAGCGTGGATATATTTTGATAGACAGCCGCACCACCACGCTCAGAGATCTGCCAAAACTCGCTTACCCAATAAATTGGAAAAATCACGGCTAATAAGATAGCTGATACCGCCGTAACTAATTGATACCTTTCGTTCATATTACTTCTCCACATCTTCATTCGTTTCAGGTAGATACTCCAGGATGTCGCCAGGTTGACACGCCAGTTCTTTACATATGGACGCCAAAGTTGTAAATCGAATGGCCTTCACCTTGCCCGTTTTCAGCAAAGAGAGATTCGTAACTGAAATGCCCACCCGTTGCGACAACTCCTTAAGCGAAATCTTATTTTTCGCCATTTCCACATCGAGATTTATTTGTATCTTCATACCTGAATAATAAGGTGTGGAAATGTGTTTTTCAATAATTAATTTATGTTTATCATAAATTAATTAAATTAAATCATAATAAATTGTCAAACCAGTCTAAGCTTCACCAACCAAATTTATTCGCCTAATAGCGCTTAAACCTTAAGGTTTAGAAGAGCCGCTAACGGCTAAGCAGCAGTAAAATTATATTTTCTAATATAGTTTTGGATTGGTCTCAAAAAGATAAAATAATATGAGTACATTTCATTAAACGTTACGCTTTTTGGACTTATACCCTCTTGCTCCGCGCAGCTTAATGAAAACTTCGGGAATGCACCGCTAGGTTTTCTAAGGCATGACCTTGGTCTTCTATATAGCCGGCGATCACATTAGCCACTCCATGCTGATGCTCTACACGCCCTTTTATGTACAAAAGCTTTCCCGTGAGTATCGTTTGTCGAAAACGATCTTGGATACTCTTCCACAACACCACGTTAGTATTGCCGGTTTCGTCCTCTAAGGTCATAAAAATAACGCCGCTTGCGGTACCTGGCCTTTGCTTGCCGGTCACAACACCGGATACTTCAATTAAGCTGTTGTTGCGCTTGGTCAACAGCATATTAGCCGTAGTACATCGGTTAAACGGGTGTTTATCACGTAACAATTGCATTGGATGATATTTTAACGACACACCACGAGCATGCTCATAGTCCATTCTTAACACTTCAAGCGGTTTTAACTCAGCAATGTAGTCAGCACGGCTGATTCGTTGAGTGTTGTGGCCATCATTAAGCTGAAGAGCGTGCCAATATGAACGTCGGCGGTTTGTTTCGAATGCATGAAATGCATCAGCATTAACCAATTTCTGTAACTCTCGATTATCAAAGAGTCGCCTATGTTTAACATCGTTAACCGATTTAAACGGTGTTTTATTGCGCTGCTGAACCGCCCTCTCCACAGAGTCTTGACGCACGCCCTTAACCAAACAAAAGCCAAGACGCATTGCCAATTCGTTATCAATCCATTCATACTCGTGTTCCCACTGACTCTGATTAATGCACACCGGTAGCACGTTAATATTGTGCCTTCTGGCGTCCTGCACCAGCTGAGAGGGAGAATAAAATCCCATTGGTTGGCTATTTAAGATGCCAGCGTAAAAAGCCACCGGATGATAAAGCTTCATCCACGCAGAAATATAAACCAGTATGGCAAAACTGGCTGAATGTGACTCAGGAAAACCATAACTACCAAAGCCCTTAATTTGCTTAAACAATTGCTCGGCATAGCGTTGTTGATACCCTCTGGCCAACATGCCTCGAATCAATTTGTCTCTAAACTGATCTAAGGCCCCTTTTTTACCCCAGCTTGCCATGGCTCGGCGTAATTGATCCGCTTCACCGCCAGTAAAACCAGCAGCTACCATAGTGAGTTTAATAACCTGCTCTTGGAATATCGGCACTCCTAATGTACGACTCAACACTTGTTTAACTTCGTCGTTGTAGTACACCACGGGCTCTTCTGCATTACGTCGCTTTAAATACGGATGCACCATATCGCCTTGAATTGGCCCGGGCCTAACGATTGCGACTTCAATCACGAGGTCGTAAAAGCTGCGAGGCTTGAGCCGCGGTAACATCGACATCTGAGCTCGGGATTCCACCTGAAATACACCAATGGAATCACCCGCACACAACAAGTCATAGACTTTGGAGTCGTCTCTGGGAATGTCATGCATGGTGATGGGGGCTTTACCGGAATATCGATTAATCATATCGATAGCGCGTTTAATGGCACTGAGCATACCTAAGCCTAATACATCGACTTTGATGAGCCCCAAGATCTCGATATCAAACTTATCCCACTGAACGACTGTGCGATCGGGCATGGACGCGTTTTCTATTGGCACCAAAGTGCTTGTGGGCGCTTCAGTAATTAAAAAGCCACCAACATGCTGTGATAAATGTCTGGGGGTACCCAATATTTGTTGTACTAATGCGTAAAAATATCGCACTACGTTGTTACCGATATCGATTTGGCGATCTTGTAGGTGCTGTTCGAGAGTGTCGACTTTCTCCCACCAGGCCATTGATTGGTTTAATTCTTCAATCAAATTGATGGGCAAACCAAGTGCTTTACCAACGTCTCGTATTGCACTTTTACGTCGATACGTGATGACCGTCGCCACCAATGCCGCACGTTTGCGCGTGTACTTTTGATAGATGTATTGAATGACAAGCTCACGACGATCACTCTCAAAGTCAACGTCTATATCGGGTGGCTCATTACGTTCTTTAGAGATAAAACGTTCAAATAACAGCTCATTCTCATCGGGGTTCACTTCGGTGATGTATAAGCAATAACATACGCTCGAATTGGCTGCTGAACCTCGGCCTTGACATAGAATGCCCTGCTCTTTGGCAAATGCAACAATGTCGTAGATAGTCAGAAAATAATACTCGTAACGAAGTTCTCTGATAATACGCAGCTCATAGCGTAAAGACTTGATAACCTTTTTCGGCACACCATCTGGCCATCGCTGCCTTGCTCCGGCAAAACTTAACTCTCGAAGATAGCGACTTGGCGTATAACCATTGGGAACGACTTCTTTAGGATATTGATAACGTAGCTCATCCATTGAGAATGTGCATAAATTCGCAATGGCCACCGTTTCAGCTAGTAATCCAACAGGGTATTGTTCAAGCAAAATAGGAATCGGCTTTAAATAACGCTCAGCATTGCATTGTCGACGCTGTTGTAAACGATCTACGGTAGTACCAAGGCGAATAGCTGTCACCGTATCTTGCAAGGGTTTGCGAGACTTACAATGCATGTGCACGTCATTACACGCCACCATGTTTAATTCAAACTCTCGACTCAAGCGTTCGCAATGCAAGTAACGCTCTTGATCATCACTTTGTCGAAATTGCTCTACGCCCACCCAAAGTCTATCGCGGAAAAAACGAGCAAGTTGTGCACCTTGCAGCGCATCTCGGTCATTGAATTGAGGTAACCAAATAGCCAAGCAGTGTCGTAAACCAAACTGCAGATCCTGTTCGCTTAGAGCGTATTCACCTTTCTCGCTACGCCGTCGACTTTTGCTAATTAACGCCGATATCTCAGCATAAGCCGATCGATTCGGCGCTAATAACACCAATTTTATTGAGCCATGAGTGCTATCAATATTGAACTCACTACCAATGATCAGTTTTATATTGCACTGCTGACTGGCTTCATACGCTTTTACGATCCCTGAGTAGGAACATTCATCGGTTATGGCAATGGCGCTGTAACCGAGCGAAGCCGCTTGCAAGACCAATTCTTCAGGGCTGGATGCTCCAGTTAAAAAGGTGTAGTGGGATTTCACATGCAGTTCGGCGTACACAGCAATAATCCAATTTAGGCAAACACGCCATGCAAATACCATTCACGGGAACTGCGTTCAAAATATAACCAGATCAAACTTCCATCGGCTTGTTTAGCAATATAATAATCTCGGCTTTGTAAACGAGCCCACCAATGGCTGCTTATTCGATGTGGCCCATGAATAAGCTGCAACTCGCCACGATGCATGGGCTTACCGTCACGCTGAATTAGTCTTTTTGCTTTATCTAACAACCACAAGGGCTCATCATGTAGCGCCCGATCAGTTTCCGGTTTATCAGTGTCTAGTTCTTTAATTTCAAGCTTAGGCTGTGTGCCACAATGTCGTACTGAGGTTTTTTGGCAGGCCAGTTCCGGTAAATGCTCTGGTACCGAGATAACTTTAAATAGACTCTTCTCACCCAGCCTATTTATTAACTTCTCCAATAATTCATTAACGTCCTCTTGATCCGCAGCGGAGTTAAATAGATCAGCGTCAACGGCCTGTTTTTGCTGCAAACTATGACTGCTTAGTTCAATACCGGAAAATTCCCATTGCATGACAGTATTTTCGAGCTGTAAGTCTGTCAGCTCCTTAAACGTATCAAAGTCCATTTTTATGCTTGCCAAACTTACATTGAAGGAATGCAATAAATGATTCTTTTCGTTGTAAAAGCACCAAGTAAACATTCGGCAAACTAAGTTTCTTGATTGTAGAAAATCAACCAAATCACTTAATAATCGCTCTAATTGTTGCTCAATCCATAATTTGTTGGATATTGGCTCAGCAAAATCAATTCTTGATCTGAAGACCTCATCCGGCACTTTAAACAGCTGAGGGTCGGCTATTGCCCCGTAGAGCCGATCTAAGTAATCAATAAACTCACGCCCAAATCTTTCTCCCAATTCAGACCGGGGAATGTTTTCAATATCGACTAAACGTTCAAAACCACAGTGTTGTAACTTAGCGATTAGCTTGGGTTCAACAGCAAGGTGTTGCAATGAAGAATTAGCAATACGAGTTTTAATTTGTGATTCAACCGATTGTTCACTCCATTCAAAATCGGAGAAAAAACTCAATAAATGCGATGACTTAGGCGTATATGCTAAACCATAATCACAATCAAAACTTGCAGTTAGCAGGTCATGTTTAATCAAATGCTGCATGTGCTTTAAGCCCTTAAACAAGGTCAGACTGCGCCCTATTTCAAGCAATAGTGTGTGGTCGTCATAGACATGAACATGCGAAGTAAATTTATAGGCCCAGTTACTCAAGCGCTCTAAGGCTTGATTCTCATGATAGAAACTTCTCTCTAGCAATTTAATATCAGGCAACAACATAAGTGCATGACTAACACTATGTCCTCGACGAACTCCTAATTCATAAGCGGCCTGATTCAATTGCCAAATTTGCTGTTGATGGGTAATCGCTGAAACAGACCCTGAATTCCTTAGCAAGCCAAGACTATTCAAGCTCAATGATGAAAAGCGCAGACAAAGCCATAGACTCGCAAGGTTTGAAGGCTCATCAGTGAATACGCTATCAATTGCATCGCTCATAGTGAATTAATCTACTAATAAACTGTACCCTAACCTAGATCGCTTGCGCTTATTAAACGTCTTAGTTACTGCGTTACTGTGAGGCAAAAGCTCAGTTGGTATGCGTTGCCAATGTTGGTAACCAGGCTGAACGGATAAAATGCATTCCAGATCGCCCCCTCCTTGTGGTTGTTTATACACAAGGACATTTAGATGCCCGTCTGGCGTGCTGGTCAATTGCAATCTTAGTCTGGCTGCTGAAGGCTGCGTTAAACACAGAGAATGGCGAAATTGCACATGCCATGTATTGGATCTTTCAACCGCCAGTTGTAAGCGTCTACTCTCTTTTGAGTTAAGTTTGTAGTTGCCAGTCCAGCTAAACACAGCAGCGCAACTCTTACTTAATAGCGCCTGCTCTATTGACCACAACGTATCCGCCACTCCTTTAGGGCGCACGATAATCAATTTATTTGGATCTATGTTTTGCTTGAATAAAGCCGGTGCAAATGGACGATGCGGTGGCGCAATCCACACTATGTGGTTTTTCCCCGAAGCGTTTAAACGTTGCTTGAGGGCTGGTAACAAAAGCCGCAACTCACCTATTCCGCTTTGATTTAATGCTAACTCCGTAGTCGTTTCTAACGGCCAACCTCGTAAAGCCAGCAACTCATCGAGCTCAGAAAAACCTGTACTGATCGTCGAATAAGAATGCTTTGAGGAAGAAATGCTCTTCCAAACACCACTATTTTTTAGTGCCGCAAGAGAGTTTGGCGATATTGATTGATTAATGTTCATAAGTTCACCCCTGTAGTGAACTTAGTTTAATTAAAAATACTGTATATATAAACAGTTTTTGTGTCGAAAATTAAAATCTAACCTTAGACTATATGTGCTAGATTAGAATTAAGCCGATCAAATACAATCAATGTCAATTAGGATATGCCTCTAGGTCACTTCAGGGAAAAAGTTAGTAAAAAAATTCAAGTAATTCGTAAACAAAAGAAGTTAAACAAACTGCATCGAGATTGGCAGATTACTTGGAGAAAAGCCCTAAACAAGCCTATTGAGTCACTGCCCGAAATAAGTTGTGATTTCGATTTGCACTTTGATATATGGGGACTTGAGGAAAGGGAGTTAGAAGAATGTTTTGCGATCTTTCCACATGGCCAAAAAATATTGCAAAAAGCTAGAGAGATTAAAGCAACACTTCCTAAATCTCTGAATCCCTCTGAAGATAAAACATTGTTAGCAATATTAGAACAGATCAATATCCATACAGCGGGTGTACTAAAACAAGACCCTTTAAGACTTGATAATTACAGGATAATTAGAGGCGATTGGGATGAATATATGCGTATTTTTTCTAATGCTGATCCGGTGACGATTGATTTAGACGACAGTCTTGCACAAATAATCGAAAACCAATTGTCTTTTGGGGCCTATGCTACATACTTCTTTCTTAGTGAGCCCTTATATAGACTCTTTAATGACTATCGTCTCGTTAACAATGTACTATGGGTAATGGTTGAAGGAATTTATGATGAAGAGCCGTACAAGCAAGAATTTGAATTATTCAAAGTAAATGCTCAAGCCGGTCTCGACAATGAAGGGCTTTTTGTTTTCATTCATCAAGACTCAATAGATCAAAGGCCCAAGATATCAAATTAAGAAACATTAAACCGTTGCCTGTACCTACTCGCAGAGAGACCAGTTACGCGCTTGAACGCGGCTCTGAACGTCTCTAATGATTGATAACCGGCTTGATCTGCGATGGCTGCAAGTCCTTGATCAGTACTTTCCAGTAGCTCTTGAGCCCTAGCTATTCGACTTTGTTGTAGCCATTCACTTGGAGTACAACCTACAGTTTCTTGAAAGCGCCGTAAAAAAGTTCGTTCACTCATGTACACTTTAGCGGCCATATCACCTACGGTAATTGGCTCCCTAGTGCGCTCTATGGCCCATTCCATGGCAGCACTGATGGTATGTTTTGGCTTTACTTCAACTGGCGCTTTTATAAACTGCTTTTGCCCACCAACTCGATGAGGGCTTGCCACCAGTCTTCTCGCCACCTCGTTGGCAATACGAGCACCATAATCTCTTCTAACGAGGTGCATACAGGCATCTATGCCAGCAGAGCTACCCGCAGAACAAATAATGTTGCCATGATCCACGTAGATTGAGTCCGCGTTAATCACAATATCAGGATGCTGTTGCTGTAACTTTTGAACGTGTTTCCAATGGGTGGTGACTTCTTTGCCATCAAGCAAACCAGCTCGGGCCAATAAGAAAACGCCTGAGCATATAGACAAGAAGCGTGTGCCTTTTTGATGAGCCGCAATAATGGTATCTAGTAACTCATCTGATTCAATATGCTCATTGGTTGGCCAGCTTGGTATTACGATTGTATCCACATCATTTAAGCGAGAGAGATCATAATGTGGCGTAACTTGAACGCCAGCGGTCGCCGTAACCGTGTCGCCCCACAAGCTAACCACACTGTACTCATACCAAGGAAAATCAAACTCGGGACGTTCTAGGCCAAAGACTTCCGTTGCTATACCCAGTTCAAACAGTCCCAGACCGTCACTGACTAGTGCTGCGACTGAATGTTTGTATTTATTAGAACTCATTGGCGGATTATTACCTATCAATGTCAAATTTGCCAATAACGGCAATTCTAGTGGATGTCTAAAATCTTAATATCGACAACGAATTAACTAAGAGGACACATCATGACGACTCCAGTTACCGAGATTAGAGCGGCAAAATCGGAAGACGCGTTGAACTATTTTTCAGACCTTCTTACGTTTGAAACTGACTGCTGGGACACGCACGCAAGTTTGAATACTAATCCGGACGACTTCATTTTGGTTGATGTAAGGGCACCTCAACTTTATGCAGAAGGACACATTGAAGGTGCCATCAATATTCCACACGCAAAGATGATTGCCTCATATATGAAGCGATATCCCGGTGATAAGCTGTTCGTGGTCTATTGCGCTGGACCGCACTGCAATGGAGCAAACAAAGCGGCGGTAAAACTAGCGAAACTAAATCTGCCGGTGAAACTAATGATCGGAGGAGTTACTGGTTGGCTGGATGAGGGATTTACACTTATTAGCTAAAGACTCGGTTTGTTAATTTGCTCGTGAATTTGTTAGGAGATCTTCTACGGCATCTCGACCCAGCAACGTTTACATAGCTACGCCGAATTAAACCTTGTCTTGCCAACATCTAAACGATTTGTTTGCCTATATCTAAATATTCTCACCAAAGAACCAAGCTCTTACCAGTTTCGCTAAGTATTTAACTTTTTCTTGCGTCGCCAATTGATACCCTAAACGGGCCAATTGTGCTGGGAAGAACAGTAGAAAGTAATGAGTCACCGAAAACGGCGACCGCTAATTCGAACAAAAAGTACTAATTGCGTTATTTTTTTCAATCTTGAAATCATAGAAAACGGCCATAAAAGGGGTGCCAACTGAGACTGTCACTTACAGTTTCCAGCATGCCGTAAGATCGCTTATGTGAATGCCGAATTAAACTGTCGACGAGGGCATTTCGGATTTTTATGAGATCATGATTTGCTAACCGAGTGTGGTACTGCGACTGACGCTTTTATGTTAATTTACTTTTCTCAGAGAGCTTGAAAAATTCTGAAAGCGGTATCGAGTTGTTCTACAATTTAGTTATTTCTAGATTTTCAAAGAAGTTGAGAATAAAGAAACTAATAAAACAGTGAATGGGCTGTAGCTAATCAAATTGAAATCCTCTTAGCAATGCCACTTTACTGCGCGGGTTGGATCGATTAAATCCCTGGCCATGGCGACTAACACTTAATTTAACAGGTAAATAAGATGAGTCGAAAAAAACAACAGCAGCGCTTCGAAAGTTTTAAGGAGTTTTACCCTTTTTATCTTTCGCAACATGAAAACGGCACATGCAGAGCACTACACTTCATCGGATCTTGGGTGGTGCTGGGCGTCATTATTGTCAGCATTTTAATGGGCAATCCATGGCTTCTTTTGTCGATACCTTTGGCTGGGTATGGTTTTGCTTGGATCGGCCATTTCGCGTTTGAGAAAAATAAGCCCGCCACATTTACTTACCCTTGGTACAGCTTCATGGGCGATTGGGTAATGTTTTGGCAAATATTAACCGGTAAGATCAGACTGAACTAGTTTGATTCATAAAAGCCAAAACATGTAGATTTGAAAAAGCTTGGTGAAGCAATAGCGAATGTTTAGCGAGTCTCTAGGCTCTCTGAACAAGGCTCCCTTGATTTATCCGTTACCAGCGCTATGACTATCGCTACGGCAAGGAATAAGGAATAAGCAATAACTTGAACAGCGCCTCTGTTTTAGTACAACGTCAGGCTACGACTAAAATACCCCGCACTCCACGCTGCATATTACAACGCTTTTACTAAAGAGATACTGACAACAAACCACTATCCAATGCTGTTAAAACAGTGATTGGCGTTTGCATTGCTTGTTGCCATTAAGAGCCCAGTTCAATCTTTTTGGAAGATCTGAGAAAAACTATCGCGGTTGCATTCTGATGCCACCATCCATTCTTACGCACTCTCCATTCATATAACTATTTTCCACTAAGTGCTGTGCTAAATGAGCTATTTCACTTGGTTTACCAAGTCGTTGTGGATACAACACACTCGCTTCCAGAGACTGATAAACATTCTCGGGCAAGGCATCGAACAAAGGAGTGTGTATCAACCCTGGCGCAATAGTGTTAACTCGAATACCTAAGGAAGATAAGTCTCTCGCTAAACAGATGGTACTGCCGATGATTGCACCTTTTGTGGCGGCATAAGCGGCTTGCCCTATTTGACCTTCCTGACCCGCGACCGAAGCCGTATTGATAATCACACCTCGATTGCCATCCTCGTCTAGGGTCTCTTGCTGACTCATCTGAGAGGCGCAAAGTCGAAGCACATTAAAAGTGCCAATCAGGTTGATGTCTACAACACGTTTGAAACTATCTAATGCGTGAGGAACCCCCTCTTTGCCTACGGTTTTCTCACCGTGTCCAATGCCAGCGTAGTTACAGTTAATATGGATTGCTCCAAATTTCTCGACAACACCAGTAATTGCACTAGCGACGCTGTCTTCGTTAGTCACATCAACATGAAAATAAGCAACACTTTCACCTAATTCAGTTTCGATAGTCTTACCGCGCTCGTCATTCAAATCAAATATCGCGCATTTGGCCCCTAATGAAGCAAAATGTCTTACTGTAGCTTCGCCTAAGCCAGATGCACCGCCAGTAATAACGGCAACTTTATTATTTATATCCATAGTTTCGTATAGTTGTTTTCGTGGAGTTACTCTTAGCTAACAAACTTGAGGTATTGTTCTATTAGTCATTCGCTACGATGAGTCGTTGGCTAAGAATTAAATATTGCTTTTTTCGCTTTCATAAAGGCAGCTGGAGAGTTTATCGCATCCATCGCGATCAGTCTGTGTTCTTTAAAATAGGATACTGTGAACTTCTTATCTTCAACATTACCGTCTACAGATAATTCGTCATAGCCTTGCATTAAACCAGCCGTTTGCAGTTTAACGTCATACTGATCGGACCAAAACCAGGGTAACTGGTTATACTCTTCATCCTCACCACAAATAGACAGAGCCGCTGTTTTAGCCTGCCCCATAGCATTTGGCACTGACTCTAATCGCACCATCTCACCATAAAACTTATTTAAGTGGTTGGAACAATCACCAACAGCGTAAATATCGGGATCGTCCGTTTGCGTGAAAAGATTTACCAGAATGCCATTTTCACATGCCAAGCCCGCCTCCTCAGCTAGCTCTACATTAGGGATGACGCCGATTCCTACCACCGCACAATCAAACTCAATATGCTCACCATCTTCGAGCTCTCCATAGGTCTTTCCGTCTTCTTCAAAAAAGCGTTTTAAACCCGTAGAGAGGCGGATATCGACGCCGTGCTCGGCATGCAATGCTTGATAAAACTCAGAAACGACAGGAGATGTTACTCGCTCTAATACTCGATCTTGCACTTCCAAGACCGTAGTTGCAATGGATTGTTTAACCGCCGAAGCAGCTAACTCTAAGCCAATATATCCAGCCCCAATGACTAACAGCTTAGCGCCCGCTGCCAAAGTCTCTTTGATCCTATCGACATCGTCTTTCGTTCTTAGGTATTTAACATTAGGGAGATCTCCACCTTCGACAGCCAATTTTCTTGCTCTTGTCCCGGTGGCTAATATTAGTTTACTGTATTGAACATATTCACCATTGTCCAAGACAACTGTTTTTGAAGCTCGATCAATGGAGATTGCTCGGCATGGCATAAGTACTCTTACCTCAGCCTTTTCATAAAATGCTTCATTCTTAATCAATAGCTTTTCAGCGCTTACGTCCTGACTGAAATAGGCTTTTGACAAAGGTGGACGTTGATAAGGTAGGCTATCTTCTTCGCCGATTAGGGTGATGTCACCCTGCCAACCTCCTCTGCGTAGATTCGAAATGGCTTCAGCGGCAGCATGACTGGCACCTATGATTACAACATTACTCATTGTCTTTAAATTTTGTAGATAGTTCCAAGTTTACAGAATTGTAAACAACTGTTCTTAAGGTTTCAAACAATAGTTAATATCGTGGTTATATTTTTGAAAAACCTCACCTAACTTCAATAAAAAAGCCTGCCATAACAACATGTTATGACAGGCTCTAAAAGCCGATTGAGAAGCTTAAGTTTTAGGCCAGAAGTGCCGAAACTTCTTGATGCTTTTCTTTGAGTTTCTTTGGAAGTCGATCGCCGAAACTATCTAGATACTCACCAAATTCAGTCATTTCCTTTCTCCACTGATCATCATTGATAGAAATCAGTGATTTCCAAGTATCAGGGTCGATATCTAAATCGGCGATATCAATCCCATCCTCTTTTGGAAGATAACCAATGGCGCTTTCAACCGCCTCTGATTCACCTTCACAACGTTGGATAATCCATTGAAGAACTCTCAAATTCTCGCTGAAACCAGGCCATAGGAAATTGCCATCGTCGTCTTGTCGGAACCAATTGACATGGAAAATCTTTGGCAATGTATCTGTACGTTCCGCAAAGCTTAGCCAATGCGACCAATAATCAGCGAAGTTATATCCGCAGAACGGCTTCATTGCCATTGGATCTCGGCGAACCACACCTACTTGTCCGGTAGCCGCAGCTGTGGTTTCAGATGCAACACCAGCGCCTATCAATACTCCGTGCTCCCATGACTTGGCCTCATAGACTAAAGGAGCCAATTCTTTACGACGCCCACCAAATACGATGGCCGAGATAGAAACTCCTTCAGGAGCTTCTGCCAAACTAGAATATGCTCGGTTCTCGGTAGCAGACACGGTAAAACGTGAGTTCGGGTGCGCCGCTGGACCTGCTCCGTCTTTGTAAGGATTGCCCTTCCAGTCAGTTGATGGAGCACCCTCCTTTTTGTCCTCCCACCAAGGTTGGTTGTCTTCGGTGGTTCCGACATTAGTAAAGATAGTATTTTGTTTGATCATGTCGTACGCGTTACGGTTTGTTTTCGCGTTCGTTCCAGGTACAACACCAAAATAACCCGCTTCTGGATTGATGGCTCGGAGCTGCCCTTGATCATCCATATGCAACCATGCGATATCATCGCCCAAGGTCCATATCTTCCAGTCTTTATACTTTTCCGGTGGAATCAACATAGCGAGGTTTGTTTTCCCACAGGCCGATGGGAAGGCTGCCGCAATGTAGTGCGTCTCGCCTTCTGGACTTTCTAGACCAAGGATAAGCATATGCTCTGCCAGCCACCCTTCTTGTCTAGCTTGCCAACTTGCAATTCTCAATGCGTGACATTTTTTACCAAGCAATGCATTTCCGCCATACCCAGAACCATAACTCATGATACTGAGTTCTTCTGGGAAGTGCATAATGAAGCGTTTGTCAGGGTCTAATTCGCCAGTTGAATGCAGTCCTTTTACAAAGGTTCCTTCTTTCTCGATACGCTCAAGAGACTTTTGCCCCATTCTGGTCATCAACTTCATATTGATAACCACATAAGGACTGTCGGTGATTTCGACACCACATCTGGAAAACGGCGAATCAATTGGACCCATACAATAGGGAATCACATACATAGTGCGCCCTTGCATACAACCTTCATAAAGGTCGTTCATTTTGGCTTTGGCGTCCGCTGGCTCCATCCAATTATTATTGTCGCCAGCGTCTTGTTTATCTTGGCTGCAAATAAAAGTGAGGTGCTCTACACGAGCTACGTCTTGTGGATCAGAAAGGTGTAAATAGCAATTTGGATGCGTTTCAGAGTTTAACGGCGACAAGCCACCGTCACTGATCATGAGTTCAATCATGCGGTCATACTCTGCTTCACTGCCGTCGCACCACACTATATTTTGTGGACGAGTTAAATCGGCAATTTCTTGCACCCAAGCCGCTAACGCTTGATTTTTCGTGGTCATATTTAGCGATCTTTTAAGGTGTTGATTTTAGTTTGAAATCTTTTTGGTAATGGTTTTCCGCTCAAATTCGGCATTAAAAATTACGCAAATGCTAACTTGTATAAGACAAACAGCACTTGTATGTACATATACGCCTCGTTTATGAACTGAATCATCATTAGTGCTAAGGCCTCAGTGTGGCAATTGGTTTTTATCTGATAGTAGCCAGCCATCCTGGTGTTGACAGAATGCTTGCCCTGATGACTACGTAATTGAGAGAGCCACGAAAGCCAATTTTCAACTAGTAAGACTTCAGGATTTTGCTACTGAATCAGTTTGCCTGTTGTGGACCGAAGTCTAACAATTTGGCGCGTTTAATCCTATCCCCTGTTAGGACTATTTGCGGCATGAATAATTGCAACAAAGTCTTCGGAGATTACAACAGATAACCACAGAGTATTATCTAAGAGACCTGTTTTTGTAAAAAGGTATTGAGATTTAATGATTTTCATCAATGTGGCTCACAAGTTTTGCGTTTAAACTGGTCCCGCACGGGTGCTTTCGAACTATTGAACCAATAGGCAAAGTACACACAAATTAGAAAATCGAAAAAGACATAAATACAGTAGAGGTGAATCTATGCAGGGCCTAACTATCCTAAAACACAAGATGACGATGTTAGTGATGAAACTTGCTACGAAGATCCTCAATAGTCCCAGGCCAGATATGTTTGTCGGGCCAGATTCATCTTTGCTATTGTGTGATTTTATCGGCGCCAAGCCTTATAAAAGTATTCTTTTGGTTACCGACAAAGGTCTTTATGAACTAGGGCTTTTTGAATCTGTTAAAAAAAGACTCGAAAGCCACAATCTAAAGGTCACGGTATATCATGAGATTTCACCAAACCCTACAGACAAACAAATTGGGGTCGGAGTAAAAAAAGCCCTAGAAGTTGGTGCAGACGCTATATTGGCTTTTGGCGGGGGGTCGGCGATTGACGCCGCAAAAGTGATCGCTGCAGGGATGAAAAACGGCAAAACCGCTGCGCAAATGGTTGGATTATTTAAGGTAGGTAAAGACCCTGCACCGGTTTTCGCTATTCCTACCACGGCCGGAACCGGCTCTGAGGTTACACCTGCAGCAGTTATCACTATTCCAGAGGAGCAGAGAAAATGTTCAGTGGGGGATTTGAAACTAATTCCTAAGGCAGCCGCTTTAGACGCCAATCTAATGCTCGGTTTGCCGCCATCAATCACCGCTGCAACTGGGCTAGATGTATTAACACACGCAATTGAGGCTTATGTATCAACATTAACGACCGAAGAGATAAGAGAACGATGCGAGTACGCGGTTTCTGCAGTATTCAAACACTTACCAGTGGCGTATCAAGATGGTGGTAATCAAGACGCACGTACAGCAATGTCTCTGGCTTCGTATCAGGCTGGCATCTCAATTGCTGAGGCTGCGGTCGGTTATGTTCATGCATTCGCGCACAAGCTTGGAGGTAAATATGGGATACCACATGGCTTAGCTAACGCTGTGATTTTGCCTCACGTTTTACGATTTTCGAAAGATAAAATAGAAAAAGACCTTGCCAGACTAGCTCAAATCATTGGTAAGCCGGCGAACGCAGATGCGTTTATTAAGGCTATTGAGGAACTCAATGATCAATTGGACATACCAAAACACTTTGAAGATCTCAAACTAAGTGACTTTGATGAGATTTTTGCTGCCGCTCAAGAAGAGGCAATGTCACTGTTTCCGGTGCCAAAGTATATGAATGAGCAACAAGGTAAAGAGCTTTTATCGAAGTTGGTTAACGTCTAATAAACATCAAGGCTTGTTGCTAGTTAGCTTTAAACGGAAAAAGTACAGGATTTTTATAGGTAGAAAACCAACCAGAGGCATGAGTTTTGCCTCTGGTTGCTCGAGCGAATTAGGTTACAGAGCGCCTGAAAGATTTCCTCTAACGTTTTTTGATCACCAAACTTCCTATTGAGTAACCTGCTCCAAACGAACAAATTACACCAATACTGCCGGACCTGAGGTCTTTATGATTCTTTGCAAAAGCAATTATAGAGCCAGCTGAGGCTGTATTAGCGTATTCGTCTAGAACGATTGGCGCCTCTTCTTTGGTAGCAGGCCGGCCAAGGAGTTTTTTACTAATCAACACATTCATATTGATGTTAGCTTGATGTAACCACCAACGAGTTAAACTGTCAGGCGTTAACTCGTGCTCCGCTAAGTGTGTAGCTATATGCTCGGCCGCCATTGGACAAACCTCTTTGAATACACTTCGTCCTTCCTGGTGAAACAGCTTATCTTTACCGTACGGGTCAGCATCTGTGGCATGTGAGACATAGCCAAAATTTGAACGAATATTATTCGAAAACTTTGTAACCGCCTTGGTGCCTAAAATCTCATAACTGTGGTCGGAACTACAGGAATCAGCCGATTCGACAATAACCGCAGTTGAAACGTCACCGAAAATAAAATGACCGTCTCGATCTTTGTAATTCACTTGAGGAGAGGTGAGCTCTGGGTTGATAACAAGCACTGCATTTGCAGTTCCTGAAGACACCATTTCATAAGCACGTTGCAAGGCAAATGTGGCCGCAGAGCACGCCACCAGCATATCAAAACCAAAGCCATCTATACCCAGTTCTTGTTGGACCTCAATAGCAATTGCCGGATAAGCACGTTCGGTATAAGCACAAGAAACGATAACTGCATCAATGTCTTGTGCTGACTTATTGGCGTCTTTCAACGCAAGCTTGGCTGCGTTTACGGCGAACTCAGCCTGATGCGAAAGTTCATCGTCGCCACGCTCAGATATTTTTGGACGCATTCGGTCTATGTCTAAGGCACCGTCTTTAACGTAGATATAGCGCTGTTTAATACCTGATGCTTTGTAAACAAATTCAGCGGACGAAAACGGTAACTCTTTTGCCGTGCCAGCTTCGATAGCAGACGCATTGTCTTGATTAAATTTCCCAGCGTAAGCGTTATAGGAGTCAACTAACTCTTCGTTGGTAATGATGTTCTCAGGGTTCCATACGGCAGAACCGCTAATCACTGCTTTGGTCATGATGTATTTCTTCTTGTTTTAGATAACCGCAAGGTAAATGGAATTGCTTTTTGATTCAAGCATTTTAAAACTAATCACAAGGCTAAAAGACCACTCTAAAGACCGTCAAACGGTAAGCGATGACAATCTCACAAACCAGGTTTACGGTTGAATTAATAATGGTTTAAGTCTCTATGACCCAGCAGCCCAAGAGCGCATACTTGCCTTCTCCCAGTCGTCTCTCCATGAGTTTGGGATTGAAGTTGTTTCTAATAAACAATTTTCATCGATAAGTGAGTAAAGCTCAGCGTAGGTTTTTACATTTGTCCCTTCCATGCGTCTATTCACGTGGCTGGCGTTAAGGTCTGAAATAGAATTGAGACCAGCGGCTCCGACAAGCTCAACCAGATTTTTGACACTCTCGTGATGAAAATTAGCAACACGCTGCGCTTTATCCGAGACCACAATAGCTTTGTTCCTAGACGGGTTTTGTGTTGCGATGCCCGTTGGACAACGATCTGTATTACACGCTCGTGCTTGAATGCATCCCAACGAGAGCATAAAGGCCCGTGCGCAATTAACAGTATCAGCTCCCAATGCAAGTGAGCGTAACATATGGAAAGCAGAAAACATTTGCCCTGAGGCTATTATTCTGATTTGGTCTCGTAGCCCTACTCCAATTAATGCACAATTAACAAACACCAGCGCATCCCGCAGTGGAGTACCTACCGAATTGGTCATTTCCGTAGGTGCCGCACCAGTGCCTCCCTCACCTCCATCAACAGTGATAAAATCTGGGGTAATTCCAGAAGCAACCATCGCCTTGCAAATAGATAAGAATTCTCTCTTGTGCCCAATACAAAGCTTAAATCCCACCGGCTTCCCGCCGCTTAAATTTCTTAGCTCCTTTACGTATTCGAGCAGCCCCAGTGGTGAGGAGAATGCCGTGTGGGCGGCAGGGGAAACTACATCTTTACCCAATGGTACATGGCGTATTTTTGATATTTCTTCAGTTACTTTAGCCGCCGGAAGAATACCTCCGTGACCCGGCTTGGCGCCCTGCGATAACTTTATCTCGATCATCTTCACCACATCCTTGGATGCATTCTGACTAAATAAATGAGAATCAAAGTTACCATCATGATCTCGACATCCAAAATAGCCAGTACCAATTTGCCATATGATGTCGCCACCCCCCTCTAAGTGATAAGGGCTCATACTGCCCTCACCCGTGTTATGAGCAAATCCACCGATCTTTGCGCCACGATTTAGGGCTCGAATAGCATTTTTACTCAAAGAGCCATAACTCATTGCCGAAATGTTCAGCGCAGAGGCATAATAAGGCTTGGTACAATCCGGCCCACCAAATTTAACTCTAGGATCGAAATCTTCTAGATGCTGGGGCTGCAATGAATGATTCACCCATTCATAGCCATCTCGATTCACATCGAATATCGTTCCGAAAGGCCTTGTGTCTCTCTGCCCTTTTGCTCGCTGATAAACCAAGGATCGAAACTCTCTGGAGATCGGTTTACCTTCCGTGTCCATCTCGATGAAATACTGTTGAATTTCAGGACGAAAAGACTCAAGCAGATATCTAAAATGACCAAGCACTGGGTATAAACGCAACACTGCATGTGTTGGCTGAAGCATATCGTAAATACCAACAAATACTACTGGCCCAATAATGACAAAACCCCAAAGCCAGGTCTTAGAGTGAAAGCCCGTTAAGCACAAAAGAATTAGCACCGTAGCGCTAGCCAGCAACACAAATTGTTGTCTCATCGTCATCAGCCAAACCCTCTATATCTACTGTGTATTTGTTACTGCAACATGATCACACTTTAAGCCGACCACATTAACTTAAGTTACGACCACCTCAAGCCTAAAATAGACCATAGCAAAATAATTAAGAGAACATCAATCCAAGCATATGATGCGTCACGATATATCTTCGCAGCTAGTCATTTTTAAAGTGTGTAATGATCGCACTTTTAACTTCATCACTTTGAAACAGGTTAAGATGGTGAAGGGCGCCGTTCTTTAAGCGCATACGATTTGCGTCACCTTTAATATCATCAGCAAGCGCACTCACGGTTGGGGTCACGCCATCATTTTTCTGTCTACCAAAAATTGCAATATCTAAGGATACGTCATCTAAGGCATTTAAAATGACCGAGCTTGGTTCAAAGTTGGCTCCAATAAGTAGCTGATGTTTAGATAGTACATTGACTTCGTTCAGCTCTGCTAGAAAGCGACTATGGGGACGCTGATTTTCAAGCCCTTCTGCCGATCCAATGAGCTGAACAATTTTACTTATTCCTTTTAAAAACAAAGG
>JAKVBA010000050.1:0-2336 GCA_022447525.1 Gammaproteobacteria bacterium
TGCTGGTGAGGTTGAAGGCTTTGATGCTACCAACTATATGCCTGCCAAAGAAGCCAGAAAAATGGATCGCTTTATTCAGTTCGGTATTGCCGCTGGTTACGATGCATTTAAAGATGCCGGCCTTGAAATAACAGAGGAAAACGCCGATAGAATTGGTGTCTACGTTGGTTCTGGCATTGGCGGAATTGATTCGATAGAAATGGCTACCCAAACTCTCCACAATCGTGGTATCAGACGAGTCTCACCCTTTTTCGTTCCAAGTGCGATCATAAACATGATCTCAGGTCATCTTTCAATAAATCTTGGTCTGAAAGGACCAAACCTTTCCATGGTTACGGCTTGCACTACAGGCACTCATGCCATTGGTGATGCAGGCAGGATGATCGAATATGGTGATGCTGATGTTATGATTGCAGGTGGTGCTGAAGCAGCAATTACGCCAACTGCGATTGCCGGCTTTGGTAATGCTCGTGCATTATCAGGTCGAGATGTCGATCCCCAATTGGCCTCTTGCCCATGGGATGAGGCTAGAGACGGTTTTGTAATGGGCGAGGGTGCTGGTATTTTAGTGCTAGAAGAATACCAGCATGCCAAAGCACGCGGTGCTAAGATTTATGCGGAATTAGTAGGTTTTGGAATGAGCGGAGACGCCCATCATATGACTTCGCCAAGCCCCGGAGGTGAGGGTGCATCACGCTGCATGATCAATGCAATGCGTAATGCAGGTATCAACCCCGAGCAAGTAGATCATTTAAACGCACATGGAACTTCCACTCCGTTAGGCGATGCGGCTGAAACAAATGCTACTAAGCTAGCTCTGGGAAATTATGCAAGCGATGTTGCTATCACGTCCACGAAATCGATGATCGGACACCTTCTGGGGGCGGCAGGTGGCGTAGAGGCGGTTTATACAGCTATGGCCCTACATACACAGACCGTACCACCGACAATTAATCTGAATAATCCTTCCCCGGATTGTGATCTGGATTACGTACCGAACACCGCACGTGATATGCAACTTGAGTATGCCTTGAGTAATTCTTTCGGTTTTGGTGGTACCAATGGCACACTAGCGATGAAGCGATTTAACTAGGCTGTTTTATTTTGCGAGTTTTTGTTAATGGTAGGGAAAACAATTCGGTGCCAGCTTTGGATCGTGGTTTATTCTACGGACAATCTGTGTTTGAGACTATTGCGATAGTTAAAGGGCGACCAGCTCTATTGGACGAACACTTAACTCGCTTACAGTTAGGATGCAAGAAAGTTGAAATTAACATAGATATCAGGGACATAAGCTCTGAAATTAAAGCTATTTGTAGTAATCTAGATGAACTCAACTTAATTTTACGTGTCATGGTTTCGATGGGAGCCGGAGGTCGCGGCTATCAAAATCCGGAACGGCAACGACCAACCAGAGTAATGTCGCTGCACGAATACCCAAAAATTTCCTCAGATAGCGGTATTTTTGCTGGATTATCGGATGTTTGTCTTGCTCATCAACCTTTATTGGCTGGAATAAAACACGGCAATAGATTAGAGCAAATTTTGGCGAGACAATCATGGATGGATGGTTGGCAAGAGGCGCTAGTGCGAGATTATGAGGGTAATTTGATCGAAGGTACTCAGAGTAATCTTTTTATCGTCAAGGAAAATAAGGTTCAGACTCCGCTAATAGACAGATGCGGGGTCGAGGGGGTTATGCGCAATTGGGTGCTTGACCAATTAAAAGTATCTGGGTTTTCTTGTTCAGCTGTGCGATTATCGCTTAACGATATTATCGCAGCTGATGGCGTGTTTTTGACTAATTCTATACGGGGGATTCAATCCGTATGTAAGCTCCAAATAAACGATAAGAACTTTATTTATTCAAAAAGTTATATAGCCAACAGGCTCCAAAATACCCTTTTAACACATGACCTTATTCCGTCTATTTAGACTCACTTTTTATGTGGTTTTTTTAACCTCTTTAGGTGTTGCTTACTATATTTACTCACAATCGATTTCGAAACCTTTAGGTAACAGGACGTTCAAACTCGAAATACCCAGAGGTGTTGGAGTCGCTTGGTTAGCAAATCATTTGGAAAAAAATGGTGTTGTGGAAAACCGTTACATCTTTAGAGCTTATACTTGGCTTAACAATAGAGATATACAAATAAAGGCGGGCGAGTATACGCTTGTGGATGTCGAGGATATCCCTGATTTAGTCGAGAAAGTTAAATCCGGTAAGGTCATCGATTACTCTATTACTTTAATTGAAGGTAAAAATTTTAAGGAGTACCTAACTCAGCTAAGGTCGCAAAAGCAACTGGTCGATGAATTAGATTCTATGAGTCATG
>JAKVBA010000050.1:2346-27735 GCA_022447525.1 Gammaproteobacteria bacterium
ATGAGATTATGACTCGTATTGGTGCCAAAGGAGTTCATCCCGAAGGACAGTTTGCGCCTCAAACCTACTTCTATCAAAAAGGAGCAAGTGACTTTGATGTGCTTAAGCAAGCATATGATCGTCAGCAAAAAGTGGTTTCTGAGCAATGGAGTCGGCGAGATGTGCAAATATTACTTGATTCGCCCTATGAGTTGCTTATTCTGGCATCCATTATTGAAAAAGAGACTGGTGCTGCGCATGAGCGAGCAGAGATATCCGGGGTGTTCAATAATCGTCTGAAGGTCGGCATGAAGTTACAAACTGACCCAACAGTGATATACGGAATGGGTGACGCATTCGACGGCAATATTCGGCGTAAAGACCTCCGCACTGATACCCCATATAACACTTACACACGCTTTGGTTTACCACCTACACCAATTGCAATGCCGGGTGAGGATGCAATCAAGGCGGCTGCCAATCCTACTAAAACTGAGGCGTTTTATTTCGTGGGGAAGGGAAACGGTACTCATCAGTTTTCTAAAACTCTTAAAGAACACAACAACGCGGTTATTAAATACCAACTCGGTGGTAAACCCAGAGCTTTTTCATCTAATCCACAAAAATAGACAGCTGTACGTAAAGAGACCTAGTATTCGTGAAAAGAGGCAAATTTATCACCATTGAAGGCCAAGATGGGGCTGGTAAAAGCACTAACATTGCTTCTGTTCTAAGTTGTTTAGAAACGGCAGCGATCGAAACCGTTGTGACCAGAGAACCTGGTGGCACCCCGCTGGGCGAGACATTACGCGATGTTGTTTTGGGCTCACAAGATGCTGATTTCGGCGATATGGCTGAACTACTTCTGATCTTTGCTGCGAGAGCGCAGCATATTGCAGAGGTAATCGAACCCGCATTAGCTAAGGGTCATTGGGTTTTATGCGACCGATTTACTGACGCAACATTTGCTTATCAAGGCGGTGGTAGAGGCATTAAACTAGATAAAATTAGCGCTTTGGAGCGACTGGTGCAAGGCGACCTGCAACCTGACTTAACTTTATTGTTAGATGTACCTGTCGATGTGGGTGTCGCGAGAGCCGGTCAAAGAAGTGAGCCGGATCGTTTTGAACGACAACAAGACGAATTTAAATCAAGAGTACGGTCCGTTTATTTAAAAAGAGCAGAGAGCTATAGCGAGCGCTTTAAACTCATTGATGCCAGCCAAAGTATACAAGAGGTTCAGACTCAGGTAGTACAGGTGATGACCGAGTTCATAATGTCGAATGGGAAGTGACTGATGTTGCAACCAACCATTCATCCTTGGAATCAAGAACTTTGGCAGCACCTCACTTTGGAGCCCGAGAGATCTAATCATGCTCTACTAATGCATGGTGGTGCAGGCCTGGGTAAACGAGCGCTGTCTATTGCCTTAAGTCATTTTGTTACTACTGATGGTTATGATCAATCGGCGAAGCTTTTTGAAGCGGGCTCTCACCCCGATATACATGTGGTCATGCCAGAATCTGAGCAGGCTCTGCTATCCGAGGCCTCAGACAGCGGACTGAAGCTCTTTTCAGATTACTCGAAGCGATATCTCGAGTCTCATGCGGGAAAACCCAGGCAGTCCATCACTATTGATCAAATACGTAAGCTCTGTAGTGCTCTGAGCACCCATCCGCACATCGCTAAAAATAGGATCATAGCTATTTTTTCAGTCGAAAGTATGAACCGCAACGCAGCTAACGCTTTATTAAAGAGCTTAGAAGAACCACCTTCTAACACGCTGTTTCTTTTAGTTTCTGACGACGTTGCTGTTTTGCCAAAGACTATTCGCAGTCGCTGCAGCCTAGTGAATTTTTCGCCACCCGATAAGTCTTCAGCCAAAGTTTGGCTAGAGCAACAAAAACTGATCCCCAACGAGCAGTTGGACACTTATTTAAGCGTTTCAAATAATCACCCCTTATTGGCAATAAAGTTGTACAAAGGTGATTATTTAGAGAAATTGAAGGCTGTCTTAACCGATGTAAATCACATGTGGATGAGACGCGTTGGCATTGTCGAAATAGCTAAAAAGTGGTTTGATTTAGAACCAAGGCTGTCTTTAGATATCGTTCAGAAGCTGGCAATCGATTTGTATCGATTCAAACTATCCAGCTCGCCTCTCGACTTGTTTTTTCCCGTACAGCGATCTTGGGTGAAATCCAGTGCTGATAAAATTGATACAGATCGACTCGTCGATCTGCTTGATGAAATCATCAGATCAAAGCAACTTCTAGGTACCACTGTTGATGCTCTCTTAGTACTAGAAACGTTGGCTAAAAGGGTGTTTGAGCTGCCTAAAAATTAGTAGGTGGCTTAGCGGTTGAGTAATTCTAAAAATGCGGGTATAACACTGAAATGAATGAGGTAAAACCAAAAGAAGCGGCTAAAGCTCGCAATTCCGTAATCTCCATCGCTATTAAGGACAAACAGGCTTTGTACATGTCTTATATGCCCTTTGTTCAAGGCGGAGGATTGTTTGTTCCAACTACTAAGGACTACAATTTGGGCGATGAAATGTTCTTGTTGGTAAAAATCATGGATGAATCAGAACCGACCCAAATTTCTGGCAAAGTAGTATGGCTTAGTCCTCCTGGAGCTTTGGGAGGCAGACCTCCCGGCGTGGGAATACGTTTCGTTGGTGATGACGCGCCTCAGGTACAAAGGCTTATAGAAGGCAAGTTAGGCGCCTCGGTTTCTTTAACACGTGCAACTCACACAATGTAGAAACCCAGCGATTGGGTATTCGTACTTTCTCTATTGTTCTATCAGACATGCTTTGACTGAGTTAAATCCGTCGTTGTTATTATGAATCTTGTTGACTCTCACTGTCATATCAATTTTAAAGAGCTGCACCAGCGTCTACCTGAGATATTGGCTAATGCAGAAAAGTCCAATGTCTCCCACATGCTTTGTGTGTCAGTTAACTTAGAAGATTTTCCCGAAGTTTTATCATTAGCGGAACAGCATACCCATATTTTTGCTTCAGTGGGGGTTCACCCTTGTTATGAACAAGTCAAAGAGCCTAGCGTTGACGAGTTAGTTGACATTGGAAGTTCAGATAAAATCGTTGCCATCGGTGAGACTGGTCTGGACTATTTTCGTGTTGAAGGTCAAGAGATGACTTGGCAGCGAGACCGTTTTATCAGGCATATTCAAGCCGCGAAGTACGTTAATAAGCCACTCATCATCCATACAAGAAGTGCCGCTGACGATACCATGCGAATTTTAAAAGAGCAGGGCGCTGACGAATGTCTTGGAGTTATGCATTGCTTTGCTGAGGATTGGGAAGTTGCCAAAAAAGCACTCGATCTAGGTTTCTATATATCGTTTTCAGGAATAGTAACTTTCAAGAGTGCGGAGCAAGTTCAAGAGGTCGCTAGAAAAACACCCATCGACCGTATCTTGGTCGAGACGGACGCCCCTTATCTGGCTCCAGTGCCTTTGCGTGGCAAAACTAATGAGCCTGCCAATGTAAGGCATACAGCCCAATTTGTTGCCGATCTTAAAGGTATGACTCTGGACGATCTAGCTTATCAAACCACCAATAACTTCTTTGAACTGTTCCCGGCCAAAAGATAGATTTAGAAGTGAATAAGGCGTAAATTTTTCTATAAAACCAAAATAAAAACAATAAACTAGGAGAATAATATGAGTCGTAATGGCAAGTCCCAAGCATCCAGCGGGGGAGTTTTAGGGTGGATCGAGCGTACAGGCAATGCATTGCCAGATCCAGTTTTCTTGTTCTTCTATCTTATAATCGGCGTGATGCTGCTCTCCGTTGTTGCTGCTTTGATAGGGGTATCTGAAACTTTGTCTCCACAGATTCTGTCAGGTATGCCTGAATCGCAAAAGGCTAGGTTTGGTATTGGAGCAGATGGTGTGGTGGCTGCTAAAAGTCTGCTTTCTGGTGAAAATTTGCAAAGACTATTAGTGGAAATGCCAAAAACATTTACCCACTTTCATCCACTTGGGATGGTATTAACCGTAATGCTCGGTGCTGGTGTCGCTGAGCGGGCGGGTCTTTTTGGTACGGCAATGCGGGCCGCTGTAGGAAACGCGCCCAAATACCTACTTACACCACTTGTTGCTTTTATAGCGATGATGGGTAATTTAGCTGCCGATGCGGCCTACGTGGTCTTGATTCCTTTGGCAGCCATTGTGTTTATGGCAGCCGGCAGACATCCCGTAGCGGGTATTGCAGCAGCTTTTGCGGGAGTTTCTGGTGGTTTTTCTGCGAATTTAGTTATGGGGCAGCTTGATGCACTGCTTCTTGGTATCACGGGTGAAGCTGCCAGCATTTTGGTAGAGGATTATCCGGTTAATATCGCTGGCAACTGGTATTTTATTGCCACCATGCTTTTTATTTACGTACCTGTGATTTGGTATGTTACGGACAAAATAGTAGAACCACGATTAGGAGGGTATGAGGACCCAAGTAAGGAAGCTGAGGTCGAACCTGCAGTAAGCCAAGAACTAACCGAAAAAGAGAGATCTGGTCTGAAAAGGGCAGGGATGGCTTTACTTGCTGTCATAGGTTTGTGGGCTGTTCTGGTTTTTGCACCAGGAACACCGCTTGTGAATGAAGCTGCGTGCTCAGACGCTGCCCTAGCCGCAGGAGATTGCTCTTTTCAAGCAAGGCTCACACCGTTCTACCAATCTTTAATTGCAGGATTCTTTATTCTATTTATTGCGACTGCATGGGCTTATGGCGGTGCTGTTGGTACCGTGAAAGACCATCGAGATTTGGTTAAAATGATGGCCGAAGCTATGCAAGACATGGGTTATTACCTAGTTCTGGCATTCGCGGCAGCTCACTTTGTCGCTCTATTTAATTGGTCAAACCTAGGCCTGATTTTTGCAGTTAAAGGCGCGGCGGCTATCGAAGCGTCGCAACTGCCGATTTATGCAGTCTTGGGTGTTATGGTGCTGTTCGCGGGCTTATTGAACTTATTTGTCGGCTCAGCAAGCGCAAAATGGGCGTTTTTGGCTCCCGTAGTAGTCCCGATGCTAATGCTCTCTGGGGTTAGTCCAGAAATGGCGACCGCGGCTTACAGAGTAGGTGATGGAGCCACCAATATTATCACTCCATTGATGGTGTATTTCCCATTAGTTCTAACGTTCGCAAACAAATATAAGAAAGATTTTGGCCTAGGAAGCCTAACAGCGACGATGATCCCTTATTCTATTTGGATGCTTATTACCGGCTTAATTCTCACCATGTTATGGGCTGGTTTGGGTTTACCACTGGGTGGCGGCGCAACGGTAGAATTCAGTCTTATGAAATAGGTGTGAGAGCAGACGAGGCGATTTACCGCCAAATGATAAATTTTTATCATTTGGCGGTAATGGCTGATGGTATCGTCGCTACGTCGGTGTTAAATTTCCGGCCCATGGTGCCGTGTGAGGCCTTAGTGCACGGTGATAAACAGTGAATTTCAATTAGACGGAGGGGCTGTGGAGTTTCGCCTGTTTTACTTGCCTAAACTATTTATATTTTTGCTTTGCACTTGTTTATTTGCTTGTGACCCAAACGGAAATCTGGAACAACCTGCCAATAATACTGAGAAGGCGTCTTCATCGTTAAATCGCTCTGGGAATCCAACCAAGGTTTATTGGGGAGACACGCATCTTCATACTTCGAATTCAGTTGATGCATTTGGATTCGGTAACCGTTTGGATGCAGAGAGCGCATTAAGATTTGCTCGGGGCGAAGCAGTAACGTCTACACGAGGAATCAAAGCAAAACTAAGTCGCCCTCTTGATTTTTTAGTTATTGCAGATCATAGCGATGGGCTCGGTGCCACTCGAGCATTGTATGAAGCACCACGTTTTCTTGTTCGCGATCCCACATTACGTCGATGGTGGGACATGATGCACGAAAACGAAGAGGGTAGTTTAAGAGTTACTGCCGAATTAATAGAAGGAGCTGCCCGAGGCACATTACCTGAAGCTTTGCTAGATGAAGATAGCTCGGCGAAACGGCTCGGTAAATTGTGGAAATCACATAACAAAATATTAGATCGATACAACGAACCTGGCCGTTTTACCGCTTTCAGTGGCTTTGAATATACGCCAATGCCAAGCGGGAACAATCTTCATCGGGTAGTAATGTTTAGGGATTCATCGGACCGAGTAAATCAAATTTTGCCATTCTCGAGCATAGCCAACACCGATCCAGAGACTCTTTGGGCTTGGATGGAAGAGTATGAAAATACCACCGGCGGTCAAGTTTTGGCGATGCCCCATAACAGCAATATTTCAAATGGGCTCATGTTTGCCATGACTCGGCTTGATGGTTCTCCAATAGATAGAGCCTACGCCGAGACTCGTGCTAGATATGAGCCTGTTGTAGAGGTTACACAAATTAAAGGAGACAGCGAGACACACCCGTTTCTATCGCCCAATGACGAATTTGCAGGATTTGGTGTCACGGGATGGGAAAATTGCAATCTCAGTTGCACTGTTCAAGCTAAGCCCGAAAGTCAAGCAGGTGGCTATATCAGAGAAGCTCTAAAACGAGGCCTGGAGCTAGAACAACAAACTGGTGTTAATCCTTATGTCTTCGGCCTAATTGGCTCAACTGATAGCCATACCTCTCTAGCGACAAGTGATGAGGACAATTTTTTTGGTAAACATTCCGGCAACGAGATAAATGTTCAAAATCGGGCGATAGTGCCACAAAATCTGGGCACCAGACAAGGACGCTTTGGTTGGCATTACCTTGCCAGTGGCTACGCGGCCGCTTGGGCTACTGAAAATACCAGAGAAGCTATATTTGATACATTTAAACGACGAGAGGTATACGCAACCACTGGGCCGAGAATGACTGTACGTGTATTTGCTGGCACTGATTTTGAAGAAGCTGATTTAACAACAGGCTTTGTTGAGAAGGGCTACAGCAAGGGTGTGCCAATGGGCGCTGAGATGGTTTCCGACAGCGAGAAGCCATTACAGCTCATGATACGCGCTACTATGGACCCAGAAAGCGCTTCATTAGATCGGATCCAGGTCGTTAAGGGGTGGATTGATTCCGAAGCCAAAACCCATGAAAAAATATACAACGTGGCCTGGGCTGATGCTAACACTCGTTCGCTCGATGAAGATGGCTCAATTGATCCAGTAGCTAGTACTGTGAATTTGAAAACTGGCGAATGGGATAACGGCTCTGGGGCACCGCAGTTATCAGCCCTCTGGATAGATCCTGATTTTGATGTTAATCAAACGGCTTTTTATTATGTCAGAGTGTTGGAGATCCCGACTCCAACCTGGCCACTTTATGACTCAATTAAGTATGGTTTTAAACTTCCAGAAGACGTAATTAAGATCCAGCAGGAGAGAGCGTACACGTCGCCAATCTGGTATCAAAGAAAAAAACAATAGAAACAACAGGCTTCAAGGTTTTGACTCAAGGATTTATCACCAGTGTAATTAAGGAACCATTGGTTCACTTTACGGTTGGAGCTGTTGTCATTTTAGCGTATTTTGAGTTCACCTCAAATTATGGTGCCAATTTTGATGCCGAAATTTTGATCGCTAAGGAAGAAGTTGAACAAATCGTTTCTCAGTGGGAAAAACGCTGGCATCGACCACCCTCGGAACAAGAATTAGAGGATGAAATTGCCCAAATAGTAGAACAAGAGCTGCTGTTTAGGGAAGGGAAGAGACTTGGTTTGGACCAAAACGATTTGTTCGTTCGGAATAGGGTGATACAAAAGGTGAAATATCTGATCGACGCCTCCATTAAAGAGCCTAGTGAAAAGGATCTTCAGCAATGGTTGGTACTTAATCGAGATCTTTACCGGAGTGAGTCAAAAGTCTATTTTGAACAGTTTTTAGTTGACCGATCCCAAGTAAAACAAGGTGATTATCAATCGTTGTTGTCTGCGTTGAACAAAAATCAGTTTCCTGCGAGTGCGATTGAACGTTCTATCGAAGGGGTTCCAAGGTTAGTTACTAATATGGAACTAACGGCTGTATCGAGTATATTTGGTGATCAGTTTACTGAGCAGTTAACGAAAATCGAGCAATCAGATCAAGATTGGCATGGCCCTATATTCGGTGGTTACGGCGTTCATTTCGTGCGCTCCCTTAAAATAAAACAACCAGAAAACATTGGGCTTGAAAACCAGCAAGTTAGAAGGGCAGTCGTCAATGACTGGATAGCAAATCAAAAAACCAAGGTGCGAGAAAAAAAATTATTAGAGCTGGCTAACCGGATTGATATCAAAATCGAGCGGTAAGGGAGTTATTGGGCTGATGTTTAAGCTTAAACGGGAGCTGAATCGATTTTGGGAGAAAACGAAGCTGCTATCTGGCATCAGTCTGTTTTTTATTTGTGTCCTAACAAATTGTTCTACTAACGCAGACGAGCTAAAGCCAATCCTGGTTCAAATTGATGAACTAGACACCTCAAATCCAAAGTCGTCTTTTTGGCAAGCCTCCATCACTCAGAGCAAGCTGATAACGAAAGCCAATAATCAACTAATACTGCATATAGATGCCTGTGAACAGCAAGTTATATGGGAGAGTTTTGAGCTAAATAACTTAATGAGAAAGGTAGGTCGTCTGCAATGCGACAAGTTTAAAGAGACTTGGAGTATGAAACTGCAAGGACTGAAAAACACCAGAACAGACGCCCTTTTGGTGATCTCTAATCTCGGAGGTCAGCGATCTACGACGATTTTGACGCCTGATACTCCGCAAAAACAGATAAAAATGACCAAAACCGAGTCAAGAAACTCTTTTTTAGCTTATTTGGCACTCGGCTTTAAGCATATTTTGGGTGGAATTGACCATTTGATGTTTGTCGTTTGTTTTTTGTTACTAATTACAAAGATAAAGGTGTTAGTGATAGCGATAACGACATTTACAATTTCCCACAGCCTAACTTTGGCTGCAAACACATTTAATTTAGTTTCGTTAAATTCTCAAGCTGTCGAAGCGGTAATCGCATTGTCGATTATTTTGCTCGCCAGAGAAATTCTGGTAAACGACCCAAACTCACTTACAAAACAGAAGCCGTGGATAGTGGCCTTTATATTCGGTTTGATTCACGGATTTGGATTCGCCGGTGCTTTAGATCAGATTGGGTTACCTGAAGATCAGATTTTACAAGGACTCTTAGCGTTTAACATTGGGGTTGAATTAGGGCAATTATCAGTGCTGTTCGCTGCCTATTTGGTTCTATTAATTTGCTCGCGTATTTTAGTGTTCCGACAGATCAAACTTTTAAAAAAGAAACACCTCAGCTATTTAATGGGGATAACCAGTACAGCGTGGTTTTTGCAGAGGCTTTTTGTAAACGCTTGATCGTAGTCTCTATAACTATTTAATATTTCAAGTAAATTGTTATAAAAATAATATAAAGCATTGAATATAAATCAATAAATAGCTAATTTACTTTCTCAAAGCGTTTTACCGTACAGCCCTAACCAGGCTATATTAATACTGCGCATAATCTATATTATGTTAAATAAATGAAAACGACTAGATGACATAAATGTGTTTAATTGGACGTCCAAGTGATTCGCTTAACTTTCTCCAAGTAAACCCCTTAATTTCCCAGTAAGCCGCTTAATTTGATGTCCAACTTAATACTTTGAGGATCACTTGTTCAAAAGAAGTATCTTGTTGTTTTTTCTTCCAAGTTTGTTAATGAATCCAAATTTAACGATCTGTTAAATACTGTTAGCTTCAGACCAAACTCTTAGATCCTCTAAAATTTTAAGTGCACTACGCCCAAATTCAGTCAATTCGTATGTGACTGCTACCGGTCGATCGTTGATTACTTTGCGTACTACCATGCCTCGAGCCTCCAATTCCTTCAAACGCTGGTCGATCATCTTCTTACTTGCGCCACCAAGCATTCGACCAAGATCATTAAAGCGAACTGGTGAATCCTTTAGATGGTAAATAATCGAGCCTGTCCACTTACCACCAATTAGCCTCATACCCTTCTCTATCGCGCACGGCTCGGTACAGGCATTCAGTACCGTCTTTCGGCCCCTACTGTCAGTTTTAACAATACTTTCCACGTTCCACCTCCACGAGATGTAGGTTACTAAAAGTAAACTAATTGATTAATCACTCAAGGTTACCATAGTATACCGACAAGTTAAATTTGATATGAGTCTTCAAAGACCAAGAGAAAACCAGAGACAGTTATGAGCAACGTTTTAATCATTAATGCGCACCATCAATATCCATTCGCTAAGGGAGAGTTAAACAGATCCCTTGTTATTTTGGCTCAACAGCTCCTCGAGGCAAAAGACCACACGGTCAAGGTAGTGAACGTAGACGAAGGATGGGATGTCGAACAGGAACTTAAAAACCATCGATGGGCAGACATAATTCTCCTTCAGACACCTATAAACTGGATGGGAGTCCCCTGGACATTCAAAAAATACATGGATGAAGTCTACACAGCAGGTATGAACGGTAGTTTATGCAATGGTGATGGGCGAACCAGCGAGCAACCCCAAAGCAACTACGGCGCTGGGGGCACATTAACGGGTAAAAAATACATGGTCTCACTTACCTTCAACGCACCCGAGGAAGCCTTCGATAATAACGATGAATATTTATTTCAAGGTAAGAGTGTGGATGACTTGATATTCCCGATTCACATGAATTTCCGATTTTTCGCGATGGAATCAATGAAAACCTTCGCCTGCTTTGATGTCATGAAAAACGCGACCATTGAAGACGATTTTAAACGCTTTGAAGACCATATAAATAATCATTTTTAGGAGAAATCATGTATACAAACAAATTGCATCCTGGCGCTAAATTCCCCGAACTTAAGGCCACATTATTAAGCGGTGAGGAAGTTGTTCTTTCACAGCCAAACGACGATAAAGATTGGAAGCTCGTGCTTGTGTATAGAGGAAGACACTGCCCGCTGTGCACGAAGTACTTGAATGAACTGGAACAACACATCGAGACTTTAAACAAAGCGGGTGTTGATATTGTAGCCGTATCGGGCGACAGCAAAGAGCAACTTGAAAACCACCTGGAAAAGCTAAATGTAAGCTTCCCGATTGCTTACGGTTTAACTCAGGAACAAATGCAAGAATTAGGGCTGTATATTTCCATTCCGCGATCCGAGAAAGAAACAGATCACAACTTTTCTGAACCGGGCTTGTTCGTAGTCAATCAAGACGGCAACATTCAGGTGATAGACATTTCAAACAATCCGTTCGTAAGGCCAAGCCTTCCTGAATTTGTCTCAGGGATTAATTGGATTCGTAACCCGGAAAACAACTACCCTATTCGTGGCACATTTGAGAATAGCTAGATAGTTGAACCTAACATAACAGATTACTAAAAGGCTCTCTATTGAAGAGCATATATTCTAAAAGTTCATTATGGCCCTCCAAGACCACCCTATGTGGAGAAAACCACAGCATCATTTGGATGTTGAAAACAAGCACGACCATGTACATTGGGTTGAGCTCTTTTACGACTTAATTCATGTTGTCACCATTTTTTTACTTGGTAACTATTTATCCGAGAACCTAAATATAGAAGGGTTCTTAGTGTTTTGCGGGGTGTTTATCGTGCTTTGGTACGCATGGGGAGAATTGAGTATATTCAATTCGATTTATGTAAGTACAGACATCTGGCATCGCGTCATTATGTCGATAATGATATGCACACTCATGTTCATGGCCGCTGCTATTCCGGCAATTGAAGATAAAGGCTGGAAATACTTTGCGCTCGGTTTTGCGGCAAACAGAGCAACGCTTGCACTGCTTTATCTTAGAGCACGAAGAAACAACTCGGCCACGAGGTCCATGTGCAACGAACAGATTCGGAATTTCACCGCCTTTTCCATTGTGTTTGCTGCTACAGCAATTTTACCCAAACCATTTTCCTTTTGGATATTTGGGGCCGCAATGCTAATTGGTCAAATCATTTATATGATGCCCAGTGTTTCAGTCCTGAGACACAAACGATTTGTTTTACGGTTAGGACACATGGCGGAAAGGTTTGCGTTACTAACGCTGATAATTCTTGGCGAGGGGTTCTTCAAGTTAGTTGTTACGCTGTCTGAAAAAGGAATCTATAAAGTATCCGGAGATGTACTAGTTAATTTTGTTATTGGTGGTATCTCAATGTTTGTGATGTGCTGGATATATTTTGATTTCGTAGGGAACGGCAAAACTAGAGACCACAATCTCTCTACACTAGTCAAGTGGTGGTTGGCTCACCTAGTTCTAATGCTATGTGGGGTCTTGGTGGGAGTTGCTTTAGCCGCCGAAGTGAAGGTAGGTTTTTGGGAACCTTATCCGACAAAGTACGCTGCTATCGGATGTTTTGGACTAGCAGGATACATCGCCATGCTTTGGGTTCTGAAAAACGTAATAGAACATCGTGTAGCTTCAGTCCACGGAAGATGGGACGTAAGGCTTTTTGGTATCATGGTTGCGATAACCTGCTTTTTCATAGTTCCTCATGTGCCCTCAATCATCGGTAATTTGATTTGGGGTACAGCCCTCTTGTCACAGATAGTTATTCCTCTTACTAGGGCATGGTTGACCTATAGGCATGAATAATCTTAGGTCTAATTTATTATCGGCCAGAGCGAGGGCATACTGGTGGCTTGAACGTCCCGATAGAGCTGCTCTAGGGCCAAAGTTACTAGAAATAGCACTAATAGCACTGATTATACTAAACGTATTTGCGGTGGTATTAGAGACGGTTGAGAGTTTTTATTCAAATTGGAAGTTCTATCTCGACACTATCGAGCTAGTCTCGCTCGGTATTTTTGCGTTCGAGTTTTCAATAAGACTGTGGGTAGTCCCTGAAAATAGAGGTTACAAGAGTCGGCTCTCCTGGCTGCGTTCTCCACTCGCAGTGATAGATTTACTAGCAATATTGCCAGCCTTGCTATATTTGGTTGTGCCGGTTGATTTAAGAATATTGAGGACATTTAGAATGCTTCGCATTTTAAAGCTTACTCGGTATTCCCCTGCTCTTGGAATGCTACTTGCAGTATTTGAAGAGGAAGCCGGAGCGTTCTTCGCGGGTTTCTTCATCTTGATGCTGATGCTAATTTTCGCAGCATGTGGCGCCTGGTTAGTCGAACATCAAGTACAACCCGAGGCGTTTGGTTCAATTCCGGCGGCTATGTGGTGGTCTGTTGCCACATTAACAACGGTTGGTTATGGTGACGTAACTCCGATTACAGTAGCAGGTAAGATCTTTGGAGCCATGATTACAATTATTGGAATTGGAATGGCTGCACTCCCAGCTGGAATTATCGCTAGTGGGCTGAATGAGCAAATTCATCGCCGCAGACAGAGCTTGGAAAGAGAGTTTCGCAAAGCACTTGAGGATGGGGTAATTTGCTTAGGTGAAGAGAAAGACATAGAAAATTTACGGAAAAGTTTGGGACTATCAAGAAGCTCTGCTGACCACATTCGTGCGACCGTGGAGAATGAATTGAGAGCAAAAAACAGAACTCACTGCCCAAATTGTGGAAAACTCATTTAGTTATTTGATACGGAATTAGTCTTGTCTCATAAAGCTCTACTCGATTGAAAAAGAACCCGAAATCTTGGCGTCTAAAAGATTAAGAAATAGAGGATCTTTAAGGTTCGATATGAAGTTTGAGCATTGGAATTCGGACGAAAAGTTTAAGACTTTAGTTGGCAGATAACATAAAAGTTAAATCTGATCTGCTTTATCAAAAAGTTTAGTGCTTTAGTTGCAAGTTTCGTTTCCGAAATTTATTGAATTTAACAGCTTAGGGACCTCTCTAGTTTAGTACTTTAGTTGGATGTCCATTTAATGGACGTACAACTATAGTATTAAAGAACTGACAACTAAACCCCTAAATTTACAACTAAACCATTAAACCTGACGACCAGCTTATTTTTGGTTAATAGAGTTTAGAATAAATCATCGCTATAACTTGATTTTTGGTGTGATTGAGATGCGTCGACATCATTTAGATAGTCCATCATCTCTTTCAGAATAATGAGGTGAAATCTCGTGTTCCCTGAAGTTATATTATGAGTGATGCCATGATACTCCCGTTGGTGTAAGTTATCTAGATCCAACAAAGAGGTAACTTAATACTCTTTCCTCCATTTAGCATCGTAGGCACTTAAAGAGATATACCAATCTAAATCACCCCCGCTCTTAGAGTATTTAACAAAAGCGTTGTATTTTTCTAAGTCTTCATCAAGTTCAAATGGACTGTCATAAAAAGCCGTTTCACCAGCATTTAAAAGATCTCCACCATACACATTAAAGGACGTAGCAAGCAAGCCACGACGAAAATTATTTTCTCCAATGGTAAGCTTAGCGATATTGTTTGGTGAGGTATCGTAGGTGTTAAAGCTAGTAGTTGCCGCTGGGCTAAAATCACCAACGTCTGAGAAATATGAGCCTTTACGAAAGTCGAGCCTTTCGGTCAGTTCTGGAACGATAAAATTAAGGTCGAGATAACCTTGCCCGTGACCAGGGGTACGAAAATTAACCGGCGCTCCTTCAAAAAACGCTGCAAAGTCAGTGCTATGGCCAAGATTGAAACCACGCAAAAACAACTGATTTGCCTTACCGGTGCCAGAATGTTGTGTGGCTACCAGGCCAGGGATTACATCAACAAGTTCGCCTACCCGGCTAAAAGGACGACTTTCAAAATCAGAGTAACCTACGGTGCCTTCTGAGCCAGATTTAGCCTTTCCAATTTGTTCAATCGGGCGGCCAGACACAATGATTCCTTCAAGAAGCAGTGCTCTCAACACCCGACTCACCTTCAGCATATACGATACCTGAGGAGCAAAAACCGTGTAACACAGTACTAAACCTGCTTGTTTAACTTGCTTATGTTTCTTTATCAACATCTTAGTCGAGCGCCCTCCTTCGTGCTCTGTATCTACTAATTTGATTAGAGCTCTTTTCTTTAAAATTATCACGCAAACAAAATGTTATATTGAAACATTTTAAATATTCAAGCGACAATGGGGTTGTATTGCAGAATACTGATTGAGCGATAAAGAAGGCGATTATTCAAAAATTAAGATTTGATCTGCTTTTTCTTGGGGCGTACTCGAATACATCCGAGTAACAATTATCTTCTTTCAGGCCCTTATCTATGAGTTTATCGATAGTGCTGTAGACCATCGCTGGCGAACCACATAAATAGGTTTGAAAATTATCAAACCTTTCGAAATCCTTCCTAATCACTTCAAACAGGAACCCTGAGCGACCAGGCCATTTTGAGTGTGGAGATTCCAAGATTGGATGAAAAGTAAAGTTTTTATGTCTACCTGTCTGTGTATTAAATTCGTTAATCAAATAAAAATCTTCGAGCTTTCTATTTGACCAATAAACATGTACCTCGGCGTCCGGATTTTGTCTCAGTATTTCTTCGCTTATGCATTTAATTTTTGAAATTCCTGACCCGGTAGCTATCAATAAATGAGGCAAACTCAGGTTCGTTTGCAAGTAGGCTTGCCCCATAGGAAGCTTTACGTTGACAATCGCCATAGTACGCTGCAAGCCGATGAGATAAGTTACTATCCTATCTGCGAGGTTACTGGTGTTTAGAATAAATAGCATTAAGCGTCGTGACTGCTTAGAGTTAGAGCTATTGGCTATGGAGTAGCAGAAGGAATGTATTCTTCCGTCATTATTCAGGTCTAATTGTAACTGTAGATACTGGCCCGCGATGTAATGAGGTATCACCTTAGTAGTCGACTCCAGTTCCACCTGATGAGTCGTTGAATTTAGAGCACTCACATCGACTATTTTGCAGGCGATAGAGGTTGTGGATAGGATGTTTCGTAGGGGTGCTTTCTCAGTTGATAAAACCATGACTCTATTTATGACTGTTTAAACTTCCCGAAGTTTAAGGTGCTACATGAATGATTAAAATTGGTATATATTCAGGATTCAATTAATATTTTTCATGTATCAATGATAGAGCGAATCCATCTAAAGTTAGTAAAAGCAGTACAAGAGCATGGCTCACTTACCGCCGCTGCTAAGGAACTTTTTGTGACCCAATCTGCTCTGAGTCACACTGTACGAAAACTCGAAGATAACCTCGGAACTAAAATCTGGTTACGAGAGGGTCGCAATCTTCGCTTGACACAAGCCGGAAACTATTTGATCAACATCGCTAACCGTGTGCTTCCATTACTGGAACATGCTGAGGACAAGCTTAAACAAATATCACATGGGGAGCGCGGAACGCTACGGATTGGAATGGAGTGCCACCCTTGTTATCAGTGGTTGCTAAAGATTGTGTCCCCATTTTTGCATTCATGGCCGGACGTGGATGTAGACGTTAAACAAAAATTTCAATTCGGTGGCGTCGGCGCCCTACTGGATTACGAAATTGACCTATTGGTGACTCCCGATCCGTTTTATAAAGCTGGACTTTCTTTTGAGCCAGTGTTTGATTACGAGCAGGTTTTGGTGTTGCCCAAAGATCATACTCTGGCCAAACGAAAATATCTACAGGCCGCCGATCTTCGTGATCTAACTTTACTAACCTATCCCGTTGCCACTGACCGCCTTGATATTTACACCCAGTTTCTTAATCCCGCAGGGGTGAACCCTAAGAAACATAAAACCAGCGAAACCACTGAAATAATGTTGCAGATGGTAGCGTGTAACCGCGGCGTAGCAGCTATGCCACGATGGTTGGCGGAAGAATACAGCCAAAAGCTGCCGCTATCTGTATTGCGATTGGGTAGAGCTGGTATCGCCAAACAAATATTCTTAGGCACACGCACGAATGACGGTGAAATCCAGTATCTTGACGCGTTCGTCGAGATGGCTCGAAATTACAAACTTTCAAGCAAATAACTCAGTAAGTCATACAAGCAGGTATGCGCTAACACAGTCTGGAATCAAAGTATGAATATTATTAATCAAAATATGAGATAAAATCAATTTTTCTCATAATTAAATCCTTGTATAACTGAATACCAAGAGTGTCATCTGGCACCACCTCTGCCCCACTGTGCCGACAGTGAGCGCGCTTCAAAAGTATTCGAGCAACCAATCACATTCAGTTGAAACCATAGGAATAACAACGGCCATGAGCACCGACTTTCATTATTCGATTAAGCGTGTTTGCTTTGATGAGAATTATCAACCAGCAGACAACACTAGAATAACCACCAACTTTGCCAATTTGGCGCGCGGCAAGTACAGGAAAGAAAACTTACGTAACGCGTTAAAAATGGTTAACAGCCGGTTCAATGCTTTGGCTTATTGGGATAACCCTAAAGGCAATCGTTACTCGGTTGAGCTTGAAATTATTGCGGTGAATCTGGACGTTGAAGGTAATGGCCAACACTTTCCGTCGATAGAGGTTCTTAAAACTAAGATTTATGATCATAAGACTAACAAGCACATTGAAGGCATTGTTGGAAATAACTTTTCTTCCTATGTGCGGGATTATGATTTCAGCGTACTACTGCGCGATTACAATAAAAGTCGTTCAAACTTTAGTATTCCTAACAACTTTGGTGATCTGCATGGAAAGCTCTTTAGAGACTTTCTAGATTCAAACACCTACGCGGAAAACTTCGCCAAAACACCGGTGGTTTGTCTCAGTGTTTCAAACAAGAAAACCTATCACCGCACTGAAAACCAACACCCCATACTAGGTATTGAATACCAACCCAATGAATCATCGCTCACTGAACAATACTTTCAAAAAATGGGCTTCAAAGTCCGTTATTTTCTGCCACCGAACAGTGTTGCACCGTTTGCGTTTTACTTTTTTGGTGATTTACTGAATGACTACACCAACATCGAACTGATTGGCACGATCAGCACCATGGAAACCTTTCAGAAAATTTACCGACCCGAAATCTATAACGCCAATGCGGTCGCAGGAGCTTACTATCAACCCAATCTAGCGCATCCTGATCACTCGTTTACACAGATCGTTTATGACCGTGAAGAGCGCAACCAGTTAGCAATCAAGCAAGGTAAATTTGCAGAGGAGCATTTCATTAAACCTTATCAAGCCATCCTAGAGAGTTGGTCGGCTAATCGCGCATAATGACCCAGACACAACATAAAAGAGCTTGAAATCACAATCATGAATAGACTACTACCCACATCTACGGCTGGCAGCCTACCTAAACCCTTTTGGCTAGCTGAACCTGAAACACTTTGGTCAGAATGGAAACTACATGGCAACGAACTCATCAACGGTAAGCGCGATGCCCTACGCGTGTCATTGCAGGAACAACAGACCAGCGGTATTGATATTGTTAGCGATGGCGAACAAACGCGAAAACACTTCGTCACAACGTTTATTGAGCACCTGAGAGGTGTTGACTTTGAACAACTAAAAACTATCAAAATTCGAGATCGATACGATGCGAGTGTACCAACGGTCACAGGGCCGGTGAGTCGACCAGACCCCGTGTTTTTGGTTGATGCTAAATTTTTACGTCAACAAACCAATCAGCCAATCAAATGGGCACTACCTGGTCCGATGACAATGGTTGATACACTTTATGACGATCATTATAAAAGTCGTGAAAAGCTGGCCAGAAAGTTTGCCCAAATTCTCAACCAAGAAGCCAGAGAGTTAGAAGCTGCGGGTGTCGATATTATTCAATTCGATGAACCAGCCTTTAACGTGTTTTTCGATGAAGTTAATGATTGGGGGATCGATTGTTTGGAGCGAGCTATTGACGGGCTCAACTGCCAAACCGCGGTCCACATTTGTTACGGCTATGGAATAAAAGCGAATAAAGATTGGAAGAAAACGCTCGGCTCGAAGTGGTGTCAGTACGAAGAAGTGTTTCCAAAGCTTCAGCAATCGAACATCGACATTGTTTCCTTAGAGTGTCATAACTCAAGGGTGCCCATGGAGCTGCTGGAGCTCATTCGAGGAAAAAAGGTTATGGTTGGTGCAATTGATGTAGCAAATAACGAAATTGAAACACCTGAGGAGGTCGCTGAGACGTTACGCAATGCACTGAGATATGTGGACCCTGACAAGCTTTATCCCTGCACTAATTGCGGGATGGCACCTCTAGCGCGCGAGGTTGCGAGAGGCAAACTCCAAGCTTTGTCCGCTGGAGCAGCAATTGTTCGTGAGGAACTTGCTGCTAATTTGGGCTTGGTGCCACAAACTTAGCTAAGACAAAAAAGATAGTTTAGAGGAATAATTGCATTAGCATACGCAAACCCGTAATCAGTAGAACCACGGCAAATACTCTTTTTAAACGGTTTGCGTCCAGTTTTGTTGCTAGGGATACTCCGAGGGGCGCAAACAAGACGGTAAGCGGCACTATGCAAATAAAGCCGATAGCGTTGACCAAACCAAGTGTGGCGGCCGGTGCGTCCACAGGACTGTCGCCTAACAAAATCATGGTTAGCGCACCTGGTAGAGAAATAATCAGACCAATTGCCGCAGCGGTGCCAACGGCTTTGTGAGCTGGGTAGTTACATAAGGTTAACATCGGAACAGACAATGTTCCCCCACCAATCCCGACCATAGAACTAAAAAAGCCGATCGATCCACCCATAGCGGCTTGGCCAGTACCGCTTGGCAGCTGCTTAAACAACCCGGACTTACTGGTTCTGAATAACATGTTTAACGCAGAGAGCGTGGCAATAATCCCAAACAAAAACGTGAGAAAGCGGCCATTGATATGCGTGACTAAAAAACTGCCAATCAAAACTCCTACGAGAATATAAATAGTCCATCGTTTTAACAGTGAAACATCAACGTTACCATTTCGATGATGCGAAAGAATGGAACTGATAGACGTAGGAACAATGGTAGCCAATGAGGTGGCCGTAGCAACCACCATGGCAGTGTCCGGTGACACACCTAAACTCTGAAACAGAAAAAACAGCACTGGTACGATGACGATCCCACCGCCAACACCCAGCAGGCCTGCCAGTACACCAGCAAAGGCGCCAGTGCCAATCAGTCCCAAAAAAACATAGGCGTTACTGTTTAAAAATTCCAGAATAATCATGTGTGTCCACACTTTGTATCTTTTACTGTTGACAAAAGTATCGACAGTTTTAGCAATGATAAGTGCGCATGTTCATAGAAATAAGCACGATCTGAAGCATTGTTGCTCGCGGATACACAATATACCGACCGTTGGCAGCAATTTTGAGCACTGGCCTGCTGGCTCTCAAGTACTTGTCTCCGTAACGCTTGATCAATCACCAATTTAGGCTTGCACCAGTTTGATATTCTGTAACTCGGGTTTCAAAAAAGTTCTTTTCTTTGCGTAAGTTGGCTTGTTCATTTAACCAAGGTAAGGCATTTTCCGCTCCCGGAAATGGTTGTTCTAGCTTCAACTGCTTGGCCCGACGATTGGCTAAGTAGCGAAATTGCTCACTGTGGTCTCCGGCGTTGTAGCCTAGAATGGGCTCGGGCAAAAGAAATTCAGCGTAGCCTCGCTCAGCAGCTTCACACTCCTGCCACATATCACTGACCGATTTTGGATCGAGGGTTAGTTTTTCTTCCAACAGTATTTCTTTAACCACCTTCATTCCAAAGCCGTAGTGCATGATTTCGTCGCGCATAATGTACTGTAGTTGTTCTGCAGTACCCTTCATTAGGCCACGACGTTGCAGGGCGAAGATCGGGCTAAAGCCATTATAAAACCAACACCCTTCAAAGATAGCGGCAAAAAATAAATACGACATTACGAAGCACTCCAGATCATCACGATTTCGCAGATCGACTTCGGATGACAAAGCTGCGTTCAAGCGCCGATTGGCTATCTGAATTTTAGCGTTGATTTCTGGTACTACCCTGTAGCGATTATAAATTTCACTCTGTTCGATCCCAATGGTCTCAATGCAGTGTTGGTAGGTCCAAGTGTGCATGGCTTCTTCAAACACTTGCCGCGCTTGATAGATTTGCAGTTCCGGCGCTGTCATTTTTTCCATCACGGCCAAACCAATATTACGCATAGCCAAAATGTCTGATGTAGTGAGATAAGCCAAGACGTTCTCAAACACATGGCGCTCCGCATCATTGAGTTTATGATGGTAATCGTGTACGTCCTGAGTCATATTAACGTCCAAGGGCGTCCAATGATTTTTATTGGCGTTTAAAAAATACTCCCAGGCCCAGGGGTACTTAAACGGTGCCAACTGATTTACGTCGGTTAACCCGTTAATCACGCGTTTGTCATCCACATTTACTGGTGCCGTTGATGCTACTGGCTCTTCTTCTTGATTGGTTGTGGAAGATGGCTCTACCGTGATCACTTCCGGTATCAGTGCTTCTCGTGGCGCTACGGCACTGTTTAAAGGATTGCTCCAGTCTAATTTATTCATAGTTCTAACCTTATATCTGGCAGTGTTTATTGGCAGGCTTCGCAATCCGGTTCAAGAATGGAACAAACCTTCGTTGGCTCACTAGTCGCGGATAATTCAAACTCGGGCGGCTCGGATACTTTTTCACTACGGTCATCTACGCTTTTTTCCATTTGCGTGGCACCTAAAGAACGAAGATAGTAGGTTGTTTTCAGCCCACGAGACCACGCCGTTTTGTACAAGCTATCGAGCAGTTGGCCGGACGGTGCCGCCATATAGAGATTCAAGCTTTGCGCTTGATCAATCCATTTTTGACGACGAGCTCCCGCCTCGATTAGCCAATGCGAGTCGATTTCAAAGGCCTGTGCAAACCGATTCTTCAGTTCGTCAGGGATGATATCAATGTTTTGAATACTTCCATCACTAAGTTTCAACTCATTCGCCAAACGGCTCGACCATAAGCTCCGCTGTTTTAGCTCGCGCACTAAATATGGATTTACGACAGTAAACTCACCGGATAAATTCGATTTCACATAAAGATTTTGGTAAGTCGGTTCGATAGATTGTGAAACACCAACAATATTGGAGATGGTGGCGGTTGGCGCAATAGCCATCACATTGGAATTACGCATACCCTGTTGTTTGACCACATCGCGTAGCCCTTCCCAGTTCAGCGTCTGTTCGTAGTTAAAAGCGCAATAACTAGCTCCCCGTTGTTGCTCTAACTGTCTTAATGAATCTATTGGCAATATGCCCTGAGACCAAAGAGAACCGTCGAAACTTGAATAAGCACCGCGTTCTCTCGCTAGATTACTAGATGCCTGTATCGCCAGATATGAAATTAGCTCCATGCTACTGTCAGCAAAGTATATCGCCTCTTCGCTAGCATATGGCAATTCCAGTTGATACAAGGCGTCTTGAAAACCCATTAAACCCATACCAACCGGGCGATGCTGTTTATTGGAATGTTCAGCTTGGGGACAAGCGTAATAGTTGATATCAATTACATTGTCCAGCAACCGGACGGCGCTAGTGACTGTGCGCTGAAGATGATCTGTATCCAGTTCCCCATCTCGAATATGCTGCGCTAAATTAATAGAGCCAAGATTGCATACGGCAATTTCGTCAGTCGAGGTGTTTAGGGTTATCTCGGTACACAGGTTGGATGAGTGCACCACTCCCACGTGTTGTTGCGGCGATCGAACATTGCATGGATCTTTAAATGTAATCCAGGGGTGCCCAGTCTCAAACAGCATGGTAAGCATCTTGCGCCAGAGTTTGGTAGCGGAGACTTGCTTGTAGAGTTTGATCTTGCCCTGCTCCACCAGCTCTTCGTAGTGCTGGTAGCGTGTTTTAAACAGCTCTCCGGTTAAATCGTGCAAGTCAGGTACATCGCTGGGCGAGAATAAGGTCCATTGACCATCTTCAAACACACGTTGCAAAAATAGGTCCGGTACCCAGTTGGCCGTATTCATATCGTGAGTACGCCTGCGTTCCTCACCCGTGTTTTTTCGTAAATCCAGAAAGTCCTCGATATCAAGATGCCAAGTTTCTAAATACGCACATACTGCTCCTTTGCGTTTACCTCCCTGGTTGACGGCAACTGCGGTATCGTTAACCACCTTTAAAAACGGAACAACACCCTGAGATTCGCCGTTGGTGCTTTTGATATGCGCGCCAAGAGATCGCACGGGAGTCCAATCATTACCAAGACCCCCGGCCCACTTACTGAGTAAAGCATTGTCCTTTAAAGCATCGTAAATACCGGCGAGATTGTCCGGTACCGTGGTCAGGTAGCATGACGAAAGCTGCGATCGGCGGGTACCCGAATTGAACAGCGTAGGTGTTGAAGCCATATAGTCAAAACTGGATAGCAAGTTGTAAAACTCAATAGCACGTGCTTCTTTGTTCTCTTCATTGAGCGCCAACCCCATTGCGACGCGCATAAAAAATGTTTGAGGTAACTCAAGACGCTTCTTTTGCCAGTGTAAAAAGTAGCGATCGTACAACGTTTGCAAACCCAGGTACTGAAACTGTAGATCTCGTTCAGGTTTAATAGCCTTTGCAAGTTGCTCTAAATCGAAATCAGCTAATTGAGGATTGAGTAGATCATGTGATATCCCTTGATGAATAAGTTCGTTCAATGCGATGGCATAGAAATCTACTTGGTTTGCCTGATGCGGCAAAGACAGCGCTAAGCCTACTTCATGTTGAACACTATCAAGTAATACCCGTGCAGCAACATAGCTGTAGTTTGGCTCGAATTCGATCAGATGACGCAGAGTCATAATCAAGGTCGTAGAGACTTCTTGTCGGCTGATATCCTGATAAAAATTTTTACTGGCTGTTTCAAATACGCGTTCAGGTTCAACATCGTCAAGCCCTTTAACACTCTGTTTGAGGAGCTTAAAAACCCACTCATACTGGTTTGCTGCAGGCTCTTGTGGCTGCTGGTTTTTGCGCTCACTATGTCGTTGCTCACGATACAAAACATAAGCCCGCGCCACCTTTTGTAGCCCCCGTCGCATCAGACCAAGTTCGACCTGATCCTGGATATCCTCGATGTTGATCTTGCTATTCGCGGGTAAGGACTTGGTGAAACGCGCCACAATGTCATGAGTAATTTCGGCTGAGGTAGTCTCTATTCCACTTGACGTCTGACTAGGATCGGACGCTTGAATAGCATTGACGATGGCTTTGGCTATTTTTTGGTGATCGAAGGAAACCAGACTGCCATCGCGTTTGATCACGAAATACTGGCTATCGGTAAGAAACTGTTTAGATGTGCTGATCGAGTGCTTGCTAACAAGCATATCGCTAGGGCTGTGATGCATAATTTTTATTCTCATTTCGCGTAGTTGAAAACCTATACGAAAGAGAAAGCCCTGGGAGTTGCCTCACGCAGGAGGATAATTCAACCTTCTACGTAACGCGTAATTCTGCCATTGCTCAACCTGTTTCGCGAAGGTCGCAAATTGATGAGCTTTTGCTGTGATAGTACTAATCTATAGGGATATACAAATAAAGTACGCTAAACAGTAAAGCTAATCAGCGCTGGCAGGTATTCGGACTCAGGGGCGTAATTTAGAAGACTGGTTTTAGAATATCCAACCGCTTCTACAATAACCTTGGGTGGCCGCTTCCCATCCTAATCTCTGAGGATATCTCGACAGTGCGTGGAGTCCGCTAATTAAGCAAACACCTTGCCACCTTCGTTCCCCGTTACCGCTGCGCGTCAGTTCTGGATTTTCACCAGATTCCCTCTTAGCACGGCTGGTAAACAGCGTGAACCAGTGCGAAACACAATATATAGTCTGGTCACCTGTTTGTAAATACTACATATTGTCTTTTTGATGCACTCTCTCCGATCCGTAGGCTGAATGACATCAAATAAAAATTGGTAAAATCGATAAAGCCACTCCTTGCTTTGATCTTCATCTGTCCGAGGTGCTGGAAACGGACAAATCGAAGAAGACCAACAGGCCTGAGTTTCTGTCTGTAAAGCTAAAATTTATCTTTTAGCTCTCGCACCTTGGCAAAGGTCGTCACAGCATCGCCACTGGTACCCATCAACGCCTGAAGACCAGAGTTATCACATCGTAGAAACGGGTTCGTCGCGAGTTCTTTTTCCATGGTAGTTGGCACTGTCCATTACCCCCGCGCGCGCATCTCATCCACTTCAGCCACGTACTCTCGAAGCGCGGCATTTTCTGGATCGGTAGTGATCGCAAATTTCGCATTCGATTGAGTATATTCGTGCGCACAATAAACCGCGGTCTCTGGCGGCAGCCCTTTTAGTCGAAATAGTGAGCCCCACAACATGGCAGGGTCCCCCTCAAACACACGCCCGCAGCCAAGTGCAAATAATGCATCGCCCACAAAAGCAACATCCTCACTTACCAAATAATAGGCGATATGGCCGAGTGTATGGCCCGGAACGTCAATTACCTTTGCCACTATTCCACCAAGCGAAACCGTGTCACCGCCGTTTGCTTTAAACTGAATACCAGGAATTTTTTCGGCCTCGCCCGAAGGACCGATGATTTTACAGCCTGAGGCTTGCTTAATTTTGAGGTTTCCGCCAAC
>JAKVBA010000051.1 GCA_022447525.1 Gammaproteobacteria bacterium
GATCCCAGAAGAAAAATAGAATGGCTCAAATAAAACAAAAACGAATGTTTGAATTCGAGTGGGAAGGCGTAAACCAAAAGCGTATCAAATCCTCGGGGGAGGTTGAAGCACCCACCCTATCTCAGGCGAGAGCTATGTTACGCCAACGCGGTATTCGCGTAACTAAAGTAAAGAAGAAAGCAAAACCGTTGTTTGGAGGTGGTGGAAAAATTGAGTCGGTGGATATAAGCTTTGCGTCCAGGCAAATGGCTACTATGATTGGTGCAGGTATTCCTATTGCGCAGACACTTCAAGGAATAGGAAAAGGTCATGAAAACGCTGCGATGGAAAAGTTGATGCTTGACTTGGCACGTGACGTAGAATCAGGAACCACTCTGAGCGGGGCTCTTTCTAAACATCCAGTGCACTTTAATAGATTGTTTACAGCTCTGACCGAGGCTGGTGAGGAGTCAGGTAAACTCGATACAATGCTTGACAGAGTTGCGACATACAATGAAAAAATAGAAGCGATCAAGAGTAAAGTTAAATCAGCGATGATGTACCCCATGATAGTTCTGTTCATCGCATTGATAGTCACTGTGCTTTTACTATTATTTGTTATTCCTCAATTCGAAGCGTTGTTTTCAAGCTTTGGAGCCGATCTGCCGACTTTAACTCGTACAGTGGTAGATCTTTCGGAATGGATGCAAAAGTATTGGTTTATAGCGCTAGTTGGATTTGGTGGGTCTATCGGGGCTTTTGTGTACACCTATAAAAGGTCCGATAACCTAAAGTTTACAATGGATCGACTATTCCTAAAAGCGCCTGTGTTTGGCGCGATTGTTAAGAAGTCAGCATTGGCACGTTTCTCCAGAACGTTAGCAATTATTTTTAGCGCGGGTGTTCCTCTCGTGGATGGCATGGACACCGTGGGAGCAGCGACGGGAAATCGGGTTTACCAAAAAGGGGTAAGCGACGTCAAAAGTGACATTAGTACAGGTAGAAGCCTGCAAAACTCAATGGAATCAACCAAACTGTTCCCGAATATGATGTTGCAAATGGTAGCCGGCGGTGAAGAGTCTGGTGAACTGGAGGTAATGTTGGACAAAGTGGCCGACTTCTACGAGCGCGAGGTCGATGATGCAGTAGAAGGAATAAGTAGTCTTATTGAGCCATTGATGATCTCTTTGTTAGGTGGAATCATCGGAACAATGATCCTTGCGATGTACATGCCTATCTTTAAAATGGCCGCTGTATTCTAGGCGATCTTTCTATTTAGACTTTTTTCGAATGTTAGAACAGTTTTCTGCTCTCCCGGCTTTTTGGCTTAGCCTAATAGCCGGACTTTTGGGGTTGCTGGTTGGCAGTTTTCTTAATGTAGTTATATTTCGCTACCCGAAAAAACTTAAATACGAGTGGACGGTTCAATCACGTGAATGGCTTGAAATACCCTCTCCACCAGACGAAGTTTCTCCTCCAGGCTTAGTCCTACCACCCTCACATTGTGGGCACTGTGGCGCTGAGGTTAAGCCTTGGCAAAATATCCCCGTAATCAGCTTCTTGATACTGAAAGCGAAGTGTGGCTCTTGTGGCGCTCCAATTAGTTGGAGATACCCTATCGTTGAGTTATTGACAGGTGTTTTGAGTGCCATGCTGGTGTATCAATTCGGCTGGGGATTGCAAAGCCTTTTTGGCCTACTTTTTACTTGGGTTCTTGTCGCTTTAACCTTCATAGACTTCGACCACAAACTCTTGCCGGATGACATTGTTCTTCCAACCCTCTGGCTAGGTTTAGTCATAAACCTCTGGAATGTATTTTCCGACACGCGAAGCGCTCTAATTGGAGCGATTGTGGGCTATCTTATTTTTTGGACCGTATTTCAGATCTTCCTGAGACTGACAGGTAAAGAAGGAATGGGATATGGCGATTTTAAACTGATGTCATTATTAGGTGCCTGGCTTGGCTGGCAGTTTCTTCCACAGATAGTTTTGATATCAACCTTGGTTGGCAGTGTGTTTGGTATCGCGATAATGGTTAAACAACGAGCGGATGGCGACCTAGCTATTCCCTTCGGCCCGTATATCGCCTTCGCCGGTTGGTTAGCTATGTGCTGGGGAGATGAAATAAACACCGCTTATTTCAAATTTATGGGGCTTTAGTCATGTATGTTATTGGACTAAGTGGGGGCATAGGAAGTGGCAAGACGGTAGTGTCCGATCACTTTGCCTCCCTTGGCGTCAGTGTAGTTGACACAGATGTGATTGCCCGAGTCATCGTGGAGCCTGGACAACCCGCGTTGGTCAAACTAGTTGAAGAGTTCGGAGATGAAATCCTTGAGCCAAACGGGGAGTTGAGCCGGGGCACGCTTCGAAAAATTGCCTTTGCCTCAGCTAACAATAAAGCAAAGCTAGATAGCATTACGCACCCAGCCATTCGACTGGAAACGATACGTCAAATTGAGCAGAGTGAGAGCGATTACTGTCTAGTGGTTGTCCCTCTTTTGACAGCTGACTCTCCCTTTTCAAAATTTATGCAGCGAATTGTCATAGTGACCGCTGATAAAGAAGTAAAAATCAATCGCGTAAAAAAACGAAGCGGACTCAGTCGAGAAGAAGTATTGAGCATCATGTCTACCCAACTACACGACGATGACCGCCTTAAATTCGCCGATGATGTGATTGAAAACAACTCTAGCCTCGAGCACGTCTATAGTGCTGTAGAAAAGCTTCATGTCCAATATAGCGAACTAGCTCAAACCACTTAAGTGCCCAAGCGAAAGGTTTACCAGGACTAAACGCCGGAGCCTGTCGCCCTCTGCAACTCGTTGATCATTTCTTGATTCCCTTGCAAAAAATCAAGTTTCGTCAATTCCTCGATGGCGACCCAACGCAATGCCTGCCCCTCTAAAGATCGGGCTTCGCCTGAAAAAGAATCCACTGTCCTTACAAAAAGTCTAACCAGTCGATCAGGGTAATCATGCTCGATTAGCATAAACTCTTGGCTTTCACCTAATTCAAGACCCACCTCTTCTTTAAACTCCCTTTTCAGTGCTTGATGAACCGATTCATCTTTTTCCAGTTTCCCACCAGGAAATTCCCATTTCCCATAATACCTATCCTTCACGACTCTCTGTCCAACCAAGACTCTTCCCTCTGAGTCGAAGACAATACCCACAGCAACATCAATACGATTAGTCATGCTGATTCCCCTGTCCACATGTGACCTGAGGCTCAACTGCGGTAGTCCGCGTTAATACTTACATACTCATGAGAGAGGTCTGAAGTCCAGACATGCCACGCCTGCGCTCCCGTGTGCAGTTCAATGTCTATGGTAATTTCAGCCTCGTTAAATATCTTTTGACCAGCCTCTTCAGTATATGAAGTCGCTGGTTGACCAGCTGTAATCAGCGGCAAATTGTTAATGGATATATCCACTTTATCCATATTCAAAGAATCAACCGCTGATTTACCAAGCGCCATAAGGATTCTTCCCCAATTCGGGTCACTTGCGAAAAGCGCAGTTTTTACCAGTGGGGAATGAGCGATGTCATACGCAATTGTCTTACAACATTCTTCATCTCGACCACCTCTGACTTGAACCTTTACAAACTTAGTGGCCCCTTCTGCGTCTCGAATGACCGCAGTCGCAATTTCGATTAAGACAGATCGCAAACCATCAAAGAAGCTACTTATCTCAGAATCTGAACACAATTTACCAGCTTTGGATTTACCGGTCGCAGCCAAAACAAGTGCATCATTAGTAGAGGTATCACTGTCTACAGTGATTCTATTAAAGCTCTCATCTACCCCTCTTTGCAGGAGCTCATCAAGCAGCGTCTGCTCAATCTCAGCATCAGTCACTACATAAGCCAACATCGTAGCCATATTGGGACAAATCATGCCCGAGCCTTTGGAAATACCGGTAATAGTGACTGACTCACCGTTAATCTCAATGATTCGACTGGCGCCCTTAGGAAGAGTATCGGTAGTCATAATGCCTTTTGCTGCATCTAACCAATTTTCTTGCGAAAGGTTTTCAACGGCCGCTGGAATGGCGCGCTCCAAAGCTGTCATATTTAACTGCTCACCAATGACACCTGTAGAAAAAGGTAACACCTGCTTGGCATCAATAGACAAGGCTTTGGCAATAACTTCACAGCATCGTTTCGCATTAGCCAAACCTTTCTCTCCAGTAACGGCGTTTGCGTTTCCTGAATTTACAAGCAGTGCACGGACTCCTTGATCAAGGTCATAAGAACTCTCAAGCAAGTGCTCTTTAGCAATCACAACGGGAGCCGCACAACATTTGTTCTTGGTGAAAACCGCCGAAACACAGGTTCCCTCGGTAAAGCTCATCAGTACAAGATCAGTTCTGTCAGTGTATCTTATCCCCGCTTCAACAGCAGAGAGCGCAACACCTTCCACCGGCAAAAGATTGTCAGGGGAACGCAAATTAACTGGCATATTTAATTTCCTAAATAAACGGACTCATCTGACTTATTTACGACAGTTTCCCATGGCATTGCTTATACTTCTTTCCCGATCCACAAGGGCAAGGCTCGTTGCGTCCTACCTTAGGTTGTTGCCTTACATAGGTTTGTGCATGTTGGTCATCCGCTGACTGCTCTGGACTTTTAGCAGCAGCATGTTGGAGCTCCAAATCTTTTTGGGAGGCTTCTTGCTGTCTACGTTCCAACTCATCAATCTCAGACTCCTCACGCAATTGCACTCGCGAAAGAATACCAACCACCTCAGACTTTACGCGATCGAGCATTGCTGTAAACATCTCGAATGCTTCGCGCTTGTATTCCTGCTTGGGATTCTTCTGTGCATAACTCCTAAGACCAATCCCCTGACGCAAATGATCCATTTCTGCTAGGTGCTCTTTCCATTGGGTATCGAGAGTTTGCAGCATAATCACTTTCTCTAAGTGCCGAACTATTTCTGGACCATACTGTTCTTCTTTAGCCTTGTATGACTCGTCAACGGCATCGACGATACGATCACGCAGTGTTTCCTCATAAAGACTTTTATCTTCGTTAAACCACTTAACAACTGGGAGTTCAACATTAAATTCATGCTTCAACTCATCTTCTAGTTGTTCTAAATTCCATTGCTCAGGCAAGCTTTGTGGCGGAATACTGCGATCTATTACGCTCTCAGTAACGTCTTCTCTCATTTGATCAACGTTTTCTGAAACGTCGTCTGTCGACATTAACTCATTACGTTCAGAATAAACTAGCTTTCGCTGTTCATTTGCAACATCATCGTATTCTAGGAGTTGTTTGCGAATATCAAAGTTATGCCCTTCAACCTTTCGTTGGGCGTTTTCAATCACTCTGGATACCAAACGGCTCTCTATTGCCTCTCCCTCTTCCATACCAACGCGCTGCATCATATTGGATATTCTCTCAGAGCCAAAAATACGCATTAAGCTATCATCCATAGAAAGAAAGAATCGAGTTTCGCCAGGATCTCCTTGACGGCCTGAGCGCCCTCGAAGTTGGTTATCAATTCGACGTGATTCATGCCTTTCTGTACCTACGACATATAGGCCACCTTTATCCAAAACGGCTTGATGGTCTTTTTCCCAATCTCTTTTTACTGCTTCTTTTTCTCGCTCAGACTCAACACCGCTTTGACGCATTTCTAAGTTTCCACCAAGCACAATATCAGTACCTCGGCCAGCCATGTTAGTAGCGATGGTAACCGCACCAGGAGCACCAGCATAGGCAATCACGGTGGCTTCACGCTCATGCTGTTTCGCATTTAATACTTCATGTTTGATTTTTTGTTTTTTGAATTCTTTTGACAGCAGCTCAGAGTCTTCAATCGATGCAGTTCCAAGTAAAACAGGTTGGCCCAATTCATGTCGCTCTCTAACGTCTTCTACAATCGCGTTGAACTTCTCTTGCCGAGTGCGAAAGATCACGTCCGCTTGATCTACTCTAATGGCTTGCTTATGAGTTGGCACCACCACAACCTCAAGATTGTAGATTTCCATAAACTCTACGGCTTCGGTGTCTGCCGTGCCAGTCATTCCTGACAGCTTATCGTACAACCGAAAATAGTTTTGGAAAGTGATCGAGGCCAAAGTCTGGTTTTCTCTCTGAATAGAGACTTTTTCCTTTGCTTCGATCGCCTGATGTAAACCATCGGACCACCTGCGACCAGCCATCATTCTGCCCGTAAACTCATCGACAATTACGATTTCATCGTTTTGCACGACGTAGTCAACATCGCGCTGAAACAAGGCATGAGCTCGGATACCAGCATACAGGTGGTGTAACAAACTGATACTACCAACATCATACAAGCTCGCATCCTCCCTCAATAACCCGATTTTTACCATAATTTGCTCGGCCTTTTCATGGCCTGCTTCGGTAAGATGTGCTTGCTTTGTTTTTTCGTCGACCGTGTAGTCGCCTTCACCATCCTCTTCTTCTTGTTTTACTAACTGAGGGACAATGACGTCAATTTTAGCGTAAACATCGGCTGCGGTATCGGCAGGACCAGAGATAATAAGTGGTGTCCTTGCCTCATCAATTAATATCGAATCAACTTCATCTACGATTGCGAAACTCAAGTCTTGTTGCGCCTTTTGATCTTTGGAAAAGGCCATATTGTCTCGAAGATAATCGAAGCCGAACTCATTATTGGTTCCATATACAATATCCGAGGCATAGGCTTTTTGCTTTTCCTGAGGATCTTGCCCAGAGGCAATTACACCTACAGTTAGACCCATAAAGTTATAAAGCTTGGCCATCCACTGGGCATCTCGGGCAGCAAGATAGTCGTTAACAGTGACAACATGAACGCTACCATTTAGAGCATTTAAATAGGCTGCTAAGGTAGCCATTAATGTCTTACCTTCGCCCGTTCTCATTTCTGAGATGCGGCCATCATTGAGAACCATCCCACCAATCAGTTGAACATCGTAGTGACGCATGCCAAGAGATCTTACTGAAGCTTCTCTAACTGCTGCAAAAGCTTCATGCAAAAGATCATCGAGTGTGGCGCCGTCTTTAAGCCGCTCTCTAAACTCATCAGTCTTACTTTTCAACTGTTCGTCAGATAGAGACTGAAAGGATTCCTCTAGCTGATTAATTTTCTTAACACGCTTCGACATTTGTCGAATCAAACGATCGTTACGGCTGCCAAAAATCTTTTTAAACACGGTGAGAACGCCTATTTTTACTTACGTAGAGAACTCAATCAGAGGGATTTCTTCTACGATTTATATATGATTGTGGATTGATGATAAGAACACTATCGTGATCAATTTTAAAAAAACAAGAGGCCGATACTTATGCTTCAAGTTAAGATAAAGATCGCGCAAGTATAAGGGTTTATTAGCTATTACTGAACGCAATATTTTAGAAAACTGACTCTGAATGTTATCCAGAGAACTTAGGATTAATCAACTACAAGAATGATCATGGAAGAGCAGCTCACCGAGCTCAAACACAAGGCTAAGCTATCTTTCATCTAAGATAAACCAAAGCTTGGTTTATGAACGTTTATAGAGATACCGAATGGGGTTTATCCTTTTGTTATTTTTTGATACCTCAAAATGAACATGCGGTCCAGTGGATAAACCAGTCGAACCTATTTTTGCAATAGTTTGTCCCTTGACGACGGTTTCTCCAACTTTCACAGTATTCTTTTTGTTGTGACTGTAAAGAGTCGTGTACCCGTTCCCATGATCAATCTCTACCAGCCAACCATAGCTCGCGTTATTCCGTGACTGGGTTACTACACCGTCGGCAACGGCAAGAACATCGGCACCAAGTTTACCTGGGATATCAACACCTCGATGAAAATCCTTACGTCCCGTTATGGGGTGCATGCGAGTGCCAAAACTTGATGATACCCAACCACCTTTGACTGGCCATCCCGTAGGGGTTTGTTTAGATAGCAAGTTTTTCCTTGATAAGAGGAAGTCGACGGCAGCTATCTCAGATTCGCGCAGAGCCAATTCATTCTCGATAGCCACAATTGCATTTTCGATATCCACTTGCTCTGTAACATCGCGCCCCAGTGATGCGCCACCTACCGCCGGCACATCATCAAACTGAAAATCAGCCAAATCGATTCCCGAGGCGTCAGCAATCCGCATCTCTACCGCATTGATTCTCGATACTTGAGCTTGCAGCGCACCTATTCGGCTACCTAAAACATCTAAATGCTGACGAACGTACTCCCGCGTCTTTTGCATTTCCTGATCTTGCTCTGCGACCCTAGTTTCAACCAAAAGGCGATATTCAGGATCCACAAATGGGTTGACGGCGCGATCGATGCTCGACGCAATCCAATACGTTGCTAATCCCAGCACGATAGGTAATGCCACAAATAAAGCCAAGCCGCTTACCACAAGTTTGTGACCGGCAAAGCACACTGCGCTATTTTTAGCAGTATTGTCTTTAACGAGTATTATTTTCAAAGCTCACCCATCTTTATTTTTATAATGTTTTTACTTCTAGCCATAAGGCATATTTTCGAGTCAGTTTGCGACGCTTCTCAAAAAAGCTCGTCGAGTTTAGCTTATATATTAGTTAGTTAGCAAAAGCTTTTTCACCCAAGACCACAGACTCAGTTCTTCGCGAATTAACACAAACTCTAGCTATCGAATAGCAATACAGATCGCTTCTTGGCATAGTTCGCTGCGCGAGCGATAATGGTGTCCGATTTAGTCATCACCACTGAGTCGAACCAACAGATTGGCAAACTTCATCAAACTGATCTGAATCAAGGTACTGAATCTAATACATGCGCAACAAACACAACAAAAAACTGAAGCTAAATAACATATTAAAAAAGCTACCAATGCTTCGCTTTCTAGACGAATCAAAGAGTCACATTCTCTCAATACAGCCGATATGGGACCGCTGGAAAAAACAGAGTTTAAACCAAACGACCGATTCTTCTGCACATCTCGCGGCGTTAAATGCCGGAGAGCTTTTAATACACGCCTCAGATTCCAGTATTGCCGCACTCATAAAAAGCCAAAGCGATAGCTTATTAAAAGTACTTAACTCAACATCTTCAATCCAGATTCATACAATCAAAGTCAAAATCGACTTACATAGCACTACGATTGCTAACAAAGTGCAAAAAGAAGCCGCATTCAAACCGAATCGAACTTATCCAGCGAGCTCTAAACCAAACGACCTTGCAATAACCTCAATCAAGAAGCTGGAGGGCTCTGTCAAAAACCAAGAGTTGGCTCAATCTCTAAACGATTTGGCAGAGACCCTAAAAAACCTTTCAAACTAAGCGATCTGCCTAAGCGCTTACTAGGTTCATAAATGAGATTGGCGCCTCATCAGTATCCTCAAAGGTGACTAATTCCCATGCATCATCTTGATTCATTAATGCACGTAACAATTGGTTATTGAGAGCATGCCCAGATTTATAAGCACTAAATTCTCCGATTAATTGGTGCCCCAAAAGATATAAGTCACCGATAGCATCTAAAATTTTATGTTTAACAAATTCATCTTCGTAACGAAGACCATCATCATTAAGAATCGAGTACGAATCCATGACGATTGCATTGTCATGACTGCCGCCTAATGCAAGACCAGCTTCTCTAAGAGCTTCCACCTCATGCATAAAGCCAAAAGTTCTGGCTCGACTCACCTCTTTTACGAATGATGTCGTAGAAAAATCAACCGTTGCCTGCTGCGGAGACCTTGCAAAAATAGGATGGTCGAAATTGATAGAGAAAGAGACTTTGAACCCTTCAAAAGGTTCGAACATAGCCCACTTGTCGCCTTCTTCGATTCTCACAGGTTTTTTGACGCGTATGAACTTTTTTGGTGCGGCCTGTTCAATTACGCCCGCAGATTGAACTAAAAACACGAAAGGCGCTGCACTGCCATCCATTATTGGAACCTCGGGCGAGGTAAGTTCGACGTAGATGTTGTCGATACCTAAACCCGCCAAAGCCGACATAAGGTGCTCGACTGTGGAAATAGATACATCACCATCCTTAAGTGCAGTGGACAAGCGAGTGTCCCCAACACGTTCTGGTGTCGCAGCCATCTCAACCACTGGATCAAGGTCAACACGACGAAATACTATCCCTGTGTTCACAGGGGCAGGTCTTAAAGTCAAGTAAACTTTCTCACCAGTATGCAGACCGACTCCGGTCGCACGGATTACGTTTTTTAACGTGCGTTGATTAATCATAAGCTAACCCAACTCATCCCTCGATTATCCCACACAATAATAATCAGCCAGAGAAATTCGATAACCGACCCTAAGGCGAATTGCGTGAATAAAATTACGAGGGTAACGGCAGATAGGAAAAGACTTTTTTCTCATCACGATCTTGCACCAAAGTGATGCAAAACAGGAATAAGCAGAGTCTAACTGATCTGCAGCTTTTGTCTGATTGTTTCTTTTTGAGCCCAATAAAATGTTGAAATTTAAGAGTTTATTCAAAATGAACGGTATTACCGACCAATTTTGAGTAGCCGTTTTTGATATTATTATTTTTTTTAACGCAAACATCATGCCACGTTTAACGCGGCAGGCTGCCCTTAGTTTTAAGGGTGTTTGTAAACGGCGCTCTTGCGCAGTACTTCTCTCAACTTTAAATTTTATTTGCGCTACCACTATCAACGTCAAAAGCGTCTTGTGGTTTTAATTATGGCGACGACTAGTGCATCATGATGGCGTAGCAGCGCAAACCATGAGCGAATCCTACACGAAACGGGAGTAATTGTGTAGGTTTCTACCCAAGGTTTGTTGCTTGACAACATGACTACCTGCTTTCTACTAGACAAATGACCATATTTTTAGCAAATCCAACACCATATCTAAGCATCAAGACGCTTTTCAAAGATGAACTTTAGTCTGCTTGGCGACGCAAAAATGTTGGCACATCAATATCAGATGCGGTGTCCGCGTCAAACATTGGGAGTGCATCAGCGGCGCTGCCACGTCTAGAGGGGATTAATCCACTCTCCATTGAGCTATTAGTTGCATTTGTCTTACCTAAATTTGGAAGCTCTGGTTCGTCCATCATATAAGAGCTTCCTACCGCTTGCCCCATAGGTTGCACCACTTCCATCTTTGGTTGAGCTTGAACACCCTCCATTATGCCGGTTGCAACCATAGTCACTCGCAGTTCGTCTTTCATCTCAGGATCAATAGAAGTACCAATCACAACAGTGGCATCCTCCGATGCCATATCACGAATAATACAACCGACTTCACCAAATTCACCTATCGACAAGTCGGGACCAGCGATCACGTTTACCAATATGCCCTTTGCGCCACGAATATTGGTATCTTCCAGCAAAGGACTGCTCAAAGCATTATGAGCGGCCTCCGCTGCACGATTTAGGCCAGAGGCCGAGGATGACCCCATCATAGCTTGGCCCATTTCAGACATGACAGTTTTCACGTCAGCAAAATCAACATTGATTAACCCTGGGCTTGTGATCAACTCAGAAATACCTTGTACAGCATTTCGTAATACATCGTTAGCCATAGCGAAAGCGTTCTCTAGCGATGCATCTCGCCCCATCACCTCTAGAAGCTTTTCATTCGGGATAGTGATCAAAGAATCCACAGATTCTTTTAATAACTTAAGGCCCTGGTCAGCAAGCTTAGATCTCCTAGCACCCTCAAAGCTAAAAGGGCGAGTTACCACCGCCACGGTTAGAGCTCCAATATCTCTGGCTATCTCGGCGATAATAGGAGCCGCCCCAGTGCCAGTGCCACCACCCATACCAGCGGTGATAAATACCATATCACTGCCCGCCAAAGCTTCGGCTATTCGATCACGATCCTCTATGGCAGCTTGTCTACCAACGTCAGGGTCAGCTCCAGCACCGAGACCTTTTGTAAGACTCGCCCCAAGCTGCAAAATCGTCGAACAATCCGACCCTTGCAAAGCCTGCACGTCAGTATTCGCATTAATAAATTCGACTCCTTCGATATTGGACTTCTGCATGTAATTCACAGCATTTCCTCCACCACCGCCGATCCCGACAACCTTGATGACCGCCTGCTGGTCAACCGTATCTAATAATTCAAACATCATTTATCTCCCGTTATTTTAAAAATTACCTTGAAACCACTGCTTTAGGCGTTGCCAAAAAGCCGAAGTCCTAGATTCTGATTTCACCGACTTGCGGTTAGCAGATTGGTTTGCGTGCCCAAATTGCACCAAGCCAACCCCAGTTGAATAAATTGGATTCTTTACCACTTCACTCAGCCCTCCTAAATACTTAGGCATGCCTAAACGCACAGGGCGATGAAAAATTTCTTCTGCTAATTCGATCATTCCTTCCATCTTTGAACTTCCACCAGTAAGAACAATTCCTGACCGAATTAAATCCTCATAGCCATTGCGACGCAAATCCAGTTTGACCAGATCAAACAATTCTTCTACTCGCATTTCGACCACTTCCGCTAAAGTCTGTTTAGACAGCTTTCGAGATGGCCGATCCCCGACGGATTGTACGTCTATACTTTCTTCAGTCGGCGCTAATTGTCGTAATGCGTAGGCGTACTTCTTTTTAATATCTTCGGCAAAAGGGGTCGGAGTCTGCAAAGCAACGGCTATATCGTTGGTGATCTGGTCTCCTGCTACTGGTATGACCGCGGTATGCCTGACCGCCCCATCTGCATACACAGCAATATCGGTAGTACCACCACCAATATCAATAAGACATACACCTAGCTCTTTCTCATCTTCAGTTAATACTGAAGCACAAGACGCCAGTTGTTCCAAAATAATGTCATCTACTTCAAGGCCACAACGACGAATACATTTCTCTATGTTTTTCGCTGAACTCACCGCCGCCGTCACCATATGTAGGTTCGCTTCCAATCTAATCCCACACATGCCCAAGGGATGACGAATTCCCTCTTGGCCGTCGATAATAAATTCCTGAGGTAAAACATGTAGGATTGCTTGATCATTTGGAATCGCAACGGCCTTTGCCGATTCAATCACTCGATCAACGTCACTCTCGTCAACCTCACTGTCTCGGACTGCAACGACACCGTGAGAATTGAAGCTGTTAATATGTGCACCTGCGATACCGGCGTAAACAGAGTATATTTGACATCCAGCCATCAACTCTGCCTCTTCCACTGCTTTTTGAATAGCAACAACAGTTTCCTCTATGTTAGCAACAACTCCTTTACGCATACCGGTTGCTGGGTGATGACCGTAACCCACAATCTCTACCTCGCCTTCGGTATTTATTTCACCCACGATGGCTAACACTTTGGAAGTACCTATATCCAACCCAACTATTAATCTGTTTTCTTCTCTTTTACTCATGTCATCAACCGAACTGATGTGTAAACGAATTTCCGATCAATTTTGGCGTAACCGAAACTTTTCTCTCGATGCCTTCAAATTCTTTGTCTTCGGGTCTAGGCTCTGCCACCAGGGCCAGACCATCTGGATATCGAGCATCAGCTCTGACTATCAACTGTTCAGAAACCCGAAATTGATTCTGATACAAAACTAGAAAACGCTGTAAACGTTGCTCTATATTTTTTTTCCCTAACAACAAATTGAATGTTCGACCAGAATTCTCATACGCAATAACCATTTGCCATGATTGACTGGGACTTAATTCGACTTCGCTGATCATAAGCCCCATATCTCTGAATGACTTTTGCCATCTTAATGCGCTCGATAATATTTTTGGTGCGTCTCTCTCGATCCCGCTCAAAACGATAGGACTTGTTCTCTCTAGCTTCGTATCTATCGAGACGATCTTTCCCCTTGCACTCACCCATTGATCTGTTTTTGGCTTGCTTTGATCGTGATCAACTGCAGTTTCCCATCTCATGATTGGGCGGTGCTCTGACACATTAATCAAAAGAGTATTTGGCCACTCTCTACGAACATCGACTTCTCGCACCCAAGGCAATGTCTTAATTCGGCTTTGCACTGCGACTAAATCAACAGAGAAAAAATTACCCAACCCTTCAGCGACTGCTTTTTTCTGCACATCTTTTACGTCAAGCAAATCGAATTTGCCCTTGATCTTCACTTGCGTGATCGCAAAGGCGTCAGGACGATAAATCTTATCTGCAAGTAATAACATCGCTGTAGCAAACGTCATAACAGTTGCTGCGGTGAGTAGTAGACCTCTCGCAAACTTTCCAAGTCGTTTAACCTGAGCTTGTCGCTCCTTAGCCTGAATCGCTCTTGACTTACTCACAATGCACGTCCTGACTTAGTAGGTTGATGCAACGTAGACTGCAATATTGCAATCACCAAGTCTGGAAAATCAATACCAGCCTCTTTCGCTCCCATTGGTAGCAAGCTGTGATTTGTCATCCCAGGAACAGTATTGACTTCTAACAGAAGTGGTTGCTCATCACAATTGAGCATCACATCGACACGCCCCCAAACTGAACAATCTAGTGCCTTGAAAGCCCTCTCTGCTAAATCTCTTACTTTCCCTTCGAGTTGCTCAGACAGTCCAGCAGGGCAAAAGTACTCAGTGTCATCGGATAGGTATTTAGCTTGATAATCGTAGAATTCGTTATCAGTACTCATTCGTACCACAGGCAGCGCTTTACCATTCAAAATGCCGCACGTAAGTTCAGCACCATCAATAAACTGCTCAGCGAGGACATCGTCGCCAATCATGGCAGTTTTCACATAGGCCGCCATAAGTTCCTGAGCGTTGGATACTTTACCAACGCCGACACTAGAACCCTCTCTTGCCGGCTTTAAAAATAATGGCAAACCCAACTCGTCGATTAGACCATCTAGATCAGACTCTGATTTCAACACACGATATTTTGCGGTGGGTAAACCCAGAGTTTGCCAAATCTGTTTACTACGAATCTTGTCCATCGCAAGAGAGCAGCCGAGCACTCCGCTACCGGTATAAGGCATACTAACGGCCTCAAGTGCACCTTGTACTATACCGTCTTCTCCCCATCTGCCATGCAAGGCCACAAATACTCGATCAAAACCTTGTTGTTTTAAACAACCAATATTGTTTGGATTGGCATCAACTGCATGGGCGTCAACGCCCTTGGACAGCAGAGCCTTCAAAACGGCTCTCCCACTTTTGAGCGATACTTCTCGCTCGGCCGAAATTCCACCCATCAAAACCGCCACTTTGCCGAAATCGTGTGCTTGTTTAGTCATCATCGGCTCCAGCATCCGCACTCCCAGAAAGTGACTCAAATAGGTTTTTGGAGGCCTTGCCGATACTACCCGCACCCATGGTCAATAACACATCACCATCCTCAACATAAGGCTCTAAGATCTTTTCTAGATCATCTAAACTAGGAACAAAAATCGGATTTGATGCTCCTCTAACCCGTATTGCTTGACATAGAGATTGACCTGTCGCCCCACTGATTGGCTGTTCTCCAGCGGGATACACCTCGCAAACCAAGAGGTCTTGTTGATCAACCAACACCGTAACAAAATCATCGAAAAGATCATTGGTACGACTGTATCGATGGGGTTGAAAGATAGCAACTAACCGCCTCTGAGGCCAACAAGCTCGCGCTGCAGACAAAGTCGCACTCAATTCCACCGGATGATGCGCATAATCGTCTACGATGGTGACCGTCTTTCCATTTATAAGACCATCCCCGAGAATCTGGAACCTCCGACCCACACCTTGAAAATCCTTCAGGCCTAATTTGATCGCCTGATCGCTGACTCCCAAATGAGTGGCTATACAAATAGCCGCAGTAGCATTTAACACATTATGAACTCCAGGAATTGCCAGATCGACCTCCAACGGAGCCGTTCGATTTGCTCTGTCTACTTTAAAGTTCATCCGTGTCCCACTCTGAGTCACCTCATAGGCACGAAAATCTGCATCAATACTGAGGCCGTAAGTCATCACTGGCTTATGAATCCTCTCACGAATAGATTGAACGTTTTCGTCATCAATACATAAAACGGCCAGACCGTAAAATGGAAGATTCTGTAAAAAAGTAACGAAACTACGCTTCAGCTCTTCTAAATCACCCTGATAAGTGACCATGTGGTCTTCGTCAATATTGGTGACGATTGCCATTTCAGGTTTTAAGTTTAAAAACGATGCATCACTTTCATCAGCCTCGGCAACTAAATAATCTCCCTTCCCAAGTTTGGCATTAACACCAGCGCTGTTGATTAGACCGCCAACGACGAAGGTTGGATCTAGCCCCGCCGCTACCAGTATTGCAGCAACCAAACTCGTAGTTGTAGTCTTACCATGTGTCCCAGCAACGGCGATACCTTGTTGGAACCGCATTAACTCACCCAACATTTCTGCCCTAGGAATCACAGGAATTTGTCGTATTTGCGCCTCTTGTATCTCGGGGTTTTCGAAATCAATAGCAGATGAGACAACGACCACATCGGTTTCAGATACATTTTGAGCAGAATGCCCAATCATGACTTTGGCGCCAGCTCTCTCAAGTCTCGTGGTGACAGGACCTTTTGCAATATCGGATCCACTGACGTAATAGCCAAGATTCACCAGCACTTCTGCTATACCGGACATACCGCTACCACCAATACCAACGAAATGTATATTTTTTACACGATCACGCATTTAACACCTCACTGATAGCGCTCACGACCAACCCTGTCGCATTTGGTTTATGCAAAGCCCCTGCATTAGCACCCATTTTTTGTAGTCGCGCTCGATCCGCTACAAGGCGCTGCAGAGCACTGAACATCTCAGTTGAATCGATCTTATGATTCAATACCATTTCAGCTGCGCCAGCATCGACTAGGGTATTGGCATTATGTATTTGGTGATCGCCAGCAGAAAATGGATAAGGGATCAATAAGGCTGGCTTACGGGCAGCACAGCATTCTGCGATTGTCATTGCTCCAGCGCGACACACTAAAAGATCAGCCCATTGATAGGCAGCAGCCATATCGTCAATAAACTCAACGACTTTGGCATTAAGTTGATTCAGTTCGTACAAAGCTCTAACTTGCTTGGCCTTACCTAGACCCGACTGATGCTTAATTTTTAAATCCACACCCAATTCAGAGAACACTTTCGGTAATTTCATGTTAAAGGAGTGAGCACCTTGGCTCCCGCCAACCACAAGAATCCTAATTCTTCCTCGCTTGCCTTGTTCTTTAGGAATTATGGACTCTCTAACTGGATTACCAACCCAAACAGACTTGTGACCAAAATCAACGACACTTGGAAACCCAGTCAAAACTCGAGTTGCGAACTTAGCTAACCATCTATTAGTGAGGCCTGCGACAGAGTTTTGCTCATGAATAACCAGTGGCTTAGCGAGCATTCGCGCAACTATTCCGCCTGGACCCGCAACAAAACCTCCGAACCCGACTACGCAGTCAGGATTAAGTCGCCTAATCACGATAACGGCCTCGATTATGGCTCTTGTTAACTTAAAAGGGGCAAGAACCAAAGACGCTTTCGACTGACCGCGCAAACCCTCAACACTGATATATTCGATTTCTATTCCTGATTCCGGCACTACGCGGGACTCAATTCCACGTTTAGTGCCCAACCATGTTACTTTATGACCCTTTGCGATCAATGACTTGGCCACGCTTAAAGCAGGGAACACATGACCCCCTGTTCCACCAGCGGTTATCAAGATATGTTTTACCCTTTGGCTCATTCGTGAACCCTCTTCTGCGCCGCGTTAGACTCGCGGATACGAGTTTGTCTATCTACGCCAAATAGCATTCCAATAGCAACGCAGCACACCAACATGGAACTGCCTCCGTAACTAATAAAAGGAAGGGTCAAGCCTTTGGTTGGTAATGTCCCTAAATTCACACCAATATTTATCACAGCCTGAAAAACCAGCAAAAAGCCAATCCCCTGTGCAAGTCTCGCAGCATAGATACGGCCAATTAATTCTGCTGCGCGCGAGATAACCAATGCACGGTGGAGTAACAGTGCATACAGCATGATCACCACCATAATGCCTATCAAACCCAGCTCTTCACCAATGACTGCTAGAATAAAATCGTTATGAGCGTGGGGAAGGTAGTAAAGCTTTTGAATACTCGCACCCAAACCAACACCAAATATCTCACCACGCCCAATAGCAATCAGTGCCTGGGTTAGTTGAAATCCAGCACCGAATGGATCCGACCAAGGATCCAAAAACGACATCACCCTCTTCATCCTATAGGCGGATGTGGTAACCATGAAAAATACCGCCACGCCAACAACGCTAAGACATAAGAGGGTATGAATGATTCTTATACCGCCTAGAAACATCATCAGACCGACAGTAAAAGTGATAACGACGAAGCTGCCAAAATCCGGCTGCATCAATAACAACCCACCTAAAAGGGCTAAAACCAAACCTAGATTTACAATACCTTTAGAAAATTTTTGAATTTCAGCTTGCTTGCGAGTTAGATAGCTAGCGGCATACAGAACCATAGCTAGTTTGGCCAACTCCGCTGGTTGTATACGAAAACCAGCCAACACTATCCAACGTTTTGAGCCATTAACCTCGGTGCCAAAAAATAAGAGAAGCAAAAGCAAGACGACTGAAATTGCCAATAACGGAAGGCTCAACTTTTGCCAAACCCATATTGGGATTACCGTAATAGCAACCACCATAATGATCCCAACACAGATGTGTGTAGCCTGCTTCCAAAATTTGGCTGTATGAGTGCTTAGCTCTTGATCACCCATCGCTATAGTGGAAGAAAAAACCATTACCAAGCCAATACTTAGCAAAGCCGTAAATACCGTAAACAGCATTGGGTCTACGCCAGCTATCGAATTGTTTGCAGCTGTATTTCTGGTGGCTTGTACAGCAACCAATGTCATAACAAGACCCCGCTTGAATCATCCGAGAGCGCCTTAACGGCTCTAACAAACTCCTCACCACGCTGAGCAAAACCACTAAACATATCAAAGCTAGCACAGGCCGGAGATAACAAAACTACAGAACCAGGCGAAGCCAACTTGTAGGCTTGGCGTACCGCGTCTTCGAGTGTGTCAACTACCGTGGTTGACACTTTAGAATTAACAGCATTCTTAATCTCATTAGCATCTCGGCCTATTAAAAATGCATGCTGTACAGTGTCCGGAAGCTCGTCTCTCATTTCAGAAAAATCGGCTCCTTTGCCATCCCCGCCGGCAATCCAATAAACCGGAGACTCAAGATTCTTAAGAGCCATAGCCGCCGCACCGATATTCGTTGCTTTTGAATCATTTACAAAGGTAACGCCATCCTTAACCGCCACTGTTTGCATGCGATGCGGCAGTCCTTCGAAAGATATTACCGCGCTTACCAGCTTATCTTTATCTATCGCCAAAAAATCAGTCAAAGCAAAAGCGGCAAGCACGTTCAATATATTGTGCAAACCCACCAGTGGGACGTCTGTCAAGCGCATCAGGCTTTCACTCCCCTTCATTAACCATCTGCCTGACTTGCGCCGATCAACACCAAAAATGTTGTCGGCTTTGGGTTTATCTAAACCGAAATAGATCAATTTAGCGGCCTTTGTGATCTGCTCCAACTCCGGCTCATGTCGAGAGAGCACGGCGCGCTTGGCCCCACGCATAATTCTCGCTTTTGCGAGCATGTAATCTCCCATGGACGCATAACGGTCCATGTGATCGGCACTAATATTTAGTATTGTGGCCGACTCTGCAGGTACTATTGAAGTTGTCTCTAACTGAAAACTCGAGAGCTCCAAAACCGCGACATCATATTCCGAATTTTCAATTAAAGAGTTCAAGACGGGCTCACCAATATTTCCGGCGACCAAGGGCTTTTTCCCTCCGGCCAGGCACATTTTACCGACTAGAGTCGTGACTGTGCTTTTACCATTTGAGCCTGTAATAGCAATTAGCGGCTTTGTATTTTCTTGCAAGAAAAGCTCTATATCCCCGACAATTTCAGCTCCTCGATTCTTAGCCGCAGATATATCAGGCAGCCCCAAGCTCACACCCGGACTCACAACTAAAAGCTCTGCATTTTTAACAGCGTCAACGCTTAGTGAGCCGAAAAAGGTTTCCACCTCAGGGTGCTCTTTCAGCAAACTCTCAGCTAACGGCGGGTGTGGCCGAGTATCAACAACACAAACAGCCAAACCACGCGAACGAAGGTAGCGCGCTGCACTATACCCAGAGACGCCCAAGCCCACCACTGTCGCTTCAGTAAAACGACTAATAATGCTCATATTGTTTGACTGCTGTTTCTCACTCATCGTCGTTCACTTAAATTTATCTCACCTTCAATGTTGCAAGGCCAATTAGCACCAAAACAAGACTTATAATCCAGAAACGAACTATCACTCTTGGCTCGGGCCAACCCTTCAATTCAAAATGATGATGGATAGGCGCCATCCTAAAAATTCGTTTTCCCGTCAACTTAAAGGATGCAACTTGCAGAATCACAGACACCGTTTCCAGAACAAAAATGCCACCCATAATGAATAATACGAGCTCCTGCCTGACAATTACCGCAACAACGCCCAGTGAAGCACCAAGAGACAAGGAACCGATATCACCCATAAAAACTTGAGCTGGGTAAGTATTGAACCAAAGAAAACCCAAACCCGCACCCACAAGTGCCGCGCAAAAGATTGTGACCTCTCCGGTGCCAGGCACCGAAGGTATCGCCAAGTATTGAGAGAATTCTGCATGTCCAGACAAATAACAAAATACTCCCAAGGCTCCAGCAACCATCGCTGTTGGCACAATCGCTAATCCGTCTAGGCCATCAGTGAGGTTGACCGCGTTACTGGTGCCCACAATCACAAAATAGGTTAGCGGCAAGAAAAGAATTCCTAGCGGTAGGGCGACATCTTTGAAAAAAGGAATAATAAGAGAAGTTTCAATGGGCAATTTGGCCGTGCTATACAGAAACACAGCGGCGAGAGCAGCAATGACACTTTGACTGACAAACTTGTTTCTCGACCCCATTCCTCTTGGATCCTTATTGATCAGTTTTCGATAATCGTCGTACCAACCTATCACTCCAAAAAAGAAGCATGTAAATAGAGTAATCTGCACAAATCGATTAGCGAGGTCTGCCCACAGAAGGGTTGACATTATTACAGAGGTTAAGATCAGCAAACCACCCATGGTTGGCGTACCGACTTTGTCGAAATGCGTTGGAGGCCCGTCTTGACGAACTGTCTGACCAATTTGATGAATCTGCAACTTTCGAATCATCATCGGCCCAACCAACAGAGACACCAGAAACGCGGTAAGAACCGATAAAATTGAACGTAAAGTAATGTATTTAAATACATTAAAGAACGAATACTGCTCGGCTAACGCTTCGAATAACCACAATAACATTAACTCACCCCTCCGCCGTTTTTGATATTGCCAATATTTTTGTTGGCATTAATTTCATGAGGGCTGCCACGCAAAACGTCTTGGATCACCACAACAACCTTCTCCATTTGTGCCGATCTAGACCCTTTAACTAAAATCGCATCGGCATCGATTGGTTTTTTGGTTATGTGATTTATCAAATTATCTTGCGAGGTGAACGCAAATCCTCGATCGCCAAAACCTTTGGTAACTTGAGCGGCATAACGACCGCAAGCCAATAGCGAGGAAATCCCTCGTTCCTTAGCATAGTGGCCGATTTCCTTATGAGCATCCTCAACAATACTGCCCAATTCAGCCATATCACCAACGACTAAAACACTATTTGAGTAATTCGCCAAAACATCAATCGCTGCTTTCATCGAGGCTGGATTTGCATTGTAGGTATCATCAAAAACAACTACCCCAGCAACAGTAATCGGACTCATCCTACCCTTAACTGGACGGTAGTTCTCCAACCCCGCGATGATTGCAGAAATATCAGCTCCAGCCGCGTATGCGCACGACAATGCAGCGAGAGAATTCCTAACACTATGAATGCCTATAGACGACAATAAATAATTTACTGACTCTCCCAGAACATTAGCAGAAACCTCTATTTTGTTACCTTTCTCGATACAGGTCGCCGTTACCTGCGCATGACTGGAAAGGCCGAACTCAATGGTTTTGTGACCAGCAGCTAAGTCGTGCCATAGCCCAGAGAACTGGTCATCAAAATTGATGACTGCAATTCCATCTGACGCTAAACCAGAGAATATTTCACCTTTAGCATGGGCAACGGCCTCAACGGTTCCCAGACCCTCTAGATGTGCGGCAGCGGCGTTATTAACCATGGCAACTGTTGGGCGGGCAATATTGCTCAACCGGGCTATTTCGCCAGCATTATTCATACCCATCTCGACAATCGCATACTTATCTGCCTTCGTGAGTCGCATGAGTGTTAAAGGTACACCGATTTCATTATTTAAATTCCCATGAGTAACGACTCCCTTCCCAATTTGCGCAAAAATCGAACCGAGCATCTCTTTTACAGTAGTCTTACCAACACTACCCGTAACACCGATAACAGGAATATCAAATTGCGATCGCCACCATCGGCTCAATTCCTTTAATGCAAGGCGCGTATCGCTTACCAAAACATAGGGCAAATCGGTTTTAACCTTCCGCTCGATCAACAGTGCAGCTGCGCCGGCTTTCGAAGCACTTTCAACATAATCATGCGCATCAAAGTTGTCTCCCTTTAGTGCCACAAATAATCGACCGGCACAGTCACTTCTGGTATTTATGGAAATATTTAGCATATCAACATTCGATCCGACCATCTCTCCATTGACAGCCTGTGCGACTTGCTCGAGAGACATCATTCCACACCCCCAACAGTCGGACTCTGACTCTGCACCATCAACGCCTTCACAAACTCTCTATCTGAAAAAGTCAAAACTTGATCTCTGATTGTCTGTGTAGACTCATGCCCCTTACCGGCGATAAGAATAAGATCGTCAGGCTTTGCATGTTGTATCGCATATTCTATCGCGCAGGCTCGGTCCAAAATAGTTTGGGATTGAGAATGATTCGAAACGCCCAACATTATCTCGTTCGCAATGCTCTCGGGACATTCACCTCTAGGATTATCATTGGTGACAATCAAAAAATCGGCCAACTTTGAGGCCGCAGCCCCCATCAAAGGACGCTTGGCTTTGTCTCTATCACCACCACAACCAAAAACACACCACAGTCTGCCAACACAGTGTGATCTAACAGACTTAAGAGCTTTTTCCAGCGCGTCAGGAGTATGAGCGTAGTCAACCACTACGCTTGGAGAGTTCGTTTTCCCGTAAAGTTCCATTCGTCCAGGCGCAGGTCTTAAAGTGGTAAGAATGCTTTGAATTTCATCTATGGGCAGGCTCAGAGCAAGCAAAGTCGCCACCAGCATCTCAATATTAGGAACATTGATTTCGCCGATCAGCGGAGTGTCGATGTCAAAATCGATCCCATTGCCCTCAATTGTCATTGAAATTCCACTTCGCTCTAACTCAATTTCATCGGCAAAGACATCGCCGCCTGAACCATATTGAATAATAAATTCGGAGTTAGCGATGTCTATGATTCGACAGCCATATTGGTCAGCAGCATTTGCGACCACTAATTCACTTTGAAAGTCACTAAAAAGACGCTGTTTAGCTTGCCAATAAGTTTCCATATCACCGTGATAATCAAGGTGATCGTGAGAAAGGTTCGTAAACAGCGTGCAGAAAAAGTTAATCCCATTAACTCTACCTTGGTCTAAGGCATGAGAGGAAACCTCAATCGCCACCTGAGTAAAACCAAGATCCCTCATCTCGGCGAGACTTTTTTGCAGACTGATTGGGTCAGGCGTAGTCAAACCTGATTTGACAAGCTCATCGACATCACCAACACCAATGGTACCGATCATCCCAGCTTTCATACCCATTGCTTTAAAGGCTTGCACCAGCAAATAACAGCAAGTGGTCTTTCCATTGGTACCAGTCACCCCAAAAACCTGCAAATCACCAGAAGGTTCTTTGTAAAACGCGCTAGCAGCATATCCGACCATAGAGTTGAGTCCAAACACCGCAAAACTTGGTACCGTAAGATTCAAAGAAACATCAACACCCTCGGCTTCATACACCACGGCAATCGCTCCAGCAGAAATAGCCGCATCGATATATTGTCGTCCATCCACTTCAGTACCTTTACATGCGAAGAACACATAACCGGGTTTTACTTTTCGACTATCAAGCGCCAACCCAGAAACCGTTTGCTCACCCCCATTCTCAATAGCAAATACTGAGAGCAGATCGGCCAATCTAACACTATAGGTCATCTGGACCTCCGAGCTTAGCGACCTCGGGACGCCGGATCATCAATTTAAGCTTCTCAGGTTCAAGGTTGTATTGATTATCAATATTGTCTGGAGGCACCTGCAGATATCTGAGTGCGCCGCTCATAACTTCTGAAAATACCGGCGCCGCCACTAAGCCGCCATAGTAATCAACGCCACGCGGATCATCGATCATTACGACCAATACGATTTGAGGATCACTAAGCGGAGCAAAGCCAGCAAATGAGGACATATACGCATCATCTTGATAGCGACCATCCTTGAGCTTATGCGCTGTACCAGTCTTACCACCAACTCTATACTGATCTACTCGAGCTTTGGGTGCAGTGCCATTGCTGGACACTGCCATTTCCAGCATCGACGATATTTGTTCTACAGTTTCAGATGAAAATACTCGCTTGCCCTCAGGTGGCTCGGAAACTGGGTGCAAGCTGACTGGCAACAACACACCATCATTGGCAAGCGCCAGATAGGCCCTTGCCAACTGCAATGCATTTACTGAGAGCCCATATCCGTAGGAAAGCGTGGCGTGCTCAATTGGTCGCCATTTTTTGCGTTTTGCCAAAACACCTCTTTGCTCGCCTTTGAGTGTGAGCTGATTTTTCTGCCCGAACCCTAGAGCTTGATAAGCTTCGTGTAGCTCTAATGGCTCCATCTTGAGTGCGATTTTCGCAGCCCCAATATTACTCGACTTTTGAATAACCTCAGCCACACTGATTTCACCCAGTCTCTTGGTATCCGTAACGTCCCAGCCTCCTATTTGATACCTACCTTGCTCAGCATCGATCATAGTGCTTGGCGTGACCACACCTTCTTCAAGAGCCAAACCAATAGAAAACGGCTTTACGGTTGAACCTGGCTCAAATGAATCTGTGATTGAACGATTCTTAAACTGACTACTTCTTAAATTGGAGCGATCGTTTGGATTAAAGTCCGGCATACTTACCATTGCCAGCACTTCTCCGGTTTTGGCATTCAAAGCCACCAACGAAGCAGTTTTAGCTTTATGTTTCGTTACTGCGGCTTCTAAATGTCTATGTGCCAAATACTGAATTCTAGAATCAATACTGACGGTAACGTCATCACCGTGATGCACTCTACTTAACTGCTCCACGTGCTCAACAACGTGCCCCACCCTGTCTCTCAAAACCTGCGTGCGTCCGTTTCTGCCACGCAATTGTTCATCAAACACTAACTCAAGACCCTCTTGACCCTTATTATCAATATCCGTAAATCCTACAACGTGACCTGTAACCTGGGCAGCGGGGTAATATCGCTTATACTCTCTAACACTATTAATGCCCGGCACGTTCAGCGCGAGGATGGCATTCGCCTCATGTGGCGCCATATGACGTTGGAGATATACAAATTCTCTGGTTTTTCTTTTCTCAGCCCTCTCCAACAATTGGGCGCGAGTAATCCCCAGCAAACCAGTCAGCTTTTTGTATGAATACTCACTCTGCTGCTCAAGGATTTTAGAGGGATTCATCCAGATTGAATCAACAGGAGTACTAATCGCTAGAGGCTCACCATTTCGATCACGAATCATTCCCCGAGTTGGCAATTCGGTTTTAACGCGCAAATAACGAGCATTTCCTTGAGACTGCAAATAATCTCTGTCGACGACCTGCAGATAAATTGCCCGGCCTACTAGCCCTGCGAAAAATAGACCAAACACAAGACCAACGGCCTTATAGCGCCATGTTGAGACAGGAACAATGACTTCAACTACATCGTTTTTTTGCTTGCGCTCAACGGCCTTGATACTAGCGGGCGGCATATTCACCCCATGCATCCAATTGCGCTTTTACCATTTTCATTTCGTCGCTCTTGGGCGATCGCATTGAAAGCTTCTCTTTAGAATCGGCCTCAATCACATTTGGGGAAGACCATAATTGTTTTGCAATAAGCAATCGTCCCCACTCATCTCTCAATTCATCTCGTCGCGACTCCTCGCCCTGATACTTTAAATAGGCTATACGATGTTGATGTCTAGTATTAACTACGAACAAAGCAGTGATAATTACCGACAACAAAA
>JAKVBA010000052.1 GCA_022447525.1 Gammaproteobacteria bacterium
TTGGCTACAAGCTTGCTCAGCAATTTGGACTGGCTGTGATGCCGCGCGATGCCTCATTAGTGCCTTTTACGCTTACCGGTGCCTTAAAAGACATGGCAGCGGAACTTTCTGGCGTGAGTTTGCCAGTGTACGTTCATGTCCCTAATAAAGGGTTTTATGAACAAATGTTGTTCACCCATCGAGGCTTAAGTGGACCATCGATATTACAGTTATCGAATTATTGGCATCTTGGTGATCAAATTCTGATTGATCTGCTGCCGGACTTCGACGTCAGTAAAATTTTACTTAAAGCTAAGGCTGGTTCTGCTAAGGTGACCTTCAAGTCTGCCATGTCTTTGTATCTACCTGCCTCGTTAAGTTCCAAGTTGGTTGACCACTGGGCGCCAGATATTAAAGGTGTTGCGTTACAAGAAGTCAAAGACCAGGATTTGCGTGATTTAGGCAATAAGATAAACGCCTGGAAGCTAGTGCCCTCGGGAACTGAGGGCTATCGAACTGCCGAGGTGACTCGGGGTGGTGTCAGTGTGGATCAAATCTCCTCCAAGAAGATGCAGCACAAAAAAGTTGAAAACCTCTATTTTGTTGGCGAAGTCTTGGACGTCACGGGGCATCTTGGCGGCTTTAATTTCCAGTGGGCTTGGTCTTCTGGATACGTGGCTGGAAAGAATGCCTAATTTCTATCAAACCCTTAACTTATCGCCGACAAGATTGATCACAAAAACGGTAAGACCTTGGCAGACACATGAATGGGTTTGCCTTGTTTCTCTTTGTTTTCCTAATTTATTGTTTTGAGATAAAAGTCGGCTGTTATTTGTTGCTTTTACTTGGAGGCTTGTTCCGCATTGTGGTGGCTGAAAAGAGGTTTGTGTAGAACCGAAGCTCTGATCGCGACGATAGGTAGATTTATGGGTGGGCCTATCATTTATCCATGATGTTTTTAGGGCTTTGAGCCTTTCTTCAAGTTAGTCGCTGCGAGAAAGAGATCGTTATTTAAAAGATTAAGCAGCTATCTCATTAGTGAATTTCTACAAAAATGGACACTTTTCCGCGAACAAAATGACAACGTTGACAAAAAAGCTCGATATTTTGCTAATCAGCGTTGACAACGTTGTCTTTTGTGGATAGTTTAGAATCGCCCAGAGAGAAATTGGGTTGATGGTTGGGGTAGACAGTACGCTGCTCTGATTAGAAAGAATAGTACTGAGGAGAATGAAAATGACATTTGATGAAAAGAAACAATTAAGTACAAAGCTTAAGAGAGTGTGCAACCCTAAATTTTACGGGGCTGTGACAGTGGCTGCTTTCTTAGGTGGGGCAGCGCCAATATATGCACAAGACGGTAGCTCAGATGAGCTGGAAGAGTTGATTGTTGTTGGTACTCGAGCGTCTCTTGAAAGAGCGCTGGATATGAAGCGTGCAGCCAATTCAAATATTGAAGCTATTTCAGCAGAAGATGTGGGTAAATTCCCAGACAAAAATCTAGCAGAATCTTTGCAGCGTGTGCCTGGTGTAACTATTAATCGTGGATTTGTTGGCGAAGGAAATGAAGTATCTATTCGAGGTGTAAATCCTGAGCTAACTCATACATTACTTAATGGCCAGTTTGTAGCTTCAACTGAATGGTTTTCTTTGGGATCGAATAATCGTAGTTTCAATATGGACTTGTTGCCATCAGAATTGGTTTCAAGCATTGAAGTACATAAGTCTCCAACTGCCTCTCAAGACGAAGGTGGCGTTGGCGGAACGGTTGTGGTTAATACCAGAAAACCTCTTGACGCGAAGGAGCCATTGACCTTTTTTGCCTCAGCAGAGTACAACTCAAATTCTCTTGCCGACACCGGTGATGGTGGATCGGGCGTTACTTCCTACGTAGGCTGGAAGAACGAGAGTGATACTTTCGGTGTATCTGCCATGTATCATACTAATGAGATTATCGGTCGTGCGGATAAGGCAGAAAACTACTGGGAGGAGAGCTGGTCCGCAATTGGTTTGGCTGAATTTAGACAGAATCGTGAGCGTGATACTATTGACCTAACTTTTCAATATGCTCCAAACGACGCGCATAGCTTTAGCTTGCAATATTTAAAGACTGAAGTCGATGCCACCAACATTAACCAAAACTTTTTGTTAATTAACGCCAGTGACGTTATTGGTACAACGGATAGAACAGCGGTGTTGCCAGCTTGTTGCGGTCGGGCAGAAGACCTACCATTGGCGGGCCGAGCAATTGCTGCAGCAAATTTAGCTCAGGACGCAAATGCTCGTCGACCTGAATTGGAAAGTGACGTCTTGCACTTTAAAGGCGAGTACACAGGTGCGGGCTGGACTCTTAGTTACGAGGCCGGCCAGACTACTGCGGAAGGCGGTAATGGTGGCAATGCTAATGGGCTGATAGGTCTTGGAAGTTTTGATGCGGCAAGTGGTGTTAGTGTCGACTTTGATGCGGATTTGTCCGACCGTTTGGTTGCAAATGCGAATGGAATAAGTAGCTTAGATGCCTCCTCACGAACCATACTAGGCGGATCGCTTGCTGAGACTGTTTTAGAGGACGAGGAAGCCTATTACCAAGCCGATTTCAGCTTTGATGTTGAGTGGGGTGCAATTAATTCGGTAGAGGCTGGTTTAAAGCGTCGTAATCACGAGCAAACGCAAAACCTAATCAACTCCACTGTTGCTATTCCAAATGGGGCAACGCTACAAAGTTTAGGTGCTTTCGATGGTGTGGCGAGTGTCGATGGCGATGTCTGTGAAGGTAATCTGTGTAGCTATACTAGAGTGGACGCGGAAGCTTGGCACGCGGCGGTCAGTGCTCTTGCAACCAATCCAACGGTGCAGCCAACTGCATTTGGTAAGGTTGAGGAAGATATTACTGCGTTTTATGCGCAAGCCAATTTTGCCGGAGATCGAGTCAGGGGTAACTTTGGCGTTCGGTATGTTGATACCGATGTAACCGGGACCTCAGCCTTTAATGTAGTAGAGTCGGATTACTCAGAATTGCTTCCAAGCATAAATATTGCTTATGATTTGAACGACACAACCTTGGTGCGTGGTTCATTATCTAGGGTGATGTCGCGAGCTGGTTATAATAGTTTAAATCCGGCGTTTTCAGGTATCGCAAACATTCAACAAACTGCCTCGCAAGGTAACTCAGCGATCGATCCATTCGTTGCGGATCAAGCTGACATAGCATTAGAGTGGTACTTTGACGAGGGCTCGCTGTTGTCGGCCGCTTTATTCCATAAGGATATTAAATCTTTTATAACGACTGAATCTGAAATTCGCATCTTGGATGTGCCTGGGCAACCTTCTTTACCCTATCGCACAACAATTCCTGTCCAGGGTGAGGGTGGTAGTTTAACTGGGTTAGAGTTGCAATATCAGCAACAGTTTGACAACGGTTTCGGTGTTCTAGCGAACTACACCTACGTTGATGGCGAAGGCGAGTTGGCTAATGGTCAGAAAACTGATTTACCTGGAACGTCGAAAACCTCATATAACCTAACAGGTTACTACGAGAATGAAAGGGTTTCTGCACGTTTAGCATACACCTACAGAGATTCATTCTTAGCTGAGGGTACGGCCCTAGGTACATCATTGGATAGTTTTGATGATCAGGCTTTCCTGGACGCGTCGTTTACTTGGCACGTCAATGACAATATCGACTTGACTGTCGAGGGCGTCAATCTTACCGACGAAAAAACGATACAGAACTTTGGTTCGGGTTTGAATAGTTTGCGTGTGGCAACTGTCAACGGCTCTCGTTATTTCGTGAAGCTTGCTTATCGATATTAAAGCGTAAATATTGATAGGTATTTGATCAGAGTCTCAGGGTTTGCAGGTTTCTTTCCTCCTCCTTTTGTTTGCCTTGTTTCTTCAAGTTTTTGAAGGGCTCTGATTAAGCAATAAAGAATATGCTTTATCGTTCTTTAACTTATGAACTTAACTGGTTGAATTGAAGTTATTGATATTGTTGGCGTTGTTATTTTGTGTTGTTTGATTGCTCCTTCTCTTCGGTATAATCAACACAGTAACCTAAATGCTTTATTGCGACTAAAGCACGGTCAGTAAATATTGGTCGTGCTTTTTTTTAGTAAATGGAGACGTTTTGAAAAAATCTAGCGATAAAATAAATTCTATCGTCATTGTTGGTGGTGGTTCCGCAGGTTGGATTACAGCGTGTATTCTGGCAAAAAAGTTTGATTGTTCTGATCAAGCAAATAGATTGCAGATAACTGTCGTTGAGTCTCCAGACATTCCAATTGTCGGTGTTGGTGAAGGAACATGGCCAACAATGAGACGTACATTAGAGGCAATTGGTGTTTCCGAAAACGATTTTATCCGAAATTGTCAGGCAACATTTAAACAAGGAACACAATTCTTTGATTGGAAAAATAACTCTCAGAACAGCCGTTATTTTAATCTGTTTAGTTCGATATTTGACCCGAGTGATTTTAATCTAGCACCCTATTGGATGATGAGTGGTGCTAAAGAAGGCCTGTCTTATGCGGATGCGGTGAGTGCTCAGGGGTACGCTTGTGAGAACTTCCTAGCGCCTAAACGCATTACCTCGAAAGCTTTCGAAGCACATCAAAGCTACGCCTACCATTTGGACGCGGGGCGCTTTTCAGAATTTCTCAAAGACCATGCCATCAAAAACCTTGGCGTCAATTTGACTCTAGCCAATGTGGTTGACGCTCAAACCTGTGAAGAGGGTTACTTAACCGCAGTAGTGACTCGAGAGGGCAGTAATATATCTGGAGACTTCTTTATTGATTGCACGGGCTTTAAAAGCCTACTTATTGGAGAAAAGTTGGGAGTCAACTTCAATGAATTGGGAGATATATTACCCAATGATCGCGCTGTCACAATGCAAGTTCCTTATCAAGATCCAAACCAAGAAATTGCTTGTGTTACCAAATCAACAGCAAGGGAAGCTGGGTGGATCTGGGATATCGGATTACAGACTAGAAGGGGTGTTGGGTATGTTTATTCCTCGTCTTTTTTGACTGACGATCAGGCCGAGCAAACGCTAAGGAGTTACGTAGGTTTGGAAGCTGATAATTTATCGGCAAGAGTGATTCCAATGAAAGTCGGTCGTCGCGAAAAATTTTGGCATAAAAACTGTTTGGCGATTGGTTTATCAGCTGCGTTTATTGAACCTTTAGAAGCGTCGGCTATCTTTTTGATTGAAGCCGCTGCCAATATGGTGAGTGACATATTTCCCGCAAGTCGCTCAGCAATGTCTCTTTCAGCCGATATGTTTAATCAATCTTTTGATTTTCGTTGGACTAGAACCATCGACTTTATAAAAATGCATTACGTGCTGTCTCAAAGAAGCGACACTGACTATTGGTTAGCGGCAAGAGAGCTCTCGGGAATCCCTGATTCATTGCAGGCTAAATTAGATTTGTGGGAACAACGACCCATTAGTAAATACGATTTTTCAGATATTAATGAACCATTTCCATTTGAAAGTTATCAATATGTCCTTTACGGCATGGGCAGAGTCCCAAAAGATTTACCCGCTACTATGTATACCAAAGCGAATATGGCGAACGAACGTTTCCAACAAGTTAAACGTGCCAGAGAGTTAATTTGTGATGGTCTTCCCAAGCATCGCGAATTAATTAATCAAGTATGCCAATTTGGCTTTCAATCTATTTAAGGATTCATTATGAGTAATTATCAACCCTTAGACAAAAGTAAACACCAAGAACTAAAAATCAAGCCAATACACCCTTGTGTTCTGGCTAAAGAAAAAGGTGTAATCCCTATCGGTCTTCGTGAAACAGTTACTGCATGCGCTGAATATCCTGTCGTTTTTGTGAAAGACGATTCTACCGGTCAGTTTAGGCTTGTGGTGTTAGTTGGGCTCAGGCCGAATCAAAGTCTTTTTTATTCAAGTGATGGCTGGCTTGGTAAACACATACCCAAGAGCGCACGCAGCTCCCCTATTGCCTTGACGCAGATAGCGTCTGACGAACACAGCCTAATTGTCTGCGTTGATACTGATTCAAAGATGTTGTCTAAGGTTGATGGAAGATCATTGTTCGATGACAATGGTGCTCAGTCGGATTTTCTCAACGAACTCATAGCTGATGCGGAGGACCTATACGCTGATCATCAACTGGTGAAACCGTTTTGTGACCTTTTGTTAGAGCAAAATCTATTATCGCCTTTTTCATTAAATGTTGAAGCTGAAGATGGAAGTAACCTGGAGTTGAAGGGTTTATATTCGATCGATGAAGCCAAGTTGAATCAATTGGATAAAGACATGCTAATTAAACTTCGGGACCAAGGAGCATTGCCATTTGTCTATGCGATGCTGTTTTCGATGGCCAGAATTGACTCTTTACTAAAGAGGTATAATGAACAATCAAGATAGTTTGTCGCATGTAATTGTTGTCGGTGGCGGAACCGCTGGGTGGATAACGGCTGGAATTCTTGCAAAGCGGTTCGATTGTGCAAACAATCAGTCAATGAGGGTTTCCTTGGTAGAATCCCCTAATATACCCATATTAGGGGTGGGCGAGGGCACTTGGCCGACTATTCGCAATACACTGCAATCACTCGGTATCAGTGAAACCGAGTTTATTAGAAACTGTGACGGTACATTTAAGCAGGGTTCTGAATTTGTGAATTGGGTTCACACTCCAAAGGATGGAGAAAAGTCCAGTTATTATCATCCGCTTAATTCAGTTTATCATTCGGCCTACGATTTTAATTTGGCTGCTTATTGGCTTTTACAGGACAGTGAAAATCGTCAGAGTTACGATTTTGCTACGGCTAGCCAAGCTCATATTTGCAGTGTATTTAAAGCTCCCAAAAAAATCACAACGCCCGAATTTTCGGCATTACAAAATTACTCTTATCATTTGGATGCTAATAAATTTGCTCGATTTATGCATGAGCATTGTGTCAATAAGTTAGGCGTCGAATATATTTCTGCCGACGTATTGAGAGCCAATATAGACAATGATGGCTACATTTCTTCTTTGCAAACCGAGCAAGTGGGTACAATTTCAGGCGATTTTTTTGTTGATTGCACAGGTTCTAGGGCCTTATTGCTTGGTGAAACCTTGGGGGTCGCCTACCAAAGTATTAAGGATGTGATCTTTAATGACCGTGCGATAGCTACTCATGTGCCTTATGAAAATGATGATAGCCCAATCGCCTCAAATACGATCGCTACTGCCCATCAAAACGGATGGACCTGGGATATTGGCTTATCAGAGCGTCGAGGCGTTGGTATTGTATACAGTGCTGATCATACTTCTGAGGCAGAGGCAGAATTGACTCTGAAATCCTACATCGGTGCACAAGCCGATTCGCTCAGTTATCGAGGTCTGCAATTCGAGAGTGGTTATCGCGAAAAATTTTGGAAAAAAAATTGCGTGGCTATTGGAATGTCCGCTGCCTTTATTGAACCATTGGAGGCATCGGCTATATTCTTGGTAGAGGCGGCTGCAAATATGTTGGCCGAACAATTTCCGAGTACTCGCGATGATCTTAAATACGTGTCCGAGCAATATAACGACATATTTAGGTTGCGATGGGATAAGACAGTAGACTTCGTCAAGCTTCATTATTGTATAACTAAGAGACGTGATAGTGATTATTGGATCGATAATTGCGCGGTGAACTCGATACCTGAAAGCCTACAGGACAAATTAAAGCACTGGCAAAGCCACCTTCCCAGTAAATATGATTTCGATTATGCTTTTGAACCCTTTGTGTTAGATAGTTACCTTTTTGTGCTTTATGGCATGCAATTTCAGACTAAAGTTAAGTATATTTCCAATCGTTTAACTGAATGGGAGAAGGCTAAGTATATGTTTGACCAAGTTCAGTCGGTGGCGAATAAATTAAATCAAGAGTTACCGACCCATCGACAACTACTTAATCAAGTTAAAGAATATGGCTTTTCCACTATTTAATTGGTCCAAGAATGAAAGTAACAATTAAGCAGGTCGCGGAGTTGGCTGGGGTTTCGTTTAAAAGTGTTTCTCGCGTTATAAACAAAGAGCCAGGAGTAAAAGAAGAACTGCGCCTAAAAGTCGAAAAGGCAATAAAAGAGCTCAATTATCAACCCAATATTTCTGCCCGTCGACTCAGAGGAAAGTCCTCTACTATAGGGTTCATTTATAATAACCCCAATAGCAACTACGTGATCTCCATGCTCCATGGCATATTGGCCGCGTGTCGCAAAAACGATTTTGAACTAGTTGTACACCCCGTTGAAGGGAATGTTTCTGAAGAGGAAATAGTTAAAGAAGTTCACGCTTTGATGCAGCGAAGTTCACTCGCCGGTTTGGTTTTAACTCCGCCTATTTCCGAAAATGAGGCGATTATAAAAATGTTGGACGATGCGAACATTGTATTTTCTCGGATTATTTCAAGTTCAACAGTGCCAACGGACGTAGAACGTACTATTTATATTGACGATTGCAACGCGGCATATCGTATAACGTCTCATCTGATCGAGAACAAACATCGAGATATTTTCTTTTTTAATGGTGATAGGGAGCATAAATCGAGTGGCGAAAGGCTGCATGGTTATATGAAGGCCATGCAAGACCATGGTTTGAAAGTAGAACCTCAATTTGTTCTTGAAGGTAAATATACTTTTGAATCCGGTATGCAACGAGGTAAAGCGGTGCTTGCTACTGAGCAAAGGCCCACTGCAATCTTCTCCTGTAATGATGAGATTGCAGCAGGAGTGATGTTCGCCGCTAGAATGTCGGGTGTAGAGGTCCCGTCGGAACTGGCGATAGTTGGATTTGAGGATAGCCCCTTCTCAAGACAATCCTGGCCATCGTTGACTACTGCTAAGCAGCCAAATGACAATATCGCATCCCACGCGACTCAGATTCTAATAGACGCAATTTCCAAGCGGTCCACCGATAAACGCAGTGACGGTTTGAAAGTTAGCTACGATCATGGCTATTTGCCGGAAATGATCATTCGCGGTTCGAGTCAATCGAATTTGTCTTAAGGCTAGATTAATATGAAAGACTAATTCAAGCTTTACTTTCCTGTTGATTTCCTCAATAATTGACAACGTTGTCATTTTTTAGTTTGTGAAATGAGATATCTAATTGCACCAAAAATTTTCGATGGATATAAAACATGGGAAGGGCATGCCCTACTTGTGTCCTCAGAGTTGGTGCTGGATATGGTTCCAATCGATTGTTTGGAGCCCAGTATCGAAAAAACGGTTTTTCAAAGCGAAACCATAGCCCCTGGATTGATCGATTGGCAAGTCAATGGCGGAGGCGGTGTATTATTCAATAATGATCGCAGTGCAAATGCTTTGCAAAAGATAGCGTCAGGTCATTATCTTGGTGGCACCACCGCATTTTACCCCACTATTGTTACCGACGAATTCCATGTGCGTGAAGAAGCACTTGCAGCAGTCAAATTTGCCACCAATCAATCATCTCTTGGGGTCCTAGGAATTCATTTTGAAGGCCCCTTCTTTTGTTCAAAACGGCGGGGAGTGCATATCGAAAGTCAACTTAAGCGCATGCACGCCGATGATCTTCGATGGCATCTTGAGAACTCAGATACCAAGCAAATCGTAACTATAGCACCAGAAATGGTTACGAGTGAGCAGATTACAAAGTTAGTTGAAGCAGGCATATTTGTGTCCCTTGGTCATACCGATTGTGGCTTTGACTTAGCCGAAGAGGCATTTGATTCTGGCGCGCACGGGGTTACTCATTTGTTTAATGCTATGAGTCAAGCATCCGGAAGAGAGCCCGGAGTGGTGGGAGCCGCACTCCTTAATGATCAAACATGGTGCGGAATCATTGCTGATGGTATTCATGTGAGCCCGGTGATGATTGAGCTGGCATTACGAGCTAAACCAAAGGGTAAATTAACCTTGGTAACGGATGCGATGGCCACGGTTGGTAGTGCTAACAAATCCTTCAAATTATACGGAGAGTCAATCAAAGAAGAGGACGGTCAGCTGGTCAATTCAGAAGGACGATTGGCCGGAGCCGCGATAAGTATGATTGACTGCGTGCGATTTATGCATGAAAAGGTTGGCGTTAGCCTAGAAGAGGCTTTACGTATGGCGTCATTGTATCCAGCTCAAATGCTACAAATCGATCACGAGAGAGGCAGTTTATTGCCAGGTAGCCGTGCTGATATTGTATGTTTTGATTCGCAATTTAAGGTAAAACAGACATGGGTCGGTGGGCATGCAAAGTTAACTCAAGAGGCAAGTAGAGCAGAATTATGAGAGTAGTGATTTTAGAGTCGGCGGAGCAAGTCGCTGAATTTGGTGCGACATTTTTCGTTAATCAAATTGTTAATAAGTCTAACTCCGTTTTGGGGTTAGCAACCGGGTCTACTCCCGTGTCACTATATGAAAAGCTGATTGAAAAGAATAATTCGGGTGCTATCTCGTTTAAAGACGTAACAACTTTTAATCTAGATGAATACTATGGTTTGTCCGGAGATCACCCCCAGAGTTATCGTTTCTTTATGCAGCAGAAATTGTTTGATCATATTGATGTCGCTCCCGAATCTACTCACGTACCTTCGGGCGACTGCGCCGACCCTCATCAAGCTTGTAAAGAGTATGAGCAAGAAATTCAACGATATGGTGGAATTGATCTCCAATTACTTGGGATTGGTCGAAATGGACATATCGGTTTTAATGAGCCATCTTCGTCGATAGGATCCAGAACACGAGTGAAGTCACTGACTTATGAAACGGTGAGAGATAACGCGCGTTTTTTTGGTGAAAATGAAACCCAGCCAACGCTCTCATTGACGATGGGAATTGGGACCATTCTTGAAGCTAGAAAAATACTTTTGATGGCAACCGGTGAATCTAAAGCCGACGCAATTGCTTATGCTGTTGAGGGCGCAATCAGTGCAAGCTGTCCGGCATCATCTTTACAACTGCATCCAGATACAACTATTGTCGTTGATAAAGCCGCGAGTACTGAGCTAAGCGATGTTGAATTCTATTTAGACGTTGAAGAAAAGCGACTGGCGTTAGAGCAGCAGTTGATTGTTAATTCAGCGGCCGCATAATCGCTCAAGATTGGTCTTTAGCTTCATACCAGATCTGCTTTCCTGTAAAAGTTCATTATCTACGGCAGTATTGTTTTATTACGCATCTCCTTGTTGGTTTGTTCCCTAGCTTGATAGACCCGCCAATTGAAGAAATTACTTTAATGGTTGATACTGTCAGGGCTTTTGCAGACAGTCTGAAAGATGGAGTTAGGGAAATTGAAGGACGATATAACTTGGATGAAGAGCTTTTTTAATTGATGTTCGCAGTATTTTCGGGGTTAACTATCGTGATTGGGTAAATAACTTTTTGCAGACCTTCAAAATGACAATCTGTTAGCTTCCACATAACCTCGTTAAAGATTTAAACAATCCTATAATTAGAATCCTTGGAACTGTGTATCCACCCACTAGTTATTGGTAACCCTAGGTGTCTTTATGCCCTAGTCAAGACAATCAAATGTCATGGAAGTCTGAGCTTTACCAGATTTAGAGCAAACCTAATGAAGGTGCCCGTTAGCAGGTAACAAATCCATAAATTCGTCATCGCTCATGATTTTAGTGCCTTGCGAAGTAAGCTGATCTTGCTGACAGTCAATCTCTTCCACAGTTGATGATGAGGAATCTTGATTCTCATTATTAATGCTTATTAAAAAACAGTTCGCTAGCACTTTCATAGCAACACCCGAGAGTCGGGAAAGCACTTTTGATGGAAATTCAAGATAACTGCCTGTATGAAAGTAAAACATAATCAATTCTTTAAAATTTAGAGACTGGTTTTCTGTATTGTCACCCAAGCTGTTGTACTGCTTTAAGCCACATCGGTCTTAGTTTGTAGTTTAGTTAGACCTCGAAGCATTAAGATCAATGTCAAGGCACTTACAGCGATCAAAATCAGACCAATGCTTGTTTCTAGTCTGATCAAATACCCAAGCCCAAACATACCAGCGTATAGGCCAATGCATCCTAGGAAAAAGTAAACCACTGATAAGCCAAATTGATCTTTTTGCTCTCCTTCTGATGGAGTATTCAGATCATTCCAAAAGCCCATAGGCTTGGTTTTTTCGACAAACTTTATGAGTGTTTTTTTATCAACTGCCGGCGTTATCAGAGTTGCGATAATAGAAATTGTTGCGCTAACCACCGAAATCCAGCAAATAACATGGATCGGATGACTGGCCATACTGCTAGGGAAAACCGATATTTGATTTTCTGGTAAGAAACCATTCTGACTGGCCACGTAATTAGCTAATGCCAGACCAATACCAGAAATCATGCCACTCAATTCTGTCCAAGCATTTGCGCGCCACCAAAACCAACGCATAAGATGGGGTAAGCCAAGACCAGCCATCATGCCTAAATAAAGTTCCCACATTGTCCCGACATTTTCTATTTGAGAGGCAACTAGAATAGCAATCACCGCGATACCAAGAGTGGCAAGTCGGCTAACAAGAGTCAGAGAACGATTGGTGGCATTTGGGTTTATGAATCGAAGGTAGAAGTCGTTGGCTATATATGAAGCCCCCCAATTTATATGAGTTGAAACAGTAGACATGAAAGCGCCCATAAGAGCGACCAGTGCAAGCCCCACCAAGCCTTTTGGCAAAACATCTTTTATCAAAGCAGGGTAGCTGCGCTCACGATCTTCTCTAAACTCTATTCTTTCTCCTTCATTGCTGTCGATGGTTTTCCTTACAAGTAGACCGTATTCTTTGATTGAGCAATTAAAACGGTCTGCTAAACACTGAGTTTCTTCGGTTGTGCACTGTGCTGGGTTGTCTAAACAGCGATTAAAGTTCATAGCAGTTTGATTTACGTCTGCTCGGGGATACATCACAAGCGCTACGATGCCAGCAATAACCCAGGGCCACGATCGCAAAACAAAGTGGGCAAATCCGTACCACATTGCACCACGCTCAGCTTCTCTGCTGTTTTCCGCGCTGTACAAGCGCTGAGCGAAATAGCCTGCTCCATCAACATTGCCATTGGTCCACCACATGAATGTAAGGGTCAAGATAAATGCGCTGAACGGAATACCCAATGAACCAACTGAGCCACTTTCAAAGGATGGTGCGAAAGACTTTAGTTGTTCATGATTTAGAAACGCTTTACCGTCAAGATCCATGCGCTGACTGTTCGATGGGTAAAGTGTTTCTAGTCTTTCCCACATATTTGCAAGCCCACCAACATGATCAACGGCATATACGCAAAGCAATATGGCCATACACATGGCTAATGCAAACCACAAAAAGTCCGTTATCAAAATTGCTTTTAGTCCGCCCCAGGAGCTGTACGTTAATGTAATCAGTAGTAAAGTGAAAATAGTGAGGCTGGCATTAATGTCATGAAATATGAGAGACCTAGGGTAGTATGCGAGTATGAATGCGTACACATCGCTACCAAGAATGTACTCCCAATCCATAAATGGCTCGGTAATCTTAGACATTCCCGCAAGAACCCAGCCTAAAATAATACAATTGACTAATATAGAGAAAATAAAGGCTTTACTTGTTCTCAATACGGTCGCAGGCTTACCACCGTATCGAAGCTCAGCGATTTCTGTGTCGGTAACGACTCCCGAAAGTCGCCATACTCTCGCGAAGAAAACCGTAATCGCCGAAATGCCGGCAGCACCTCCCCACCAAAACCAGTTACCGGCTATGCCGAAATCGGCAATCCACCCGGAAATAACTAAGGGTGTATCAGAAGCAAAGGTAGTCGCTGCAATTGACGTGCCTAAAAACCACCATTTTGCTTTTCTATTTGCCGTAAAAAAACCCTCCACACCGCTATCGGCGGAATCGTCTCGAAATAAAAAGCAGATGCCTAAGCAAACAACGAGTATCGTTGCGATGACGATCCAATCAATTCTTGCTAATACAGTGGTTTCGATCATTTATTCGCTCGCTTTGGCTAATTAGTTAACGACAACTTCATCTAAATAAACGATGGGGTTGACCATTCGTTCATCCTCAAAGGAATATGTTTTTTGGTTATTACTTACTTCTACTTTGATGTAACGGCCAGACCGTTGATGCATCTCTAGCAAAAAGCGTTGGCGCTCTTGATCGTAAATAAGAGTTTCAGTGGCTGACCACACCTTGTTGTCAATAGATACAGAGGCAGTCAATGAGACAGGTCGATATAACTCTCGACCCAGGGCTCCGTCGGTTCCAATCGAAAGCTCGGATAACGTCTGGCTTGATTCGAGATCAATTGTAATTAAATATGGTCCCGTTTCTTCCAGCGCAAACCACTTGTCGTGTTGGAAAATCTGCTGTTGTTGAGTTAATCCATTTGTTAATACAGAGGGGTTCTGATCAAGTTGTTCCCCATTTTGTGTTTTTACGCTTATATTTTTTGAAATGGCAAAGTGTGGACAAACGTTGATTGATACCGGCATGCCCACAGGCTCTTTTAAATTATTGAAAAAACGAGCATAAATTGTGGTTCTCTCTTCGATTATGATTGGCTTGGTGTAATCGATCCATATATCAGGGCTGCTAGCTGTATTCGATTTATAGCTAACGGTTAGCGCGGGAAAATCGCTATTAATCAGAAGCTCGCATTGTGAATTTGTGGGCCAGTTTATTTCAAATGTCGGGCTAAGGTGACTGTCACTGACATTGATGCCCAAAGAGCGAAGATAACTTGAGTGCGTATTTAAACGAACTAGGAAGTTGGGCCAATCTTTATGATCCTCGGCTGTCCATAACATCTCTGAGAGCGCTAGCAGCCTAGGGAAAAGAGCGTACTCTAATCGATCTCGAGTGGGTAGATACTCGCTCCATACGTTAGCTTGTGCCCCTAAAATATTTGGGTTTTCTCGGTCGAAGTCGTAAAAATAGACGTCTTTAAGGGGAGCATGTCCATGGATGCTCATTGGCTCCTCGGTGGACAACGATGGGTAAAAGTCAAAATAAAGTTGACTTTGAGTCATGACTACTTGGTTGCCGTTGGCTAGCGCATTCTGCGCTGATTCGGCGCCAAGCCAAGACATAATAAGCACATCTTCGCAAATATCGTTGTCTACTAGCACATCGTCCCAGCAAATCGCTTTGCGATTAAACTTAGCTAAGATTCCTGTGACACGCTTGATAAAATGGCCGTGTAATTGCCCGATACTCTCTATGCCATTTTGTTGCATGATCTCTTGGCAGTCAGGACAGGTTTCCCAATATTCTTTTTTGACTTCATCCCCACCAATGTGTATGTATTGCCCCGGGAATATCGTGGCCAGTTGTTTAAATACAATTTCTAAAAAATCAAAGACAGCATCTTTGTTGCACAAAACATTTTTAAAAATGCCGAAATGGGTTTTGACTGACTTGTCACCGCAATTGGATTCACACGCCAACTCAGGATAGGCTGCAAGCAGTGCAGAGCTATGTCCAGGCAAGTCAATTTCGGGGATTATGGTAATACCGAGTGAATCCGCTAAGTGCACAATGTCGGTTAATTCCTCTTGTGTATAGCAGCCTTCGTGTGCTTTTTTTGCTACCTCAGATGATGGATTTAAGGTATGGCCCGTCACCGTTCCGACCCTACAGGCTCCCACTGATTGTAACTTCGGATAACCGGGGATTGGGATCCGCCATCCTTGATCGTCTACAAGATGCCAATGAAAGTGATTGAGTTTATAGAACGCCATAATGCGAAGGAGGGCTTTGATCTCAGAAGCTGGGCGGAAATGGCGACTGACATCCAACAATATCCCTCGATATTTACTGGCTGCTTGATCTTCAATAATTGCACAAGAACAAACTCCGTCACTCAATGAAGCTATTTGAAGAATTGTTTGTAGTCCTACTATCAGACTTTCTCTAGACTCAGCACGAAGTTGGATTAGTGAGGTCTTTATCTCGAGAGAATACTGATTCGTTTCAAGGTTTGAGTCTAGCGATAGCGAAATACCAAAGCTATTATTGCTTTTTTGGCGACGCTCTAATGGTTGCGACCAACCCAGTAAGTTCCATTGATTGCTGAATTCTTGAATTACCTCGTCAAGCTGAAAATCAACTGATGTAATCCAACAAAATTCCTTAAGATCGACGAAGTCTGTTTGTAGAATTGTCGATTTTGGTTTGGGGACAATATTAGTGATCGGTTCGACGTAACTTAGGTTTGGCATTGATAGACGAGGAATGTTGTTAAAAAGCGACCTGCTCGGGTATCTTGGTATTTTGCCAAGCAAAGTACAGTGCCCCGTCTTCCGGAGGTGCCGCGGGAGCTTGAATTTTTTCTTGGGTTGATGTGGGCATCCGTTGCATCATTTGCTCACTTAGCCCGCCGATTATTGAAATGGGCATGTCGTCATAAAGAGTGCTGATTTTTTCTACAATCGAAGCTAGGTAATCAGCGCCTTCGCTGACAATACTAGTGGCCATCGGGTCCCCAGCATCAGCTTCTTGCAGCACAAGAGGCGCAAGCTTGGCGTATTCCTTGGAAGGCTGTCCAAGCATTAGCTCAGTAATTTCATGTGGTTTGGTTTTTAATTGATTGCAAATTCGGCCTGTGAGGCTCGTTTGCGGGCCAAGTCCGTCTTCCGCTAGTAATATCGAGATTATTGCTTTTTGTCCCAACCATGCGCCCCCACCTTGATCTCCCAGGGGCAGGCCATGCGCACCCCATACTTGATGATTATCTCCATCAATAGCAATACCGCACGAGCCCGTGCCACATATAATTACAGCACCATTTTTTGATTCATGGGCGCCAAGGCAAGCTATGTGTAGATCTGTGGTTAGATGCAATTTTTTGAATGGATGATTCCAGTCGCTCATAGAGTGATAGACGGAAGGAATATTGACGCCAGCGAGGCCTACGCCAGCGACTGTTTTTGATATGGCTTCCGGTGGCAGCCCAGCGTCTTCTATCGCTAAATTACATGCCTCTAATATCGAGGCTTGAGCTACGTCAATTCCCTGCACCGGGTTGGCGCGCCCTGATATGCCAACACCTTGAATCGATGAGTCCGACGAAATTATCTTAGCTTTACATTTACTGCCTCCGCCATCCACACCAAGGAAAAGCTGTTTAGAGTCAATATTTATCTTGAAATTGCTCATATTTTTATCTTTTTATGAATTGATTTAACGCTTGAATTCAACTGGCAGCTTGCATATCATAACCAAAATGACAACGTTGTCAACATAATTGTAGGTGAATTCATGACACACAAAGGTCAGCGCGTTATTGCATTAGATATGTTTCGAGGACTTGCTCTCGCAGCAATGATATTGGTCAATAGCCCAGGAAATTGGGGATATGTTTATCCTCAGTTACTACACTCGTTTTGGCATGGTTTTACGCTAACGGACATCGTTTTTCCATCCTTTCTGTTTATGGTTGGCGTTACCAGCTACTTGAGTCGGAATGCACATGCAGGAGAGGCTAATTCGGTATTTCTTTTGAGTGTCTTAAACCGAGCCTCTATTCTAGTTTTAATAGGCTACGCACTTAATACTTTGAATGCATTCTCATATGATGCTGATTTTATTCGCGTCTTTGGAGTGCTACAGAGAATAGGTATTTGCTATCTTCTTGGGAACGTTTTGTTGTGTTATCTAAATGTAAGAGCATTGCCTTACGTAATAGGGATTGTCCTTCTCATATACACCCTTCTCCTACAATACTTTGGTGGAGATAATGCCTTCAGCTTACAAGGTAATGTGGTTCGAAGCTTGGATATGGAAGTGATCGGTGCTGATAGAATGTGGTCTCACGGTGGTCAAGCTTTTGATCCTGAAGGATTGCTAAGTACTCTAGGGGCCTTAGCAACATTTTTATTCGGTTATTTAAGTGCAGGGCATTGGTTTTCGGCGGCAAACCAAATCAAGTTAATTAAGAAACTAAGCCTCATTGGCTTGGGTTTGTTACTGTTTGGTTTGTTGTTGACAAGCTATATTCCGCTAAACAAGAATCTTTGGACAGCCTCATTTGTGCTTGTCAGTGCTGCGGCCTGTTATTTTATTTTGGTTCTGTGTTTGGTAATTGCAGATGTGTTGAGTTTGCGTTGGATTAGTGAACCATTTCGTCGCTTGGGTAGTAATTCATTATTGATTTACATATTGTCGTGGCTGTTAACGATAGCACTGTCAAAGTTTGAGTTATTCGGTACACCACTTGTTCATTACCTTTGGCAAAAAATGGCTATTTTTGATCCGTACTTTGCCAGTTTTGCTGTTGCACTCGCACAATTATGTGTGCTTTGGGTTTTAGCAAACTGCCTTTACTTAAAGCGGTGGTTTCTAAAAATTTAGTGAGTGCGTTAAATGAAACAAGGAGATTATATAACGCTAAATCATGTCAGCGGTGCGCAAGCGGTAGTTAGCTTGTATGGTGGGCAATTACTTTCTTGGAAAACTTCAGATCACCAAGAACAACTTTTTCTTAGTGAATTAGCGGTATTCGATGGCGTGACTCCAATACGAGGTGGAGTGCCGGTTTTATTCCCTGTATTCGGAGCCAACTCATATATGCCCAGTCACGGTTTTGCTCGAATTAATTGGTGGGGGGTAAAAGATATTTTCCAAAATATTGATTACAGTCGTATAGTTTTAGCGCTAGACCACCACGGTGTTTCAAATCATTATGGCTTTGATGATTTTTTGCTTGAGCTAGAAATAACGCTCCATGCTAAGGCAATCTCTTTGGCTCTATCCGTTACTAATATTGGAGTTACCGAGTTTCAATTTCAGGCTGGTCTTCATTCATATTTTCGTATAGAAAATATTCTACGAACTACATTATCAGGCTTAGGGGGAACAAAATTTAGTGAGCTAGGGTCAACTTCTGTTCAGAGCGAAGATGAGCTTTTTATCACCGGACCAATCGACAGAATTTATAGTCACTTGCCATCCAGTAAAGAGCTAAGGTTACGTGATCCTGCTAGGACTCTTTCGATTACCTCGAATGGTTTTCATGATTCAGTTGTGTGGAATCCATGGAGTGATGGCTGTCGTTCCATGGCCGACATGAACCTGGCTGGGTACCAATCGATGTTGTGTGTGGAATCGGCTGATGTAAACAATCCAATTTTTCTCAAACCGGATGATAGTTATACAGCAACTCAAATGGTTTCAGTACTAGATCGAGATCGGTAATGGCCTAAGATCAATTTTGGTCAATTGGCTCAAGCAAAGAATGGCATTGAATTAAGTCGTTAACATAGTCTGTTTGCCTTAGCAGCGATATTGATTCTGTATTGGCTCCCAGGGCCCACACAAAAAAACCCCCATAGCCATTATCTTTAGCCCAACAAGCTCTCTTTAGGTTATCCGACTTCGGCATCACAAATCCGCCATCTTCAGACCATTGTTTATTTATGGTTATTCCCACTCTCAACTTGGATTTATCCTTGATGTAGACTGCATAATTTTGTAGGGATTGCTGATAGTCAAAATCTCTACCAGCGTCGTAGGTCATGATGTTATAAAAATCGAACAATGAAGAGGACGATCTTAGCAGCGATATAACCTCTCCATGGTGCGAGGAGGACGGAGTTTCTCGGTATGAGCACACCAGCTCACTAGGATTATTTAAGCATAATAGCGGATCTGCGCCGACATGGTATGTGGTTAAGACTATCTTTTTGCGGCGCTCAAGTCTCGTCCTTAACTGTGTGGCAAGTTTTTTTAATGCTCGATTTTGTGAGAGGGTAAGGCGAGAGGATTGTTCAAAATCTAGATCGATGCCATCAATTTGAACCGAGCCTATCTTAATGGGTCTGCCTTGAGCATCATCTTCAAAGACAGGGTAGGGTTTAGTTAGGGTGGATACGATGCCATTGGCTATATTGGCGATGATGTCATCATTGCTTAATTGATCCCAAATATCTTCAAAATTTTGGCCGCCGAACGACAAGTAAAATTCGGTATTCGGTCTGTTGTGTGCGAGCTTTGTCCAGGTTTTATAGGCTATTGATTCTGGTGAATTTAACATGCCATCTGTGGCTGTTATGGTCCCGTTTCTATCCCATTTAGCGAAGGCGAGAAAAAAAGCATCAACCTTGCTATGTTGGAGTTGCTCACTACTATTACGATCCAATCCCCAAGACGTCAGGTAGCTGATGTGTTTTGGTGCGGCCTGTTCGGCAGCAAGTTGTGACGTCAGCAGGATATTCAGGATAAAGACGAAGACTTTTGTGAACGATGAATTCAGCATGTTTGATAAATGGCAAAAAAATAGAATTAAAATTAGACACAAAAAAGACAACGTTGTCAATTTTGTGTTATAACTTAAAACACAACTCGGAAATTTACATATAAGATTCAAACAGGCACAGCATATGTCAAGCAATTTAAGTTACCCAGTATTCGAACATATCAAGGAAAAGACTCATTTAGACAAATCAGGATACGAAGAGTTGTATGAAGCCTCAATCGCAGATCCTGAGGCATTCTGGGATAGTGAAGCTAGAAAAAATCTTGAGTGGATAGCGCAGTGGGATAGTGTGGCAGATTGTGATTTTGATTCCGCCCAAATTTCTTGGTTCAAAGGTGGGAAACTAAATGTTTCTGTAAACTGCATCGACCGCCATTTGCCGGCGAGAGCAAATCAAACTGCAATCATATGGGAAGGAGATGAGCCAGATCAAAGTCGACATATTTGCTATCAAGAGTTACATGATCAGGTCTGCAAATTAGCCAACGCAATGCGTGAAAAAGGGGTCTCTAAGGGCGATCGTGTATGTCTTTATATGCCCATGATACCAGAGGCGCTGTACGCGATGTTGGCCTGTACTCGAATTGGTGCTGTTCATTCAGTGGTGTTTGGTGGCTTTTCTCCCGAGGCTCTTAGAGGGCGTATCAATGACTCTGGCTGTAAAATGATCATAACAGCCGACGAAGGAGTGCGCGCGAGTAAGACGATCCCATTGAAGAAAAACGTGGATAAAGCTTGTGAAAACACGCCAACTGTCGAATCCGTCTTGGTTTTTAGGTTGACAGGGGCGCAGATCGCTTGGCGAGAGGGTCGTGATAGCTGGTACCACGACCTTGTTCCAAAGCAGCCATCAACATGTGAGCCTGAAATAATGGACGCAGAAGATCCCATGTTTATTCTTTATACCTCAGGATCTACCGGAACACCCAAAGGTGTTATGCACACCACCGCTGGTTATCTACTGTATACCATGATGACCTTCAAGTACGTTTTCGACTACAGAGACGGTGAAGTTTATTGGTGCACCGCTGATGTTGGTTGGATTACTGGGCACTCGTACTTGACGTATGGGCCGTTGGCAAATGGTGCGACTACGTTGGTGTTCGAAGGCGTGCCTACTTATCCTGATGCAAGCCGATTTTGGCAGGTTATTGATAAGCACCAGGTAAATATATTTTACACAGCTCCTACTGCTCTAAGGGCATTGATGGGCGCTGGGGATGAATATCTAAATAGTAGCTCTCGGGCCAGCTTGCGCATTTTAGGAACCGTCGGTGAGCCCATCAACCCCGAGGCTTGGGAGTGGTACTTTAATGCTGTTGGTAAACATAAGTGTCCGATTGTGGATACATGGTGGCAAACTGAAACCGGCGGAATCATGATTGCACCACTGCCCGGTGCGACTGCCGCTAAACCGGGCTCAGCCACCTTACCGTTTTTCGGAATCGTCCCGGTTTTATTGGACGATGAAGGTAATGTTCTTGAGGGAGAAGCGTCAGGGAATTTAGCCCTATCTTGCTCATGGCCGGGTCAAATGCGTGGTGTATACAACAACTCGAAACGCTTTTTTGATGCATATTTCTCAGTTTACCCGGGGTATTACTTTACTGGTGATGGGGCCTATAGGGATCAAGATGGCTACTACTGGATTACTGGAAGAGTAGACGATGTCATTAATGTGTCTGGGCACCGAATGGGTACCGCCGAAGTTGAAAGTGCCTTAGTTTTACACGAAGCGGTTGCCGAAGCCGCGGTAGTTGGCTTTCCACACAACATAAAAGGTCAGGGTATTTATGCCTATGTGACCCTAATGGCTGATCGGACGTACAACGACGAATTGAAGTCGCAGCTAATTGCTCACGTTCGTAAGGAGATTGGTCCTGTTGCCACCCCAGATGTAATTCATTGGGCACCGGGTTTACCCAAAACAAGATCGGGGAAAATTATGCGCAGAATTCTTCGCAAGATCGCCGAGGGCGATCGAGAAAATTTTGGTGACATTAGCACCCTGGCTGACCCGAGTGTTGTCGATCAGTTGATAAAAACCAAAGGTTAGATTAACTAAATTTACGTACCTTGGTAGTGTTGATATCTGAATTTGCGCTCGGTTCTTTGTGGAATTATAGTTCTGCTTACAAAAACGGCATGCACACAAATGAGCCTCAAATTGCTTGACCTAATTTGAACTGAGATAGGTTACTTGAAAACAAGTTCATGATTGGCCATCTTTTTTTAAGTTTTAAGATTAATGCACAATACAAAGTACAAGCTCAGTGCTTACAAGGTGTTAGTAAAACAGTCTGATCGCTATCAATATATAAATAACTAGCCAGACTGTCTCTGTGGTTAGGATTAAGAAAGGTTTCATTCCAACCTGAAATACTTGTCGCAAACCACTTTTCATACCAATCGCACTGATGGCCATAATCAGTGCAAATCGGGATACGTTTTCACTGAGTTCTATCAGTCTTGACGGAATTTCGATATAACTATTGATGGTCATAAAAATAACGAAAAAGATCAGAAATAAGGGAAATTTAGGCAGACTAGTTTGCCCCTCATTCTTGCGATTTCTAGCGCTAACCACCATTACAACACAAGCCACTACTGGAATGAGCAGGCTTACCCTTGCCAGCTTGGTTAGTGTGGCATGATCTCCAACCGGATTTGATATTGAGTATCCCGCGCCGACCACTTGAGCAACGTCGTGAATAGTGGCTCCCAGAAAAAGGCCGGTTTGTTGATCATTCATGCCGAGTGCTGTGCACAAAATTGGGTAGCCGATCATTGCGATAGTAGATAGCAGTGTAACACCCATGACCACTAGCGATGTATCTTGCTGACGATCACGTGTGTTAGGCAGAACAGCTGACATTGCCAGTGCCGCAGAAGCGCCACAAATCCCCACGGCTGCGCCACTTACTAATCCGAAGGATTGACTTGTTTTGAACAGCCTTGAAAGCAAGATACCCACGCCAATGGTAGAAAAAATGCCAAGCAGTAGAATCAAAAGAAAGTACAGCCCAAGCTCTTGCAAGTCACCGAAGGTTAAGCGTAAGCCGATCATGGCTATGCCTACCTTTAAAATTTTGGATGAGGCTAATTCAATCCCTGGACTGCTGCGTTCATCCTCGGCCAAAAAGGATAAAGCCATGCCCAGTAGCAACGAGAACAGCATCACAGGTGTGGCGTAATGTTGACTTAAAAACAGGGCCGCAAAGCCTATTGTGCATACCACTGCCAAACCAGGAGCGAACAACTTGGCTCTGGTTTTTAGGCTATCTAGATTCATTATTAGGAAGCTCCAATGAGTACAACCAGTGCTAGTGGTTCGCGCTCACTTGAATCGAGGCGGTATCCGTGCATATTGGTTTTGTTACATGCGAGTACCATATCGCCATCTTGCCAGCCTTTGTCAAAGGGAAATTCTTGCGAAAGCTCTACCATGGTCTCCAACGCAGTTAGGGGGATTGCAGAAACATCCCAATAGGTTATAGCTTTCGATGGGTTGTCTTAACGCCCGACCGACCCAAACAAGCCGCTAGCAGTAGGTTATAGAAAACCTTGCTACCATCGTCAAGTATTATTAGCGCAGGCAGTGCGGGAGTGACGACCATAATCAAGGTCTGGGACACGTTACTTATTCCCTCGAGTGAGATGGTCTATTTTATCAAAAGCTGTCTTCTAAAAGGCAGTTGGGAGCTTGTTTCTGGTACAAGGGATGTTGGTGGGTTTTTGCTCGAGACAACGGTAGTATCACTAGCCGAGGGTGGGGGTACCACAATTCGATTTTGAGGTTTGTATTTCTAAGTGCCCGCTAACTTCTACCAACTTTAAATTAAGTCGGTTCTCCGTGCTCAGGCGGGGTCAGTTATGGTTTTGTCTTGTCTTGCGCAAGTATTTCGGAATTTGCGAAAGTATTTCCGTCATAACTATGACCTTAAACCGAGAACAAACAACTTCGTTTTGATAGCCTTGGTCTTAATTCTCACCCCACTTACCCGAGCTAGGTCCAAACCAAGTCGCCGAGACCAAGGAGGGCTGGGGATTAATCACACCGTTTAAACTGCGCAGCTCGCTGACAATACCCAAGATCCGTTTATTGCCTCGGGTCTTTGGTAAAGCATTTTTAAGACAGACGTTGCCATCTACTGATTCTCGGATTCAAATCGCCCTTCCGACTCATCAATTCTTTTTTGTTGCTCTTGGTTAAATCTCTCAGGGTTGATTGAATTACTAGGGGTTATCCATCCCATCTTGATCGACAGAAAAATGAAACCGAAAAGTACAATCCATATGCCTATCCGCCAAGTTAGCGCTTTGACTACTTTATCACCACTATCCGCATCATCTGGTGTCTTGAGTAGATGATATAAACCTATGCCTAGACTGACGATCATGGCTATCATGAGCACGATAATGATGATTTTGGGCATGAGGCACCTGTTTTCGCGATGTTGTTTAATGCTTTGTGATATGTTCGCGGAGTTTATCTTATTTGGCTCAAAGAGATGCGAATGTCGCAAAATAAAACAGGAAAAAGTCTAGTTCGACTCCCAGTCTTGCTGATTTTGGCGGTGATGATGGTATTGGCGATGATTCGATTAGGTATCTGGCAGCTTGATCGTGCATCGCAAAAGCAGCAGCTATTAGATCAAGTTTTGGTAAGATCTAAATTACCGGCAATAGATTTAAAATCTATCAATCGAACAATCGATGAATCAATTCAAGAAGAATTGCGTTTCCGTCCTGTCACTGTGTCCGGCGAGTATCAGGCGGAAAATACAATATTTATTGAAAATCAAGTGCTTAATAAGCGAGTTGGTTATCAGGTTTTCACTTTATTTAAACCAAGAGCCTCCGATCACTTGGTGATGGTGTCCAGAGGATGGACTCCGGCTGGAGCCACTAGAGCAGAGTTGCCGACAATCACCACTCCCGTTGGCGAGATCCAACTTTCCGGGCGGCTCAATGTTCCTCCTGCCCAACCGCCATTGTGGAAGGAGGGTTATCCCGCGGGTGAGGGTCGTATTTGGCAGTACTTGCCAATCAATGAATTCGCCTCTCAAATAGAGGCGAAAGTTATGCCTTTGGTGATAGAAT
>JAKVBA010000053.1 GCA_022447525.1 Gammaproteobacteria bacterium
CTCATCAGCCGCGATGACACTCTGAGCGAAAATGATGTTTGCGCGAAATCATATTTTGCAAAAAATAATGACATCAAGTTGTAAACAGAACTCATAAAAAAAGGCCCTTGCTCCATTTACAAGGGCCTTTCCAAGAAGGCCAGATTTCATAGGGTGTGTGCCTTCTTTGTTTTCTTCATCAGTGAGCAATCCAGGCTTCACCAATGGAGAGCCTAAGTTGTAGTCCCGGGGTTAAAAGGATTCTACAAACTTAGGTACGCACGCAAGTTCAAACATGCGAAGCACAGAAGATACCACAGATAAGGTAAAAATCTTATAGGTGGTGTCTTTTTTTTGTCACCCATTAGCATTTTTAAGCGATTTTTTTCGCTTTTTTCTCTCTTTTTTACGCTAACCCCGGGTTTTTTATTGTGCGAATGGCTAATTTTCCGGCGCCAGTGTCATCATGGTTTCCATTTTATCAACCCAATGGAGTACAACCATGAATGAAATCAACTATTCACTTCTCGAGCAAGTACACAGATTACGCCCCTCAAGACTCTCTAGAATTATCGGAGTGGGCAGTTATCTACCGGCCGATGAGATCACCTCGATTGAGATAATGCAGGAAATCAACACAGACCAAAAATACGGTCTGCCGTGCGATTGGATGGATAAGAAAATGGGTATAAGTGCAAGGAGAATGTCCAAATCAGAAGACCTGCCCTCCGATCTAGCAATAAAGGCCGCAGAAGAGGCTCTAGAAAACAGTCCTGAGGTCCACCCCAGAGACATAGACGCAGTTATATTCTGCGGTATAGAAAGAGATAAACCCGAACCCGCGACCGCCCACATCATCCAAAATAAACTTGGATTGAATGCAGCCTTCACATTTGATGTTGCCAATGCTTGCTTTGGTTTTTTCCAAGGTCTTAGTTTGGCCGATAGTTTGATTGACACAGGCACCATCGATTATGCACTGATTGTAACTGGAGAAGTCACTACCCAAATGTCTCGCGCGGTCATAGAGCAACTTAAGGAGGGCGTCAGCCCTTCAGAGGCGCGAAACCTATGGGGCATGCTATCAGTTGGCGATGCGGGCGGAGCTATGATCATAGGACCCTCAAACTCAAACAAAAGAGGATTTTCAAAATTTCATCAATTGAGTGAGAGTCGCCACCACACACTCTGCCATTATAAGTGGAAAGAAAATGGGCGTGTTGATGCTCATATGAATATGAGTCAAATTGTTGCCAGAGGGCTAAAGCTTAACTTGCAAGTATACGATGAAATTATGGAAAACCTTGGTTGGCAAAATGTTGATTGGGTGATTGCTCATCAAACCGGCAAAGTGGCGTTTGAACAAGTTCAGCGCCTTCATCAAGTAGATAAATGTAAAGTTATTAAAACTTATCCCGATTTAGGCAATATAACGACTGCAACGCTACCAGTCTGCTTTAAAAAACTAATGCGTTCTGGTAGCCTCCTACAGGGGGACACAGTAGCTGGATTGTTTGCAGGCTCAGGATTAGTCGCAGGCCAATTCGGGTACATAGCATAATAAAAGGAGGATCCTTACATTGAACATTTATTTTTTGCCATCATTACTCAGTTTGGCGTTCAATCTCTTTGTGCTCGCTTACGTAATTCGAGGCGGATCGGTTTCAAGAGTTTTTACGACTATCGTCGTGGTATTTGCCATTCACAACGGTATAGAGTTTTTCGGTTACTTATTGGATGCAAACCCAGCCACCGTAGAGACGATGTTTAGGCTGTATTATGTGGCAACTGTATTTGTCATGCTTTATATGCTGCTCTATGCACTGTCGGTAAGTAAGCTCGAGTCATTGATTACAACATCCATTTCGATTGGAATAGCAACCGTATTGTCTTGTCTGATTTTGTTTTTTGACTCTGTGGTTGCGGGAGTTTACTCAATCGGTTACAGCGTATCGGCAACAAAGGGTGAGTATTACAACCTTTTCTCGCTTTATATTTTCAGCACGTTACTTCTAGGATTCATTACGACTTATATCGGTCACTTGCGTGCCAAGTCAGAGTTGGATTCCATGAGATGTCTGCATAGCCTACTGGCACTAACACCTATCACTCTAGTGTTCGCCACCGCCATGATTTTCAAGATATTAAATATTGGTATCAATGCGACCGGGCTTGTTCCGATCGCCACTGCCCTATTCTTGGCAATCATGCTAAAGACGGAGTCGCGTCATAAACTATCAAACCTGAGACGTCTTTTACCTCTCTCGCTAGAGAGACAAACAACAGCTCGAATGATGGACCTATTGGACGAATATATTAAAAATGCTCATAAAGAGGACGTTTATAAGGATCTTCAGTCTGGTATCGAAAAAGAAATTATTAACTACAGCTTGAAGAAGTGTGAAAATAACGTCACCTCCACAGCTAAGTTAATGGGTCTCAAAAATCGAAGTACCCTGTATTCAATGATTAATCGTTTGGATATAGACCTAGAAGAGCTGAAAACCGTAAAAAGCAAAAATAGTTGATAGACCAAACTGTTTTGATAGTGTTATGAAAAAAGGCCTACTCTAGGAACTAGAGAGGCCTTTTTACTTTTTGTCATATAAACCCACCGAGTAATCGAGGGATTAACTTAACTGGAGCTCCACGACTTAGCTAACTCGCTCAATAACCGTGGTTATACCCTGACCAAGTCCGATACACATGGTAGAGATACCCCACTGCTGATCCCGGTCTTCCATGACGGTAAGTAGAGATCCAGAGATACGCGTACCAGAGCAACCAAATGGATGACCCAGAGCGATGGCACCACCGTGAACGTTGACTTTGTCTTCCATGTCATCAAGAAGATCAAGGTCTTTCAACACCGGTAATGATTGCGCAGCGAAAGCTTCATTTAACTCAATATAGTCAATATCGTCGATATCCATATCGAGTTGTTCTAACGCTTTTTCAGTCGATGGAACTGGACCGTAACCCATAATAGAGGGGTCAACACCGGCCAAAGTTGTCGCTCTGATTACGCCTTTAGGTGTCAAGCCTAAGTCGGCCGCTCTTTCTGCTGACATAATGATCATGCCAGACGCACCATCGGTGATTTGAGAGGAAGATCCAGCCGTAACTGTACCGCCCTTAGGGTTGAATACAGGGCGTAGTTGAGAAAGGCCCTCTACCGTGGTGTCTTCTCGAATTGTCTCGTCTTGGGTGACCATAAACGGCGCACCTTTGTCGTCGTGCCCCATTACTGGAATGATTTCACTGTCGAATTTACCCGCGGCTCTCGCTTTGGCCGCCAATTGATGCGAACGAGCTGAAAACGCATCCATATCTTCGCGTCGAATACCATGCATCATCGCCAACATTTCAGCGGTCATGCCCATGCTTCCCGCTGCTTTAGCCGCAAACAAACCGAGCTCAGGGTTGGGGTCCACACCTTCGTTCATGTTAATGTGGCCCATGTGCTCAACACCACCAACGATGTAGACATCGCCTACACCCGCCATGATATTGGCTGCCGCCGTGTGCATGGCTGACATTGACGAACCACACAAACGATTTACCGTTTGAGCTGGTACAGTTTCAGGTAGTCCAGCCATAATGCCCGTAAAACGAGCAAGATTGAAGCCTTGCTCTTCACGCTGCATCACACAACCCCAGATCAAATCATCAATTTCATCAGCGTCAATTTCTTCATTGCGCTCTAACAATCCACGGATGACCGCAGCACCTAATTCGTCTGCGCGAGTGAATCGAAAACAACCGTTTTTAGAACGGCCCATTGCTGTGCGTGCAAAATCTACGATCACAGCGTCTCTTGGATTTAAACTCATAATACTTACCTTTCTAAAGTTGTCTGTTAAACGTAGTACTTAGCGCCCTCGGCAGCCATTTTACGTTGTGTTTCAGTCGCATCGTACAATGGCCCAAGCTCTTTCACTTGATCGCTCATTGCGACAAACGCTTCGGCACCCATTTGGTCTATCCAACGGAAAATGCCACCTCTAAACGGAGGGAAACCAACACCGTAAACCAAGGCCATATCGGCTTCTGCGGCTGAACCCACGATGCCTTCTTCCAAGCAACGGGCTAGCTCAGTCGCCATTGGCACCATCATACGAGCAATGATTTCCTCGGCGGTGAACTCCTTACGCTCAGCGGTAATCGGAGCCAGTAGCTCATAAGCTGCTTCGTCAACGAGTTTCTTTGGCTTACCTTTCTTATCCATTTCGTACTTATAAAAACCAAGGCCATTCTTCTGACCTAAACGATCTGCCTCGTACATGGCATCGCCTGCTGTTTTATAAGTGCCTTGCATCCGATCTGGAAAACCCTCTGCCATAACAGCTTGACCGTGATGGCCTGTGTCCATACCAACAACGTCCATCAAGTAAGCCGGACCCATTGGCCAACCGAACTTTTCCATTACCTTGTCAACTTGCTGGAAGTCAGCTCCATCTCGCAGCAAATCCATGAAGCCAGCAAAGTAAGGGAACAATACTCTGTTCACTAAGAAACCTGGGCAGTCATTAACAACAATAGCCTTTTTGCCCATTTTATTGGCGTAGGCTACGGTTCGAGCAATGGCCGTATCGGATGACTTTTCACCGCGAATCACCTCAACCAAAGGCATACGGTGCACAGGGTTAAAAAAGTGCATGCCACAGAAGTTTTCTGGGCGTTTCAATGCTTCAGCTAAGTAGGTGATTGAGATAGTCGAGGTATTTGAAGCAATAATTGTGTCTTCAGACACCTTGTCTTCAAGCTCAGACAAAACAATGTGTTTCACTTTTGGGTTTTCGACAACCGCTTCAACTACGACATCGACATCATCAAAATTGTCGTACGACAAAGTTGGATCAATACGCGCCAAAGTTTCGCCCATTTTTTCCACTGTCATCTTTTTACGCTTTACCGCTTTTGACAGAAGTTTATTAGCTTCAGACAAACCAAGATCCAAACCGTCTTGGTTAATATCTTTCATCTTGATCGGCGTACCTTTGATCGCGGACTGATATGCAATACCACCACCCATAATGCCAGCGCCCAGCACAGCTGCACGCTCTACTTTTTTATCGGCTTTCTTTTCCCAACCCTTAGCTTTTTTACCAATCAACTGGTCAGATAGGAATAAGCCGACCAAGCTTTCAGCCACTGGCGTCTCAGCTAGCTCAGCAAAAGCTTCTTGCTCGATATCCAGCGCATCGTCGCGGTATTTTCTTGCCGCATGCTGCATTACTTCTATTGCTTTCACAGGTGCTGGGTAATGTGGACCAGCCATACCTTTAACAAACGCTTTTGAGGTTTCAAAAACCATCATAGCTTCTGTTTCATTTAGCTTTAGAGGCTCGTCTTTTTGATCGCGACGCTCCTCAAAATCAAGCTTTCCATCGATTGCATCTTGCAATACCTTCAATGCTGACTCGCGCAAGTCTTCAGGAGCAACAACACCATCAACCACACCGGCTTTGAGCGCGACTTCTGCTTTTTGCTCTTTCCCAGACGCAATCCAGTCAATAGCCGTGTCCGCACCGGCGATTCGCGGCAAACGAACCGTACCACCCCAACCAGGAATAATGCCCAGTTTAGTTTCCGGCAAACCGATCTTTGCTGCTGTGCTCATCACTCTAAAGTCACAAGCCAAGCAGATCTCTAATCCGCCGCCCATTGCGTAGCCGTTAATCGCAACGACTGAAGGAAAGTCAAAAGTTTCCAACATATTTAGATTGTCGTTGTTTTTACCTAGATGACCTGCAACATCTACGTCACCATTGCCGCCGAATAGAGGCACAAACTCAGTGATGTCCGCACCTACGATGAATACGGGCTTACCACTGGTAACCAGCAATCCTTTTACATCGTCCGCGTTGTCAAGAATTTCGAGCGCTTCGCCCAATTCTTTTACGGTCAGAGAGTTAAACTTGTTGACTGACTCACCTTCTAAGTCAAAGTTCAGTTCGGCGATGCCGCCATCGAGCATCTTTACCGAGATAGCACTACCATTAAACATCTAGTTGGCCTCTATTGGTTGTTATGTTAATTCGGCAATCTAAGTCTGCTCAGAATTTCACATAAGAAACACTGCAGCAGCTGGTAATTACCAACAAAAAAACGAACGATCGTTCGATTTAATTGGTGCATTATGCTTAGAATGTGATCATAAAGCCAGCATTCACTCATTCACATCCTGAATAAGCACTCATTTACCGTATCAATAGTTCAATTTACATCAGTAACATGACAATTGATCTAAAACAAAACAAACTAGATTGGAGGTAAGTAACAAATAATCAATTACCCAAGGGTATTTGATCGTATGCTCGATGCATGGAACGAGAAAGAAAGCAGAAAAATTCGCCTTCATATAGAAGCATCACTCACAGAGTACATCTATGTTCGCAACCCAACCATTGCGCTGACCGAAATCGATGTCTTTGAAAAGATGGTTCATTAGGTACTGGCAAAGATACCTAATGCGATATATTCAAGGACAAGCATAGTTGATTAACATCACAACTTATATCGATATCATTGGGCAATACACTCAGGAACTGAACAGATTGTTCAGGGTTTTGACGTGGTAGAGGAACGCGATGGGAAGGTATCCAAGGTTCTAGGTTTTTTTGGAGGTTTACCAAACAAAACGGTTTAGCATCGGCCAATACTGAGGTTTCAGGTTTTTAGGCGCAACTAATTAGTGATTTCTAAATGGCGCCCTCATGTCGTAAAAGCCACTCCTTGCGCGTCACCCCACCTGCATAGCCAGAGATATTCCCATTTGCGCCAATTACGCGGTGACACGGAACAATGATACTTAATGGATTGCGTCCATTCGCCGACCCTACGGCCCTAACTGCTTTAGCGTTTGACAGTGACGAGGCAATATCTTGGTAAGATCTAGTCGCCCCATACTCTATCAAAATAAGTTGGGCCCAGACTTTTTCCTGAAACTCAGTTCCCGAAGCCTCGGTCGGGACGTCAAACACCTTACGATCGCCAGTAAAATACTCTTGCAACTGGTTTACTGCAAGCGAGGTTATTTGATTCGATGAGATTTTCTGAACGTGCTCAACGAAATACACCGACAGCAGTGCATCAGAAGAAGCCCTTACTTCCAGTTGTCCAATTGGCGTGTCGAGAATTTGGTTGTATATCGTCATATTGCTTCGAGTCGCTCGGGGTTTAGTTGTTAAAAATTGAAATTACGACAGAGTTTGATCGCTACAAACGATGCCAGAGTTGAAAAACCAAATAGCTTCGCCATGGCGAAGCCGCATCGGGGTCCAAGTTTGAGCCCACTAATTTAAGCGCGTTGTTGACTCCAGCGTCACCACTTAGCCACACATCAGTGTCTTTGGCAGCACGAAGTTTGACGTAATTTACGGTCCATGGACCAATGCCCTTTATGCCTAACCACTCGTCAAGCTCAGCAGGTTTGTCATTCTCGATGAAATGTTTTGCCAGGCGGTGAATTGTATCTTTTCGCGCTTGAGGCATCTTTAAAAAGGCAAGATCACTTTTAGCAATTGTCTTTGGGCTTGGGAACAATTTCAAATCAAGTCGATTTCCGCACTCCAAAGACTGCCCCAGTTCTTTGACTAATAGGTTTACAAGCTTATGAGCTTGCTGGACGGTGACCTGCTGTCCTAATACCGCACGTATACCAGCCTCAAAAGGATCCCAAACACCTGGAATTCTCAATCCTTCAGCAAGTTGAATTTCACTACCCAATACCTGCTGAATACAAGCTTCAATATCCGACATCGGTGCGTCCAAATCAAAGAGTCGACGGATCTTTTTGATTAATGCATGGATGTCACTAAAATCCTCGAGCGCCAACTCTAAGTGAAGGATTGGCTCTCTAGAGTCATGGTGAACTTCAAAAAAACCCCTCGCGCCGGTTTGGGTAATAATCGTGCGACCGTATTTACCGCTTTGCACCCACTCAATGCCGTCCACTACTCTGGTCTGCAAAAAGCTAAGCATCGAGTCCCAATCAAAGGGTGGCCTATAATGAAGCTTCAGAGATACCGAAGATCCCGTGCTACGCGCGCCACGCTTTTGCTTACGAATATCGCTGGGAGTAAGAGCTAAGTTTGCTTTGATCGAGTGATTAAAACTTCGAACCGTACCAAACCCTGACGCGAATGCGATGGTGGAAATCGGAAGAGACGTTTCATGAAGCAATTTTTTTGCTAGTAAGACACGCTGATAAACTAGATATTTTTGCGGCGAAGTACCTAGTTTTTGAGCAAACAACTTACGAAGATACCTTGAGCTTATTCCTAATCGCTCACTAAGGTGCTCGATACTCTCTATCGAGCCGTCATCATTGTCGATCAAACGGATGGCTCTAATTAAAGTTGTATCGTTACCAACCCATGCGTTGCTGCTTGGTGCGCTGTCTGGCCGACATCTCAAGCACGGTCGATAACCAGCTGCAGCGGCAGACAGAGCGACCCGATAATACTCCACATTTTCTACCTTCGGGGCAGTCGCTGGACAAATAGAGCGACAGTAAATTCCGGTGGTTTTAACAGCTGTAAAGAAGAGGCCATCAAACTTAGGGTCGCGAGAAAGTCTTGCTCTTTCACAACCTTTGATTTCCAACTTGTTTAGAATTTTTGTCATGCATCTATTTTATGCCAGCAAAAATCTGGATCTAGTAATTTTCGGAACTCCAGTCCATATCTACTTGTATGTCCACTGCAATGCGAGCGGTCGAATATCACTCATAGTGGCACCTCTTGGAAATCTGTACTCTCGCATCACTTGATTGTAAGTATCAACCGTCGCAAAACATTCGGGCGTCTCCCAAGGCTGGATATTATCCATGCGGCTTTTCTTTGTTCTGAGATTGGAAAAACACCTACTGTTACATTTTCACTGGATCTTTAAGATAAAAAAGACAGTGCACACCTCAATGTGCGGATTTGCCGCTGTGGTGATTGGACCTCAAGGAGGTGATACGATCCTAGAAGATTTTCGTAAATAATCAATATAACAACTGTCTGTCGATAGCCTAGTTTCTGTGTACCCAAGCTCTGTGGCACGCGGGCTTCCATTTTCTACAACGGCTTACCAAGAAAAGGTGGTGGTTTTTTTCACCCTTTTGCTAAACACAATTTTCGCTGGGAGCAAAGACTGCAGGACAGTAGCCACGTATAGCATCAGCCGAACCCGATGGCTAAATTTACCGTCTGAATTAATTGATATATGACAAGCCACCTAATTATCCACTGTTGCGAAACTTACCAAAGAGCAAGACCTAGTTATTAGACCGTATCTTAGGAAGTAAGTATTGCCCTGATCTCTTTGTAATGGGTTTGTCCACTATGAGAGGCCATATGCTCAAAAACTTTAAATCTTGCTATTAATTTGCAGTTGGGACGTCGCAACAGAGACTCAGAAATCATCATAATCACCCATGAAATAATCATAAAGAATGGTTAAAATTAATTGCCATAACTATAAATTATTATTTATAGAACTATTTTTCACTTTTTAAGATCAATAATTAGGCGTAGTTTAGTAAAGGCTAACCGATAGCACTTGCAACGGAGTAATGCGGTTGAGTTAGTAATTTAAAGTTTCAATTTCTAACGGAGAATTACTATGAGAATTTCTAATCTTCTTATTATCGGCATTTTTACTGCCAGCGGATTAGTCAGCGCCAACGTAGGCGAAGACTTCAAAAGTTGTACCGCAAAAGCCCTCGAGCAAAAAGAAATTTACCCGAGCTCTATTATTGTGGATATCGATACGCAGAGATCAGCAACCTTTGATCACAGCTCATCAAGACACTACATTGAATATAAAATGGCAGTTAAGACCAAGAGTGGAAAAAACCTAGGTAACGTAATATGCACCTTCGACTCAAGCGGCGCCATCAAAACAGCACGTTTCCTTGGGAAGCAAAGGTTTTAAACCGACCATAGACAGGGCGCTGAAGCTTACTTCAGCGCCTTCTCGGCAAGCATCATCGGGGCTTAAAATGTGATTAAAAGTCCGCAGCTCCAGGAGTTCTGGGGAAAGGAATCGCGTCGCGAATATTTTCCATACCGGTAACGTAATTAATTAAGCGTTCAAACCCTAATCCAAATCCAGCGTGTGGTACTGTGCCGTATTTTCTCAATTCACGATACCACCATAAATGCTCTTTGGTATGTTCATCCGGGAATCTGGTATCCAAAACATCTAATCTCTCCTCACGCTGCGAGCCGCCAATTATCTCACCAATACCTGGGACCAAAACATCCATGGCAGCAACGGTTTTTTCGTCATCATTCAGGCGCATATAGAATGCTTTGATATCTTTCGGATAATTCTTTAAAACGACGGGGCCATTGACATGCTCCTCAGATAAAAAGCGCTCGTGCTCGCTAGCCAGATCGATACCCCACTCAACCGGGAATTCAAACTTTTTCCCACTCTTTTGGAGAATATTGATCGCATCTGTGTAATCCATATGAACAAAATCACGGTCCAAAACGTTTTGTAAGCGATCCAATACGCCTTTATCAACACGCTGTTGGAAAAAAGCCATGTCATCTGCGCGCTCATCAAGCACAGCCCTAATACATTGCTTCAAAAAGTCTTCAGCCAGAGCCGCATCGTCATTCAGATCAGCGAATGCAATTTCAGGTTCAACCATCCAAAATTCAGCCAAATGTCGACTGGTGTTAGAATTCTCTGCACGAAATGTTGGACCAAACGTATATACCTTCGACATGGCCATACAGTAGGACTCGACATTTAACTGACCTGACACGGTAAGAAAACTATCACCTCCAAAAAAATCCTGTGAGTAGTCTGGGTCTCCTTTATCGTTACGAGGCAAATTAACAGCGTCTAGAGTCGAGACTCTAAACATCTCCCCAGCACCCTCAGCATCACTGGCGGTAATAATTGGAGTGTTAATCCAGTGAAACCCCTTGCCATAAAAATAATTATGTATTGCATTTGCGAGGGTATTTCTTACGCGAGTAACCGCGCCAATCGCATTTGTTCTTGGCCTCAGATGAGCTTGCGTTCGCAGGTACTCAAAACTATGTCTTTTCTTAGCCATTGGATAAGTTTCAGGCTCATCGACCCAGCCAACAACATCAATTCCGTCAGCTTGAATCTCAACCGACTGACCCTGCCCTTGAGACTCAACTAGGGTGCCAGTTGCAATCACAGCACAACCAGTGCCGATTTGAAGGACTTCACCTTGATAATTATCAACGGTATCAGGCACAACTACTTGAATTGCGTCAAAACACGAACCATCATGAATTGTCACAAAGGAAATCCCTGCTTTTGAAGTACGTCTTGATCTTACCCACCCTTTAATAGTCACACGGGTATCAACGGTAACAGCGCCTGCGAATAGTTGCGCTACGGAAAATTTATTCATCTTTGTTGTATTTTATTCTGCTGAACTGAATTTATATTTTAGCAAGTAATGCTTCAATATCTGAGCGGAGTTTTTCAGGTTTTGTGGTCGGAGCGTACCGCTTAATGACGTTACCCTTATGATCTACTAAAAACTTAGTGAAGTTCCACTTAATGCGTTTGCTCCACAACCAGCCCGGAGCATGTTTTTTTAAAAAAGTATACAAAGGGTGCTCGCCTTTACCATTAACCATGATCCTCGCAAATACAGGAAAGGTCACACCGTAATTAGTCTTACAAAACCGTTTTATTGTGGCATTATCGGCGGGGTCTTGGTTAGCAAATTGATTGCAAGGGAATCCCAGAACCCGCAGACCGCTATCTTTGTAATCCTGATTTAACTTTTCTAGCCCAGCAAATTGAGGTGTAAATCCACACTTACTGGCGGTATTCACGATAAGCATCACTTTGCCACGATAGTCCTCTAGGCTGATACTTTCTTTGGTTCTCATATTTGCTCTAAATTTATATATAGACATTTTGTTACCATGAACTAATCAAGCTGAACTTGCATACGACGATCATTATTCTCGACACCCAATTCAAGGTCAAACAATTTAGGATAGGTGATAATGGGAATTAGGAAAAAGCTACTTTTTAATGCAAATGATTCCTATTTACATTATAGTACTTCAGTATCCTACAAAGACCTGAAACAATCATGCATTCTCTAGCCGTTTGGCAAAACTATATCTCTTGCGCCAATCAATATTTTCTCAATAAAGACTACGTTGCTGCTCTCGATTTTTATCAAGCTGCATGCTCTGAGGCTGAAAGTCTATACGATCAGCAATCCATTTCTCTGGATGCGGTCTCTGTTTTGGTAGTAAGTAATTTAAACCTAGCTGAATGGTACCAACAAAGGGGCTTTACAGATAAATCAAGAAGTATTATCGAAAAGATTCACCTAAGAATGCTGCATAGCCTTATGAAGACTTGCGTCAACAACAAAAATCATGACGCGCTGATGAGAGCAACCATGGAGACATACAGAGTATTAATTTGGTGCAAAGACCGAAATAGAAATTTTTAGGAGGGGTATAAATGATCGCACCGTATTTAGCTGGCATGCAAGAAAAAATAAGGCAAGGTAGTGAACCAGATAATGCTTCACTAATTTACGAATTTGTAAATCAGCAGATCGGTTTCGCAAAACAAGCAAGCGAGCAAGAGAAAAATTCATATATCTCTCTTTTTAGAGTTCTTCTAGAAACCGCAGCAGATGAGATGCTTCCCCGACACTGGAGGTCCTTGTGTATGGACTACATACAGCAGCCGTTATCTCTTTTGTGGGAGTTGGCTGAGAGCGATGAGTCCAAATGGGAGGTTGTGAAACTTTGTCACGAATTCAAAACAATTGGTGACTATGTCGCCTCAAGCATCAACAACCCAATTCTTAAACACTAGGTAGGGGTAGATGAATAAATCACGTATAGAAAGGGATAGCATGGGGGAGGTGAAGGTCCCTACTACAGCACTTTATGGAGCCCAAACTCAGCGCGCTATCAACAACTTCAACGCAAGTGGTCAGCCAATGCCTAAACGCTTTGTAACAGCGTTGTTAGATATAAAGGCATGCGCTGCTTTAGCAAATCAGGAACTACAACAAATATCTACGGATATGACTGACGCTATCAACAAAGCAGTCGAGAGTCTAAAATCAAAAAAGGACTTAATGACGCATTTCCCGGTCGATGTCTATCAAACGGGTTCGGGTACAAGTTCCAATATGAATGCAAACGAGGTCATAGCGACTCTCGCCAATAGAATATTAGAGGAAAAAGGATCGCAAGACCGAGTTGGGGCCAACGACCATGTAAACTATGGGCAGAGTAGTAATGACATCATACCCACCACCATTCATGTTAGCTCAGCGATTGGCCTTGAGAGGGATCTGATACCAGCTCTTGAATATTTGTCATCAATCATTGACTCAAAATCTTCGCAACTAGAAGGTATTGTAAAGACGGGTCGTACTCATCTGATGGATGCAATGCCAATCCGGATGACACAGGTTCTTGATGCATGGAGAGGACAGATTGAGCTCTCTATAAAGCGAATCAGAAATATTCAACCTCAGCTGCAGACTCTTGCACTGGGTGGAACGGCAGTCGGCACGGGAATAAATGCTCATCCCGAGTTTTCCAGAACTTTTAATAAATTTCTGGAACAACGAACTGGGATTGCGTTCAGATCTGCCAAGAACTTTTTCACCCATATCGGTAGCCAAGATATTGCTGTGGCTCTATCGGGAGAATTAAAGGCACTTGCCATAGCAATCATGAAAATTTCTAATGATCTACGCTGGATGAACTCAGGGCCTTTGGCGGGTTTAGGCGAGATAACGCTCGAAGCGCTGCAACCTGGTTCTTCAATTATGCCCGGTAAAGTAAATCCGGTTGCTCCTGAAGCCGCAGCAATGGCCGTTGCCAGGGTAATCGGAAACGACAGCACCATCGCTGTGGCAGGCCAATCTGGCAACTTCGCACTCAATGTCATGCTACCGGTGATAGGAGACAGCCTGTTGCAAAGTATCCGCCTCTTAAGCAACGTCAGTCGCCTTCTCGCTGATAAGGCGATCTTATCTTTTCAGGTCAATGAAAACAAACTAGCAGAATCTCTGAATCGTAACCCGATTTTAGTTACAGCTTTAAATCCGATCGTCGGGTATGAAAAAGCGGCCAGTATTGCCAAAAAAGCCTACCAAGAAAAGCGCGCGATTGTAGATGTCGCCCATGAAAACACAGAACTAAGTCGAAGTGAACTGGAAGATCTGCTGGACCCAAGAAAACTAGCAGACGGGGGAATTAAATAGTATCAACCATATAAAAGAGACCTTAGCTGGAATAAAACTTTGAGACAAAATAAAAAAATCGATTATTAGATAATATATGAATATAGCCCAGCGCCTGAGCTAAGAGTTTTTTCTCGAACCTGAAGAGCAAGCCTCTTGCTAGCTAAGAATAAAGCTGGCAACGATCTAAGTGGTTAAAACTACGCCCAAATCGATAAGAAGATGTTACCAGAGAAGTTTTTCAGTGTTTTCCTTGCACTTATCTAAACACGTCCGCCTGAGGTTTTACCTAGGATGAGTTGCTGCGAGTCTCAGGAGGGCTAATTTACGCTTTGGCTCTATCGGTCAGACCAGTTTGGCGTTAGACTTCGACCTCAAACGAATTACTCTGGCTGACGAAATGAAGCTATCCACAAAAATCGAGACCTTTGTTGCCCACTTTGGGGAGATGGGAAGCCGCTGGGGATTCAATCGTACTGTTGGGCAAATGTACGCGTTATTGATGATTTATAGTCGTCCATTAAACGCAGACGAAATTTCTGAGATGCTCAGTATCTCGAGGTCAAATGTAAGTATGGGGCTCAAAGAACTTCAGTCCTGGCGTCTTCTTAAACTGACACACTACCCCGGTGATCGGAAGGAATATTACAAAACACCAGACGACATCATTGAAGTAGCACGTATTGTGCTGGAAGAGCGCCATAAACGCGAAGTCGCACCAACCCTTACAATGCTGCGTGATGAGATTATGAGAGAACCCGTGTCTGAAGAAGGTAAATACGCGCAGCAACGAATGACTGAGATCTATGAACTAATCGACACAGTGTCAAAAGCGGTCGATGAGTTAGCGGCATTGAGCCCTAATGATCTACGTAAAATGATGAAAATGGGTTCGAGCGTCGCCTCATTGTTTGCTTTTAAGGACAAACTTGTTGGTGGAAAACGCGACAAGGCGGAAGAGTATTAGCGAAATCGTTCCTACTGCCCTGTAGAACTCTCATTCAAACTCCTCACCTCCTATCAAAGCTGCTTTCCAGTAATATTTGCGCTCACTCTGAATCACCCTACCAACTAGTTTACTTGCGCTTGATTTGGATCGTTAAGTAATTAGTCATCCACACTATCATTCCTTGGAGTTATGGCTTTCATTAAAGAAAGTCAGGTGTTTTCGTTTTTTGTACCAAGAAAAAAGCGTTAAAACAGTGTTATGATTGAATTTTCAGAAATTACTGAAAATTCAATCATAACGAAATACATTCCGTCATGAGCTGTTTAAAAGTAAACACGCTGAGAAAGATAAATCGAATGTTTTACTGATTTCAAAAGCTACCTGCCTCTTGAATATGACAAAAAGTACGATACGAATTCTGACGCTACTGGCGTTAACAATCAATCTTACAGGTTGCGACTATTTATTGTTCGACCCTAAGGGCCCAGTTGCAGAAGAACAAATGAATCTAATAATTTGGTCTTTCCTTATTATGTTGATCGTGGTCATTCCCGTGATTTGCATGACCATTTGGTTTTCTTACAAGTACAGGGCTGGCAATACAAAAGCTGAATATAAACCCAGCTGGGAGCACTCAACCTTAATCGAGCTTGTGGTCTGGACCGTTCCTCTGATAATCATCATAGTTCTCGGCATCATCACCTACAAAACATCTTTCTCCCTAGATCCAAGACAAGCGATTAAATCATCAAACGATACAATTCGAATACAAGTAGTTGCTCTCGATTGGAAGTGGCTATTTATTTATCCGGAACAAGAGATCGCGACTGTAAATGAATTAGCTATGCCGATTGATACGCCAGTTGAGTTTCTCATCACGTCAGATACCGTAATGAACTCGTTTTTTATTCCTCAGCTTGGCAGCATGATTTATGCCATGGCAGGCATGGAAAACCAACTCCATCTAATCGCCGAGGAAAAAGGTTCATATAGGGGGCTTTCAGCCAACTACAGTGGCTTCGGATTCTCAGGAATGAAATTTCAAGCACACGCCAAAGATGAGGCCGGATTCAATGCTTGGGTTGATTCAGTCAAAGCAAGTAATCGAGCTCTGTCAAATCAGCAATACACTGATCTAAGCGTAAAAACCAAAGATCATCCAGTTGAATATTTTTCTGAGGTCAATCCACTTTTATTCAACCAAATTATCGAAAAGTACACGGGGGTTCAAAATGGCCAATAAAGCGACGATTGTTACCGATCCAGACCCTATATTTGGCAAACTAACCTGGGACTCGATACCTTTCTACGATCCAATTATTTTGACCACAGCTCTTGTGGTAATTATGGTTGGTGCTGGCGTAGTTGGTGCTATTTTGTATTATGGAAAACTGCGGTACCTATGGGAAGAATGGCTCACATCCGTAGACCATAAAAAGATCGGCATAATGTACATAATCGCTGCGTTCATTATGTTGATCAGGGGTTTCTCTGACGCTCTATTAATGAGGTCTCAGCAAGCCTTAGCAGTGTCCGATTCATCTGGAGTAGGATATCTTCCGCCGGAGCATTACGATCAGATTTTCACGGCTCACGGCGTGATCATGATTTTCTTCGTGGCAATGCCATTAATCGTTGGCTTAATGAACTTGGTCGTGCCATTACAGATTGGCGCTCGCGATGTCGCCTTTCCTTTTCTCAACTCATTAAGCTTTTGGCTTTTTGTGGTTGGAGCTATGCTCGTAAACGCATCACTGTTTATTGGCGAATTTGCGGCAACAGGTTGGCTCGCCTATCCGCCTCTTTCTGGCTTAGAATACAGCCCATGGGTTGGGGTCGACTATTGGTTGTGGGCATTACAAATATCCGGGATAGGAACACTGCTAAGCGGCGTCAATTTCTTTGTAACCATTATTAGAATGCGCGCACCAGGGATGACGTTGATGAAAATGCCAGTTTTCACTTGGACTTCTTTGTGCGCGAACGTTCTGATTATACTGGCCTTCCCTATTCTGACTGTGACCATCACTTTGCTCACGTTAGATAGATATCTTGGCACTAATTTTTTCACCAACGATCTTGGTGGAAATCAGATGATGTACGTAAACCTCATCTGGGCGTGGGGTCATCCTGAGGTTTATATCCTGATTTTACCTGCCTTTGGTATTTTCTCCGAAGTGACCGCAACCTTCTCTCGAAAGCGTCTATTTGGTTACACCTCGTTCATTTGGGCGACGGTATGCATTATGGTTCTTTCTTTTATCGTATGGTTGCATCACTTTTTCACAATGGGTGCTGGCGCCAGCGTCAACGCCTTTTTCGGTATTGCCACGATGGTGATATCCATTCCCACCGGAGTCAAAATATTTAACTGGTTGTTTACCATGTATAAAGGCCGAGTGAAGTTTGACTCGCCAATGTGGTGGACATGCTCTTTCTTGATCACCTTCACGATTGGTGGCATGACCGGCGTAATGCTTGCAATTCCAGCTGCCAACTTTGTGTTGCACAATAGTTTATTTTTAGTAGCTCACTTCCATAACGTGATTATTGGCGGCGCACTATTTGGATACTTTGCTGGACTCACTTACTGGTTCCCCAAGGCAACAGGTTTCAAACTCAATGAAACCTTGGGTAAATGGGCGGCTGGCCTTTGGACAGTCGGCTTTTTCCTAGCCTTTATGCCATTGTATGTTTTAGGTTTCATGGGTATGACTCGTAGGCTTAATTACTACGACAACCCAACCTGGAACACTTGGTTACTGATTGCTGGTGCAGGGGCATTGATTATCTTAATCGCCATCTGCGTACAGTTTTATCAAGTTTTCGCCAGCATTCGAGATCGAAAGAAAAATTTGGATGTCACCGGTGATCCATGGGGTGGTCGAACTCTGGAGTGGGCAACGTCATCACCTCCGCCTTTTTATAACTTCGCTCGAACTCCACATGTAATGGATCGTGATCAGTTCCAATACTTAAAAGATCATGACTTGGCTTTTAAGCAACCTGCTGAATACGAACGTATTCACATGCCAAAGAACACATGGGCGGGCATCGTGATCGCTGTGCTATCCGGAATCATGGGGTTTGCAATGGTCTGGCATATATGGTGGCTCGCGATAGTCAGCACGGCCGCAATGATCGTAGCCTTTATCGTTTACAACTTCCAACGCAGTAAAGACTATTACGTAGAGGTTGAGGAAATAGAGCGCATCGAGAACTCTTACTTCGAACAACTTAATCATATCGAGAATAATGATCTCAGCAACGACACAAATGAAGTCAGTAAGCCTGGACATTCATTATCGATAACCGCCTAAGGAAATTGATATGAATACATTAACGCAAACTCCTGAGCCGGGTTACACCGGCTACGTAGCCCAAGAGCATCACCATGATTACGCGGGTGATAGTTTACTAGGTTTTTGGATCTACATTATGAGCGACTGTATTTTGTTTGCGACTTTATTTGCAACCTACGCAGTTCTCAGCACCGGTTTTGCCGGCGGCTTAACACCCAAGGATCTTTTTGATCTGGAGTTCGTAGCTGTTGAAACCGCTCTGCTCTTGTTCAGTAGTTTCACCTTTGGGATGGCGATGCTTGGTGCTCAATCCAAGAACATGACCCAGCTCCTGCTTTGGTTATCGATTACCTTCGCCTTAGGTGGTGGATTTTTAGTCATGGAGTGCTATGAGTTCTACCACTTTAGCAACGAAGGAGCTGGACCAACAACGAGTGCTTATTGGTCAGCATTCTATGGTTTGGTGGGCACTCATGGGCTTCATGTTTTGGCTGGCATGCTGTGGATGATCGTGTTGGTGGTCCATCTTCTGCGTGATGGCATCACAGAAACCAATCATACAAGGCTCGCTTGTCTGAGTATGTTCTGGCACTTTCTCGACGTAATTTGGATTTGCGTTTTTAGTATGGTTTATCTAATGGGGGTTATGTAATGGGTAACAACGCTCAATCACACGGCGGTGCCGCCCATGGCACCGTAAAAGAGTACATCGTTGGGCTAATACTATCGATTGTGCTTACGGCTATTCCGTTTGCGGTGGTTATGAATGGAGGTGTTAGTTCGGGTCTCACTCTAGTCCTTATATTGTTGTGCGCGATTGCACAAGTATTTGTTCAGTTGGTGTTTTTTCTGCATATGAATACATCTTCAGAACAGATATGGAATACCACTTCGGCGGTGTTTATTGTCTTGATCGTGGCTATCGTCGTGCTGGGTTCGATTTGGATCATGCAACACCTCAACCACAACATGTTGATGGGGCACTAATATGAGCAAAACCACATTCAGCGTATTAATCGCAACTGTCATTGCCATTGTTGCTGTCGTTGGTTTGTTTTTAACGACGACAGACAGCAAGTTTGGCGAGAAGAAACGAACTTTTTCCGATTTGGGGGGTGACTTCACCCTTGATTCAAAAAAAGGCCCAATCTCGTTAACTGACTACCGAGGCAAGGTTGTGATCTTATATTTCGGGTTTTTAACTTGCCCGGAGGTTTGTCCTAATTCAATGGCGGTTGTCAAAAATGCGCTCAACAAATTGACTGCAGAACAACTGAGGTCAACCAGAGCAATCTTGGTGAGCGTTGACCCGAGACGTGATTCTCTGGATGACTTGGCAGAATTCGCTAGTTTCTATCACGACAATCTAGTGGGCGTTACTGGTTCTCAGCAGCAAATCAAACGGATTACCGACCAGTACGGTGCCTACTATGATATCGAAGAAATCGGTAGTGGCGCACAAGACTATGGCATCGAACACTCATCTCGATATTACGTTATTGACCCTGTTGGCAATCTAATTGCAGCTATGCGCCATAGCACCACACCCAATGAACTGCGAGCACAAATTGCTCAAGTGCTTAACGGGAGATCCGAGACATGAAGTTTTTAGAACGCTTTTATACTCCGAATCGCTACACAGTCATGCTGGCTGGGATATGTGCATTAATTTTGACCATGGGTATTGCGAGATATTCGTTTACGCCAATGATTCCTTACATGCAGGAGCAAACTGGGATGTCCGAGAGTCTTGCAGGCTGGCTAGCTGGCTGGAGTTATATTGGCTATTTGTGCGGTCTATTCATGGTTTGGTTGATGCGAGACTTACGCTTAAAGGACTATTTCTTTCGCTACGGTTTGTTTATAGCGGTGTTCACCACCGCAATCATGGCGTTTCATGATCACCGTTTAGTCTGGTATCTGAGTCGCTTTTTTGCAGGTATCTCAACGGCCTTGGGTTTCATGTTGAGTACAGGTTTGGTTCTCAAATGGTTGATACATAACAATGAGCGTGAAGAAATGGGGATGCATTTCGCTGGTGCTGGCGTAGGTATCGTGGTTGGAGCCTTAGTTGTAGATTACGCTGCAAACTCTTTGTTTGGTGGCCTGAACTGGCGCGGCCAATGGTTCGCCCTTGCTGCGGTGGGAACATTGCTTCTCGTACCAGCATTTCTAATGATGCCAATGCCCAAATCAGAACAAATCGAAGAAGCGATCAATATCGACAGAACTACAGAGCCATCCTCGCGTTGGTTGATCTTACTGACTATCGCTTACATTTGCGCTGGCTTTAGCAACACCGTCAACATTACTTTTACCTCTTTGATTACTGAATATATTCCGTTGGAAAAACAAGGAACGATCATGTGGATGTTCGTTGGTTTTGCGGCCGCTCCTGCACCGTTCGTATGGGATAGAATCGCCCGGAGAACAGGCTATTTAAACTCGATTCGTGCGGCTTTCGCGACGAACATTGCGAGTAACTTTTTAATGACCGCAGGCGATTCGTATTTTGCAATTTCTTTGAGCTCCGTACTATTTGGTTTTGCCTTTATGGGGATCGTTTCACTGACCCTAACCATCATCGGCAACAAATATCGATATCGTGCTACTCAGGTTATGGCTCAACTTACGTTAGGCTACTGTATCGCACAGATTATTTCTCCTATAATCGCGGGTCAGATCGCTGAAATTAGCGGAAGTTTCAACCTCGCTCTATTCACCGTTAGCGGGATCATGCTACTAGGCATGCTGTGTCTATCACTAATGAAACGAGAATAAAAACATCGCAATATTGCTAGCATTAATAAAGCCGAGTTCGCAGTTCGTCCTCGGCTTGCAAAAGTTTGCTCTGTAGCTTGGCTACACTACTTTGGGGTTCTACCGTTTTCTAAGCAGTGACATAGCTAAGCACAAGTTTATGGGTTTACATTATAAATCCTTATAAGAGTCGTCCTCTCGGTCCACCAGTCTCTGTAATGCATCGAACTCGAGCTTACCATATGGGACTGGCTTGCTGGACATTTGCATCTCGAGTAATTTTTCTGTCATCTGCCCTATTGATTCAGACACTGGAATAATATCTCTTCCAGTTTGATCTACTGAAACTTGAATCTCACATGACCGCTGTAATAACGACATATTCATAAACATCTCTGGGATCGTACTACCGCATGTCAAAAGCCCATGACTTTTCAAAATAAGAAAGTTTTTATCACCCAAACTATTAATCAATTCCTCTTTTTCACCGTCCATCACAGTAATGCCTTGAAAGTCATGATACGCGATTTTGTTGTACAGAAGTACCGAGTAAAAATTGTCGATCCTCAAACCATCCTGTTGACAAGCTACTGTCATGCCAGCTGTTGAATGAATGTGACCGATACAATGAGCATCGGCTCTAACACCATGAATAGCAGAATGAATCAGCATTCCAGCTGGATTCACAGCATAATCGGTCTCCTCAACGACATTGCCATTGATATCTACCTTAACTAGATTTGCGGCGGTGACCTCTTTGTAGTGCAATCCATACGGGTTGATCAAAAAATGACCTTCGTCGCCCGGTACCTTAACCGTGATATGGTTATAAATTAGTTCGCTCCAACCCATGTAATCGAAAATTCGATAACAGGCTGCCAGCTCAACTCTCAAGTCTTTTTCCGCTTGGTTCATAAACATCCTCTTAGATTTAGTTTGTTGTCGTCAGTATAGCCAGATCAAATGAATGACTCCACACAACAAGCACAGCAATAACATGACTTTGCTTTACCGATTTATTCACGAAAATCGTTATACTCTACATCGAAAATTGCTCTCGAAATCATGTGATCATCATCGCTTCCGTATTCATAGGAATCTTGAACTAACCGTTTCTTCGTAATTTTTAATTTTTTCTCACTCATCTTTTATCCTCGTTACTGTTTTCGGGTGTTACTCATGATTTAAATTGTAGTAGTTTTCCAATAGAGATTCGGTTGCCTGTGATCTCTATCTGCTACTTGACTATTCTAGGAATATTAGACTCTTTGAACCCATCTTTTTCTACTTCGCCTCGTTGAGGGTTCTCTACACTGAGTGTTCCACCATTTGATTGATGTCCACGCTCGGAAGCCATCACAACTACGACATTAGAATTATTCATGGCCGTAGTCTGGAATCCAGAGATACGGTTTACTTCGAGTGAAACCGAAAAGTATCCTGGCATCCACTCATTGATAGCTATTTCTACGTTTTCCTGAATCAACTCTAATGATTCGGCGAATAAGCTCTTTTCTTTACTTGCTTTTTCGATCGTTTCTCTAAAGTTGTTATTGTAAAGATTCAACGCATTACTCAGAGATACCTTGTTCTGGTAGGGTAACTTGTCGACATGTAACTCAAGACGAGTAGTCGTTTCATTGTTCGTAACGATTTAATACACGAAAGTAGTGGTATCAGCTGTTTTTGCAACGTAAGTCGCTTCGATAGCCAATTGATTTAGATATCGTGTATCTACAACTTTTCATCTTTGCCAATGCTAGTAATTAGAGCGATAAAAAGTAGGGTAATGAATAGAGTTCTAAACTTCACAACAACAATCGCCAAAATAAATTCATTAAAATCACGCATTAGTTCCAATTACTCGGCAAAGCCGGTTTTGTTTATCTTCTTAATCTCTACTTATCTACAGGCTTTGAAGCCACGTCTATTTAATTCAGCATCTATTTCTTTAAGTCGTTGCTCATTCAAAGCGATATATACACTACTGGTTATTAACTGTCTTTTTTAAACTTCTCAAAGCAATCTCTGATAGTGCGGGTCAACAAGATAAGTTTATTAGGTGATCTAAATTCTAGTTCGCCATTACTTTGCTGACGTTGAAATTCGCTAACAAACTCTACACACGGTAAACGTAAAGGCTTATTGATATTTGAAAGCGGCCCATCAGTGATTATGGCAGGCCACTTGCGGGTAGCGAGTTATTAAAATGTGTATGAAATGTTTGGCAATAGCTGACCGATTCTTACCACCAACATTCCTAATAACCCAGCTATTTCGGGTTCCTGACCACGCAGTCCTTAGGTCGTTTTACCTTTTCCACAAAACATTTTTTAATATCGTCTAAAGCAGCTTGAAGTTCGGCTTGTGTCGCTCCCATCATGCCTTCCATAAACGGGTGATAGCCAGTTGTGGTTGGGCTAGGACACTTGCTGTTCTTGCGCTTACTGTAGCAATTAGCTGCGTTACTGCCTTCGCGCAGGCTCATGACTTTACCCGTCGCCAGTTGATTCATAATGCTCATGTTAAGAGGTTTATCAATGTCTCTTGACGTTTGATGCGCGCCTATCGAGTGACACATCAAACACAGATTGCCTTTTTTGCCCACGTCCCAAGTGGCTGGCTGTTCGTGCAGGACTCTATATAAGTATTTGTTGTGTTTACGCCGATACGCATCCGGCAGAATGGTCAGCGCATGCACGTAACCC